>JALUXH010000207.1 GCA_027019065.1 Anaerolineales bacterium
ACCTGGGTGCTGACGGCCGTTCCCACACCCAGGGCCATCACCAGCGCCACGCCGCCGACCAGTGCTGCCACGCCGCTCAGCGTATAGCCGAACAGGGTCAGGGGGCGGAATCCCAGGAAGGCAAACCCCATGGCGGCGAACAGCGCCGCCCATGCCAGGTGGACGGCAAAGACCACCAGGCCGTCGGGGAAGAGGTGGGGCGCGCCGCTGCCCAGGCCAAAGCCGGCCGTGACGAGCGGCAGGAAGACTTCATAAGCCAGCGCCGCCCCCGGCACCACAAAATAACGCGGCCGCCGGGCAAGCGCCACGGCCCCCCATCCTGCCGCCGCGGCCAGCACCACGAAATCCCACACGGCCAGGTGGGCGTGCAGCGGCGCCTGGTGGAGCACCGGCGGAGCCCATAGCAGGGCGGCCGCGCCGCCCAGCGCCCCCAGGCCAAAAGCCAGCAGGCTGCCCAGCACGATGCCGCCCAGAACATGCCCAAAGTAACGCGCCGCGCCGGTGATGATGCCCAGCCCCAGGCCAACCACAGGCGCCATCAGGGGTGCAAGAAGCGCGCCAAAGAGCAGCAGCGCCGGAGAATCCACGCTCAGCCCCAGCGCCCACACCACCGTGGCAAGCGCAAGATACAGGAAAAAATCCACCGAAGGCTCGGCGCGGCGGGCGGCCTCGTTCCAAAAGGCGTGCTTTTCGGCTGCGTCCAGCGGGGCAAGGGCGCGCCCTGCCCGCCGCCGGCGGGCGGGCGGCAAACGGCGGGGGTCTTCCGGCGTGGCCTGGCTGCGGGGGATGGTCATCGGCGCAAACTGGCAAGCATTCGTGTGGGATGCAAGAGCAGATCCAAAGCGGTCAAGACATCGGGCGCCACCAGGTCGGCGGCCTGCAGGGCTTCCACGGCGGTGCCTTCCGGCGAAAGCACGCAAAGCCCCAGTGAGGCTTCTTTGAGCATGAGGGCATCGTTGGCGCCCTGGCCTAAGGCAATGACATGGGCTGCGCCCAGGTCGCGCACAAAGGCGGCTTTTTGCTCGGCTTCGTGGCCGCCGCGCACCCGCACGGCCTGAAGCCCCAGAAGCCGGTCAATTTCGGCCTGCCGGCCGTGGGTGTCGGCGGTCAGCAACTGCACTTGCAGCACCTCTCGCACCGCCGCCAGCCGCTCTGCCACGCCTTCCAGCAGGCGGCCATCGGCAGCCAGGGTGCCGTTGACATCGCTGACCAAAACCTGCCATTCAAAAACGCCGCGTCCGGGAATTTCCAAACGAATCATCGCGCCACCCGTGGTAACATAAGATGCTTCGTAACTGTTCAGCCCACCTGCGATGGAAACGCCGAGGCGCAGAGAGGAACACAGAAACGCAGAGGAGACCCAAAGGTTGCAAAGCGTAACGCAAAGAGCGCAAAGGAAGCAAAGACGCAAAGTCAACTTCTGTGTTTTCTGCGGTTCTTCTGTGCTTTCTGTGGTTGCAATCGGTGCTAATCTGTGGATGACTTTCTGCGGAATTTGCGGTTTCTCTTTGCCAGGGCTGAATAGATACGATGCTTCAATTATAACCTCTTTTGCCCGCACCGCTTTTCGGGAGGGGAAGCCCAATGGTACTACGCCGCACTGCCTTTTTTCTGGTATTGACTGCCTGGCTGCTGGCCGCCTGCGGGAAAGCCACGCCGCCCCCGGCCACTGCGCAGCCCCCCACGGCTACTGCCAGCCCCACGGCACTGCCGCCCACGCCCACGGCTACCCCCGCACCGCCCGCGGCCGTGCTGCTCTTTGCGCCTCAGGCCGACCCGGCCCTGAAAGCCGCTGCCCAGGCCTGGCTGCAGGCCCGGGCGCAAAAAGAAGGGGCACGTTTCATGGCCCAGGCAGGCGGGAAGCCCCTGCCGCCCCATACCGTGGTGGTGCTGGGCGTCGGCGTGGTGCCGCCGGAAGTGCCGGGGGCACGGCGCCTGGTCGTTGCCCCGCCGGAAAACGCAACGGTGAAAGGGGTTCAGGTGGTCCATGCTGCCACCGCCGATCTGCCGCACCGGGCTTTTCTTGCGGGCTACCTCGCCGCTGTGCTGACTTACGACTGGCGCGTCGGGCTGCTGGCCGCCGAGAGCGAAAAGGCGGCCGCCGCAGCGTTTGAAGACGGCGGGCGCTATTTCTGCGGCCTGTGCCGACCGCTGCACCCGCCTTTCCTGGCCTACCCGCAATATGCCTTGGCCCCCTCCGGCGCCTCGGCCGATGGGTGGGCTGCGGCTTTGCAGCGGCTGCTTCGGGCTAAGGTCCAAACGCTGGCGCTTGGCCCGGCCGCGCTGGCGGCGATCGGCGCCGATGCCCTGCCACAAGACACAACGTTGCTCGCGGTGGGGGAACTCCCCCAAAGCGAGCAAAATCTCTTCGTCGCTGTCATCCGCCCCGACTTGGCTGCCGCGCTGGATACCCTCTGGCAGCACCCCGAGACGGCCGCCGTGCCTCTTCCGCTGGCAGTGGACGCCTTGGACACCAAAATCGTTACCCCCGGCAAGCTACGCCTTGTGGAAGAAATGCGCGAAAAATTGCAAGCGGGGCTGATTCAGCCGTAGGTGGCCAGCCCTAAGGCTTCCAGCAAGGTGAGCACCATGCGGGCCGTCGCGCCCCAAATGATTTCCCCCTCGTAGGGCTGGAAAAAGATGGAGCGAATCATCGGCATGCCCGGCCCCAGCGAACGGGTGCGGTGGGTCCGGTGGGCGGGGTCGCGCAGCCAGGCCAGCGGCACGGCGAAAGCGCGCACCACTTCGTTTTCCGAAAGGTGCAGTGTCAGCGGCCACGGAATGCCCCCCACCACCGGCGTAATCCAGAAATTGCTCACGGTACGGTGCGGCGGCAACATGCCCAACACGCGCACGGCCTGGGGGGGCAGGCCGATTTCTTCTTCGGCTTCCCGCCGGGCCGTGGCTGCCGGCGAAGGGTCGGCGGGTTCCTGCTGGCCGCCCGGGAAGGCGACCTGACCGCCGTGGGGGTCGTGCGGGGGCGCGGTGCGGTGAATGAAGAGGGTGTGCCATTCCCCCGCCTGACGAAAGAGCGGGATGAGCACCGCGGCGGGGCGCGGCTGCCCGGCCAGCGCTGCGCGGGGGTAGGGGTCTACCGGCGGGCGGTGAAAAGCGGCCAAACGGCGGCGGATGTCTTCTTCGTTGCGGAGAGGGCAGGCGGGCATGGCTCAGGCTTCGCCTTCGGAGGAGGGTTTGTTTTCCGGCGGCGGGGCAGGGAGCACCGGACGGGCGAAAATGAGGTAGCCGGTGTGCGCTACCATGCGGTCGGTAGGGCGCAGGCGTTCCGGCACGGCTTTGTAGTAGCGCAGCAGCACCTCGCAAATATCAATGAAGGCAAAATGGTGGGCCTGCAGCGCCGCCACCAGGCGGGAAACCTGATTGGTGGTGGGCACCAGGCTGCCGAAAAAGCCGCCGGTTTTCAGGGCTTCCCGCGCCTGGGGGATGTAATCTTCGGGGTTGGGGACATCCAGAAAAAGGGCATCCACTTCACGTTCGTCAAAGCCCGCAGCGATATCGCGCAGTTTGAAGGTCACGCGGTCTTCCAGCCCAACCCGCCGCAGGTTGCGCCGGGCGAGGCGCTGCATTTCGGGGCGGCGTTCGTAGGAAACCACCCGCCCTTCAGCCCCCACGGCAAAGGCCAGCGCAGTGGTCAGGGCGCCTGAACCGGTGCCCGCTTCCAGCACGGTTTGCCCCGGCCCAATGCTGAGGGAAACCAGCACAAAGCCGATGTCTTTGGGGAACATGATTTGGGTGTTGCGGCGGGTTTCTTTGAGCAGGTCGGCCAGGGAGGGACGCAACAGGTAAAAGGGCGCGCCAAGATGCGAATAGACCTGCGCGCCCCACGGCCGGCCGATGAGGTCATCGTGCAGCACCACCCCTTTGTGAGTGTGCAGCGCTTCGCCGGGCGTCAGCCGCAGCAAGAAAAAGCGGTGGGTGGTGCTGAGTAATTGCGCCAAATCGCCGACGCGAGCGTGAGATTCATAAAGCGTAAAAGTCATCGGAAAACACCTGGGAAAGGAGCAAGGGAAGTTAACTGAACAGCGCCTGGACGTCTTCCGGCGAGAGTTCCTTGAAGAAACTGCCTTCGGTGGCTATCAACTTTTCCACCAGTTCCTTCTTTTGCTCCTGCAATTGCAAAATTTTCTCTTCCACGCTGTCGCGGCTGATAAGTTTGAAGACAAACACCGGCTTGTCTTGCCCAATGCGGTGGGTGCGGTCGGAAGCCTGCCGCTCCACCGCCGGATTCCACCAGGGGTCAATGTGAATGACATAATCCGCCGCGGTCAGGTTCAGCCCCACGCCGCCCGCCTTCAGGCTGATGAGGAAGAAGGGAATCTCGGGGTCGCTCTGGAAGCGGTCAACCTGCTCCTGGCGGTTGCGGGTGCTGCCGTCCAGATAAGCGTAAGGAATGCCGCGGGCGTCCAGTTCCTGCCGCACCAGATGGAGCATTTGCACAAACTGGGAAAACACCAGCGCTTTGTGGCCTTCGCTGCGCAGGGTTTCCAGGGTTTCCAGCAGCACTTCCATTTTGCCGGAGTCGCCGCGGAAGTTGGCATCAATCAGTTTGGGATGGTTGCTCGCCTGCCGCAGGCGCAGCAAGCCTTCCAGAATCTTCATGCGGCTCCTGTCCATCCCTTCTTCTTCAATGAGGCCAACGAGCATTTCGCGGTAATAATCGCGCAGTTTGAGGTAATAGCGGTGCTGGGCGGGTTCCATGGGGCAGTAAATCACCCGCTCGGTGCGCGGGGGCAGTTCGGGGGCAACCTGCTCTTTGGTGCGGCGCAAAATAAACGGGTAAACCATGCGGCGCAGGGTCTGGGCGGTTTTTTCGTCTTGCGCTTTTTGGATGGGTTTGACGAATTCGTCTTTGAAGTAATCCAGGCTGCCGAGCAGGCCGGGCATCACGAAGGCAAACTGCGCCCAGAGTTCAAAGGTGTTGTTTTCCACCGGCGTGCCGGTCATGGCAAGGCGGTGCTCGCTCTGCAGGCGGCGGGCGGCGCGGGAAGTCTTCGCCAGCGGGTTTTTGATGGCCTGCGATTCGTCCAGCACGATGTAATGAAAGCGATAGTCGCGCAGTTTCTTTTCGTCTATCCGCATCACGCCGTAGGTGGTGAGCACGAGGTCATGATCGGCAAAGGTTTCCACCGCGGGGCGGGCGGGGCCGAAATAGGGCAGCACCTTCAGGTCGGGGGTAAACTTTTGCACTTCGCGCTGCCAGTTGACCAGCAGGGAACGCGGCACCACAATCAGGTCGGCGGCCTGGCTGTGGCCGCTTTCCCGCAGCGAAAGCAGGAAGGCGAGCACCTGCACGGTCTTCCCCAGACCCATGTCGTCGGCTAAGATGCCGCCAAAGCCGTATTTGTGCAAAAAGTGCAGCCAGTTGTAGCCAGCGACCTGGTAATGGCGCAGTTCGCCGCGCAGCCCTTTGGGCAGCGGGTGCTCGGTGATGCCCTTGAAGCCTTTCAGCCGCTCCAGCCGCTCACGGAAGGCGGCGTCGGCCTCGGCCTGCCCGGCTTCTTCGGTCAGTTCTTCCAGCATGGCGGCGTGGAAGTCGGCGAAGCGGAGGGTGTTGGCTTCATCGTCGGTTTCGGTGGCGAGGCCAAAGAGCCGCTTGTAGCGTTCCAGCCATTCGTCGGGGAGCATACCGATGGAGCCGTCGGCCAGTTTGACATAGCGGCGGCGCTTGCGCAGCGCGCGGCGGATTTCGGCAAGGGAAACATGCTGGTCGCCAAACTGCACCACGGCCTGCACGTCAAACCAGTCAATGCCCGAGGTGATGTTGACGCTCAGAGTGGGTTGGCTGCGGTTGACGCGCACGCGGGTCAGTTTTTCTTCGCCGAAAATCTCAAAACCTTCCGCCGCGAGTTTGGGCACTTTATCCAGCAGGAAATCTACGGGCTCGGTGCGGGCGCGCAGTTGCAGCAGGGCCGGGGTATCTTTGGTGCCGCGCTTCAGGCCGTATTTCGCCTGCGCGGCTTTGTGGCGCCAGCGGGCTTCGGCTTCGGCATCGCGGTAAATGTGGTAGAACTTCCAGGGGTCTTGGGGGTCTTCCGCCGTGACGACTTCCGGCGGCGATGGTTCGTAAGGCACTTCGTGCTTATCATAGGCAAAGCGCAATTCGGCCCCCAGCGTTTCGTTCACTTCCTGCAAATAAAGGCGCGGTTTCGGTTCAACCTGCACGCTTTCGTAGCGCACCACGCCGCCTTCCAGCGGCTGGCCGATTTTTTCCAGCAGGCGGGGCAAATAGCGGTCGCGGAAATCTTCCACTTCCTTCCGAGGCACCAACACCGGCGCCCGCATGGTTCTCAGCCATTCTTGCAACCCGCTCAAATTGGGCCGCAACAGCCATTCCTCGTTGATCAGTATCCACGGCGGGTTCTCGGTGACTTCAGCGACGCTCTTGGCCTCAATGACCTTCCCCTGCACCCGCAGTTGGGCGCTCAACCGCAAGCCTTTGCGGTATTCTTCAAGGGCAAGCACGGTTTCCACGCCTTCGCGCGCCAGGCGCAAAGGGCGGGAAAGCGCCACAGGGGAAAAATAAATCGGCGCCTGCCATGCCGCCAGGGTTTCCAGGGCTTCGCTCAGGGGCACCGGCGCGGTGTAACCGTAATAACCGGTATTGAGCAGCCCATAAGCCAGCGAGAGCGCGCCGGCCGGCAGGTTGACCACCCGAATGCCCCAGCGGGAAGACGGCGTTCGGTCGGAAAGATAGGCGCGGTAGCGCGTGCCTTCGGTGACAAGCCATTTCGTCCAGGCTTCCGTGGTTTGGGGGCGTTCCTCCTCCGGCGGGAGTTCCACGTGCCGCAACGCCAGCCAGTAGGGCTTCAGGATGTAACGACCCCCTCCGTAGTACGCGCGGGCGAGTTCAAAAACCAGGATATATTCCGAGGGGCGGCGGGTGATCGGTTCCAGCGGCGGCAAGTCGAGCAAAGTCGCCAGCGTGCGCTTCCATTTCGGTTTTTTAGGTTGCCGTTGTTGTTCTCCCTTCGGCAGCGTCCGCCGCAAGGCCACGGCAGCAGCCACGCAATGTTTGCAAAAAGCGCCGCTTTTCCCCACCGGGCATGTGCAGTCATAGAGCAGTTCGCCATCCAGGTCTTCAAGATAAACCTTGTAGGGCATGGCGCGGCTGCCCTGCACCACAAAGTGCGCCGACCTGTCATTGACTGCCAGAATTTGCACCCGGCCCTGCCTAGCGTAGGCCACACCGCGGTAATAGGTCTTTGCGCCCGCTTTGCGGTAAAGAAAATTGTCGGAGAGAAGTCGTTGGTCCCACATACGTTGAGCAATTACCTTTTTTGGGTAACTGCTCAGCCTTGGCAAGAAGAAACCACAGATTACGCAGATTGCGCAGAAAAACATCCACCGATTTCACAGATTGGGACTGAGTGGGCGAAAAACGCTTGGCGTCCTTCTCTGTGCCTCTGCGCTAAATCCGTGCCCATCCGTGATTATCCGTGTCATCCGTGGTCTATTTCTTTTCTTGCGGCTGAACAGTTCGAAAATGAATATTGTGACTCTCCATTATAACCCAACAAGCCCCCAAAGGCCGTTAAAAATTCGGGGCTTTGGGGGCTTGTGGCAGTCGGAAAAGACGCCTGTTTGCGCGGCGGTTTAGCCTTGGAGCACGCGGGCGTTGAATTCCTTGATGAGCGCGTCAATTTGCGGAATCAGATCCTGCACGCGCTTCCAGTAGCCGCGGTCGTACCACTGGGCGCGCAGTTCATCGGCTTCTTTGCCCTGCTGCTCAACCCACGTGAAGTATTTCAGGTTGTGGACGCGCCGCCGGTCGGTGTAGCGCAGTTCCAGCATACCGTCCAGGCCCTGCCCCTGCAGGTAATGGGCGTAGTCCACCGCGGCGTCCTGCTCGGTGTATTCGCCGTGGGCGGCGTGCATTTCGCGCAGGCGGCTCTGGTAGAGTTCCATGGAATCGGTGAGCACGGTGAGCACGATGTCGTGTTCGCCCAGTTCGTAGTATTTGGCAAACTTGATGCTCATCAGCAGGTTGGCGATGCCCGAGAAGCCCAGCAAATCCAGTTGGGAAACCAGTGCTTCGGGCACGCCCTGCTTGATGAGATACGCCCGACCGGCGGGTTCGTTGAACAGGCGCGCCAGGCTGACTACCGCGTCGTCGTCAATGTCAATGATGAGGTCGGTGTTCTTGACGTTGTGAATCCAGGGCACGTGTTTGTCGCCGATGCCTTCAATGCGGTGCGCGCCGAAGCCGTTTTCCATCAGGGTGGGGCATTGCAGCGCCTCGCCGGCGGCAATTTTGCTGGCGGGGAAAACCTGCTTCATGTAATCGCCGCAGCCGATGGTGCCTGCCG
>JALUXH010000208.1 GCA_027019065.1 Anaerolineales bacterium
GGGCGGCAGCATTGCCCACGCCGGCATTTTCAAACACATCGCCTGGGCAATGCTCGGCTTCCTGCAAACCCTGAGCGGCGCGCGCCTGCCCTACAGCATCGGCGACTGGTACTGGTTCCCCAGCCGCGCCATTCCGGCGCCGGGCGAAGTGGAACCGATCACCGAGTTTCCTTTTTTCACTTTCCTTTACGCCGACCTGCACGCCCACCTGATGGCCCTCGGCCTGACGATTCTGGCGCTGCTGTGGGCGGTGGGGCTGTTGCTCTGGACACGGCAGCACAAACCCGGCTGGCGCTGGTGGGCGGGGGCGCTGGCGTGGGGCGGGCTGGTCATCGGCGCACTGCGCCCCACCAACACCTGGGACTGGCCGACCTACCTCGGCCTGGGCATGCTGGCCGCCGGTTACGCGGCCTGGCAGGTGCGCACCGGCGAAACGCCAAAACGCCGTTGGGGAGCAGCACTCGCCGCGGCAGCCTGGCTTGCTCTGGCTGCGATCCTGTGCTACCAGCCCTATGCCCAATGGTACGCGCAGGGCTATACGAAATTCCACATCTGGCACGGCACCCACACGCCCATCGCCTCATACTTCGTCCACTGGGGGCTGTTCCTCTTTGTGCTGATTTCCTGGCTGCTGTGGGAAACCCGCCGCTGGCTGGCCGAAACCCCCGCCGTGGAAGGGCTGCGCTGGTGGGCACACACCGGCCGCACGTGGGCTCCCGTGGCAGCGGCGCTCACCGTTGGCGCAGCCGCGGGCCTCGCCGTGGGCTTCCATGCCCCCATCGCGTGGGTCATCGTGCCTCTGTTGGCCTGGGTGGGGGCGCTGCTCCTCCGCCCCGGGCGCGCCCTGCCCCGCCAGATCGTGCTGGTCATGTTTGGCGCCGGGCTGGCGCTCACCCTGCTGGTGGAAATCATCGTGCTGGAAGGCGACATCGACCGCATGAACACCGTGTTCAAGTTCTACTTCCAGGTGTGGACGCTGTTCAGCCTGAGCGCGGCTGTGGCCCTGGGCGACCTGGCCGCCACCGCCTGCCGCCGGCGGCCACGCCTGCGGCAAGGGTGGGGCTTCCTGCTGCTGGCGCTGGTATGGGGCGCAGCCCTCTTCCCCGTCATCGGCGGGGCAGCCAAAATGCAAGACCGCATGGCCGGCCAGGCGCCCCATACCCTGGACGGCATGGCCTACATGCGCTACGCCCATTACTTTGACAAAGATACCGACATGGCCTTGAAGCAGGACTACGACGCCATCCGCTGGATGCAGCAGCACGTGAACGGCACACCGGTCATCGTGGAAGCCAACACGGTGGAATACCGTTGGGGCACCCGTTTCACCATTTACACCGGCCTGCCGGGGGTGGTGGGCTGGAACTGGCACCAACGCCAACAGCGCGGCGTGGTTGATGCTTCATGGGTAGAGCAGCGCGTCGCCGAAATCGGCGATTTTTACACCACGACCGACCCGCAGCACGCCCTCGCCTTCCTGCGGAAATACGGCGTGCGCTACATCATCGTCGGCCAGTTGGAACGCGCCTATTACGCCGGGCCGGGGCTGAACAAGTTTCCGCAATACAACGGCAGGCTCTGGCGGCGGGTGTATCAGAAAGGCCAGACGGCGATTTACGAGGTCTTGCCGCCATGATAAAAAACAATGTTACCCGAATGCTGGAAAAGCGGGGCATTTCCTACACCGCTTACGAATTGCCGCGGGAGAAACTCGGGGCGCTGGAAACCGCCCGTCGGCTGGGCGTGCCGCCGGAGCGGGTGTTCAAAACCATTGTGGTCGTGCGCAGCGGGCGGGGGAAACCGATACTGGCGGTGGTTTCCGCGGTGCAGGAAGTCAATCTGAAAGCCGTGGCGCAGGCCGTAGGCGAGAAAAAAGTGCGCGTCCCGCCGCAAAAAGAAGCCGAGCGGCTGACCGGTTTACAGGCCGGAGGGATTTCGCCGCTGGCGTTGCTGGGGCGGGGCTTCACCATCGTGGCCGATACAAGCATGACCGAAGCCGACTTCCTGCACATTTCCGGCGGGCAGCGCGGGCTTAATTTGCGGCTGCAAGTAGCAGACTTCCTCCACCTGACCGGCGCCCGGGTTGCCCCCATCGGCCGCCCCCTGCCGCCTTCGCCAAAGGAATGAACGGTCGGCTGCAGCCCAACCCACGGCAGCGCCCCAGGCTCTGCCCAAGCGGGGAGGGCGGCCCGACACCCCCGCCCGCTTTCCCAACGCAGCGCCGTGACATAAAAAAAGCATAAACATGCCTTAAAATGGCCTTGCAGGAAACTCCCTTTTTCCCCTATACTTTAGTAATGCTCCCTTTCAGAGAGCAGGTGTTCTGTTTCATTCCCGCGGGTTAGCCTTGTCAAAAGGTCAAAATCCCCCACACATACCTTTCCCCAAAAGGAGGAGGTCCAATGTCCAAGCGTATTTTCTATGTATTGGGCGTGCTGGTCGTTCTCGGCATGCTCCTCGCCGCCTGCGGCAACAGCGGGCAAAGCTCCAACGCGCCTCAGGCTGTCAAGACCGTGATCGTGACGGTGCAAGCCAAGGGCGGCAGCAACACGCCCAGTGGCTATGGTGCCACCCTAAAAGCCGTGAAAGAACGCGGTCACCTCATCTGCGGCGTGAATTCCGAACTACCCGGCTTCGGCTACGTGGACGACCAGGGCAACTACAAGGGCTTTGACGTAGATTACTGCCACGCACTGGCCGCGGCCATCTTTGGCGACCCCAGCAAGGTGGAATTCCGCCCGCTGACCGCTAAAGAACGCTTCACCGCCCTGCAGACCGGCGAAATTGACGTCCTCATCCGCAACACCACCTGGACATTGACCCGCGACACCGACCTGGGCACCAACTTTGCCGCGACTACCTTCTACGATGGCCAAGGCATCATGGTGCGCAAGGACAGCGGCATCAAGAAACTGGAAGACCTGGAAGGCGCCAAGATCTGCGTAGCCACCGGCACCACCACCGAACTGAACCTGGCCGACCAGATGGCTGCCCACAACATTGACTACACGCCTGTGGTGTACGAAAAAGCCGACCAGGTTTACGGCGCTTACGACGAAGGCCGGTGCGATGCCGTAACCAGCGACCGCTCCCAGCTGGTTTCCCGCCGCACCACTTTGAAGAACCCGGCCGACAACGTCATTCTGGACGTTACCCTCTCTAAAGAGCCGCTGGGCCCCGTGGTTCGCCAGGGCGACGACCAGTGGTTTGACATCGTCAACTGGGTTGTCTTCGCCACCTTCACCGGCGAGGAATTCGGCATTACCTCCAAGAACGTGGACGATGTGAAAGCCAACACCAAGAACCCCAACATCAGGAAGTTCCTCGGCCTGGAAGGCGAAATGGGCCAGAAGCTCGGTCTGAGCAACGACTGGGCTTACAACATCATCAAGATGGTCGGCAACTACGCCGAGATCTACAACCGCAACCTGGGCCCCGATACACCCTTCAATCTGCCGCGGGGCCTGAACTCTTCGTGGAAGGACGGCGGCCTGCTTTACGCCCCGCCCATCCGGTAACACAAGCACTAAGGGAAGGGGGCCTCACGGCACCCCTTCCCTTTTTGTTTTGGTAAGCCCCCCGCCCGGAGGCCTGTATGAACGAAACCAGCATTCCCTTTTGGCGAGACGAACGGGTTCTGAAGTGGGTTGCGCAAATTGTCTTCCTGATTGCGACGCTCGCTTTTTTGTGGTATCTCTACCACAACATGATTACCGCCCTGGCGCAGCGCGGGCTGCTACCCAGTTTCCATTTTCTCAGCCTGACCGCGGGCTTTGACATCGGCCAGCACCTCATTTCTTACAGTCGTAACAGCACCTACGGACGCGCCTTCATTGTCGGCATTCTCAACACACTGGAAGTCAGCGCCGTGGGCATCGTATTTGCCACCATCCTGGGTATCATCGTCGGCGTGATGCGGCTTTCCACCAACTGGCTGATCAACAAGATCGCAAGTCTTTATATTGAAATCATCCGCAATGTCCCTTTGCTGGTGTTGCTGGTTTTTTGGTACACCGGTGTTTTTCTGCAAATGCCGCGGCTGAAAGAGGCTAAATTTCTGCCCGGCCCTACCATCATCAGCAACCGCGGCATTGCCATGCCCTGGGGGAAACCTACAGCCACGTGGCACACTTATCTCTACATTCTGCTCATCGGGCTGATTCTGGCAGCCATCGTGTGGTGGCGGCTCACCCTCATCGGGAAACGCACCGGGCGGACACCGCTGGTCAGCGCGTGGTCTACCCTGACTTTCTTAGGCATGGCCGTTCTGGGTTGGCTAGCCCTTACGCTCTTTGCCCATCAGGCCCCGCTGGCGCCCGATCTACCTTACATCAAAGGGTTGCGCACCGTCGGCGGGTTGGAACTCACCCCTGAATTTATGGCGTTGTTCTCTGGGTTGGTGTTCTACACCGCGGCGTTCATTGCCGAAGTCGTGCGCGCCGGCATCCAGTCGGTTTCCAAAGGGCAAATAGAAGCCGCACGGGCGCTGGGGCTCAACGGCTTCCAGACTTTGCGGCTGGTGGTTTTCCCACAGGCACTGCGGGTCATTGTGCCGCCCATGACCAGCCAATACCTCAACCTGACCAAGAACTCTTCGCTGGCTGTGTTCATCGGTTTCCCCGACTTGTATTCCGTGGCAGGCACCATCCATAATCAGACAGGCCGGGCCGTGGAAGTGACCACGCTGATGATGGCCGTGTATCTCTCTTTCAGTCTAGTGACATCGGTGTTCATGAACTGGTATAACAAGAAAATCCGTCTGGTGGAGCGTTAGCCATGATGAACCGAGAACCCGAACAATACACCACCGGCGAAGTCCTTGCACCGCCCACCGAACGCTATACCGTGCTCGGCTGGCTCAAGAAAAACCTTTTCAGCACCTGGTATTACACCCTGCTGACGCTGGTGACGATCTACATCCTCTACATTGTTCTCAAACCCACCCTGATTTGGGCTTTCACCCAGGCGCAGTGGCAGGTTGTGGTCGTCAATTTGCGGCTGTTCATGGTCGGGCAATACCCCGCCGACCAGGTCTTCCGCATCTGGATTGCGCTGCACCTGCTGGCGTTGACCGCCGGGCTGGCATGGGCCATCTGGCTGCCGCGGTCGCGGCGGACGGGCGCATTCCTCCTGCTGATTCCCCTGGCGCTGGCCGCCCTGCCGTTCATCAGCAGTTTTTCCCGCATCAACTGGATACTTTTCGCCGTCTTCGCCCTGGCAGGCTGGGGGCTGGGGACGTGGAAACCCCAAGCCATGCGCAGACCGCTGCTTGCGCTGTTGTTGGCTTATTTCCCCATCCTCATTCTGCTCATCCTGGGCGTCCAACCCATCCTAAAAATTGTCAAGACCAACCTATGGGGCGGTTTGCTGCTCACCATGCTGCTGGCAGTGGTCGGCATTGCCGTTTCCTTCCCGCTGGGCATTTTGCTGGCATTAGGGCGCAAGTCTGAACTGCCCATCGTGAAATTCTTCAGCATCATCTACATTGAATTCATCCGCGGCGTGCCGCTCGTCACCGTTCTCTTCATGGCCGAGCTGATGCTGCCACTGTTCCTGCCGCCGCAAATCGTTATTGACAACGTCATACGCGCAATGGCAGGCATCATCCTCTTTGAAGCAGCGTATATGGCCGAAAATGTGCGCGGCGGCCTGCAGGCCATTCCCACAGGGCAATATGAAGCCGCATGGGCATTAGGGCTGAACGGATTCCAAACCACCTTTTTCATCATCCTGCCCCAGGCATTGCGAAATGTCATTCCGGTGCTGGTCAACCAGTTCATTTCCTTGTTCAAAGACACCACCCTGGTCGCCATTGTCGGCTTGTTAGACTTGCTGGGCATTGCCTCAGCCGTACTTGCCCAGCCCGAATTCCTCGGCAAGCAACGTGAAGTCTATGTGTTCATCGCCCTGATTTACTGGGTGTTCAGCTACGCCATGTCCTACGCCAGCCGCCGCCTGGAAGTGGCCCTGGGCGTGGGTGAACGCTAATTTCGGAGGCTACTAAAATGCGAGAAGCTGTGGTCAAGGTTAAAACAACACCCGAACAGATTTTAGGCACGCCGGAAGAGCATCGTGCAGACGCCATCGAAAAAGGCAAACTTCCCATCGTGCTGGCGCACGAAGTTCACAAATGGTACGGGAATTTCCATGTCTTGCGCGGCGTAAGCCTGGAAGTTTTCAAAGGCGAGGTCGTGGTGATTTTCGGCCCTTCCGGTTCGGGGAAATCCACTTTTATCCGCACCATCAACCGGCTGGAAGAATACCAAAAAGGGAAGATCATCGTTGACGGCACCGAGCTCAGCCGCGACATTCGCAACATTGAGAAAATTCGCATGGAAACCGGCATGGTATTCCAGCAATTCAACCTTTTCCCTCATCTCACCGTATTGCAAAACATCACCCTTGCTCCCATCCAGGTACGCAAGTGGCCGAAAGACAAAGCCGAAGAAGTCGCCATGCAATTGCTGAAACGGGTGGGCATTCCCGACCAGGCCAACAAATTCCCCGGCCAGCTCTCCGGTGGTCAGCAACAGCGCGTCGCCATCGCTCGCGCCCTGGCCATGCAGCCCAAGATCATGCTCTTCGACGAGCCGACCTCGGCGCTTGACCCCGAAATGATCAAAGAAGTGCTTGACGTCATGGTAGAACTTGCCGAAAGCGGCATGACCATGCTGGTTGTGACCCACGAAATGGGCTTCGCCCGCGCCGTGGCCGACCGAATGTACTTCTTCGACCAGGGGCAAATCGTGGAAAGCGGCCCACCGGAGCAAATCTTTACCAATCCGCAGGAAGACCGCACCAAACTGTTCCTTTCTCAAATCCTGCACTAACCCCGCAGCCTACAAACTCAAAACCAACGGCGGAGCATGTCTGGCGCTCCGCCGTTCCCGGTTTCAATGCTGCACCGAGACCACACCCATGGCCTGACCGTTCACAAACACCTGATAAGCCTCATCGGGGAAAGGCCCCATTTTGACTTCTGCAGAAAAAGCCTTCAACACCTGGCTGCACATTTTCTGCGGGTCGGTCACGCTATACACCCGCACATCCAGCCGTTTATCCCGCCGCTCCACGGCCACCCGCAATTGATGGCACGGCGTTGGGAGATTGCCTTCCAGCGCCAGCAGCACCTTGCCGCCCGCCGCAGGCGCAACCTCAACGGAGGTCAGATACACTTTGCCCGCCTGCAAATGGGCATCGCCGGGCTGAGGGAAAGGCAAAGGCGTGCGAAAAACTTTCGGCGGAATGCCCGGCGCAGGCATTTCCCGCGGCGCGCCCGGTGTCAGTGGTGGCGGGGTGGTGTTAAACGGCGGGCGAGCCGTATCCATGCGGATGGGCGTGCTGACTTCCGGCGCCGCGTTCTGCGGCTGCCCGGCAGGCTCAGTGGGCTCAGACGAATCGGTTTTCACAGCGGCACAGGCTGTCGCCAGCAGCGCGAGCGTCAACACGGGGAACCAATAGGGCTTCATCTTGCACCTCCTTCCAGGGGAAATCGCCGCTCACATACCCAAGACGCCCAACGCGTTCCAAAAGTTCCGCGTTTTTACAGGCAACCGCCTCCACCGGAATACACGCACAGGCCCCCCTTCACACGGCTCACTCTCACCCTTTAACCACCGCCAACGGCACCAGCCGCGCCACCTTGCGCGCCAGCCCCGCACCGATCACGCTTTCCACCACCAGATCCACATCCTTGTAGGCAAAAGGGGCTTCCTCGGCCAGGCCGCGCATAGAACCGGCGCGGACGTGAATGCCCTCGGCTTCCAGTTTTGCCAGCAAATCCGCCCCGCGCACCTGTTTCTTGGCCCTCGCGCGGCTCATCATCCGCCCGGCGCCGTGGCAGGTGGAACCAAAAGCGCGTGCCATGCCGCCTTCCGTGCCCGCCAGCACCCACGAAGCCGTGCCCATGCTGCCGGGCACCAGCACCGGCTGGCCGATGGGTTTGTATTCCGGCGGCAGGTCGGGATGGCCGGGGCCGAAAGCCCGCGTGGCCCCCTTGCGGTGCACACACACCTTCACCCGCTTGCCGTTCACGGTGTGGGTTTCCACCTTGGCGGTGTTGTGGTGCAGGTCATACACCACCCGCAGCCACCAGCGTTCCTGCGGATAGACACCCCGCAGCACAGCTTCGTAGGCGGTGCGGGCGTGGTAGGTAATCAACTGGCGGTTGACGAAGGCAAAATTGGCCGCACAACGCATCGCGGCAAGGTAATCCTGCCCCAAACGGGTCGCTAACGAGGCATAGGCCAGGTCGCGGTCGGGCAGGGCGCGCACGTGGGGTTCCCGCTGCAG
>JALUXH010000209.1 GCA_027019065.1 Anaerolineales bacterium
TTTGACATTCCGCTCGTCACCGATTTCGTGAAAAAGCAGGGCTGGGCCTAAGCCCCTGTTTCCCCAAAAGGGCTTTGCCTATCGGCAAAGCCTTTTTTGTTCCCTGCAACAGCCTATTCGGGGGTATAATTTTTCTGCGCTGTAACCGTTCAGCCTCGCTATGGGACCACGCTTCCTCGGCCGAGCACCCGAAAAACAGGCCGCGGCAGGGAGCCTGAGGTTGCTTTGTATTTTGGCCTTCCCCACAGTGAGGCTGAAAAGTTACCACGCGACAACCGTCCTTTCTCTCCGGCACCCATCGTAAGGAGGCGAACCGTGGCACTTCCCAAATTTGCTTACTTTGAAGGCAAAATCGTGCCGTATTCCGAAGCCAAAGTCGGCGTGATGACCCACGCGCTGAACTACGGCACGGCGGCCTTTGGCGGCGTGCGGGCCTACTGGAACGAGGAAGAACAGCAACTCTTCATCTTCCGCCCCCACGACCACTTCAAGCGCCTGTTGCGCTCCGCACGCCTGCTGTGCATGCACTTTGACCACACCCCCGAGAGCCTCACGCAGGTGCTTAAAGACCTCTTGCGCGCCGAAGACGCCCATGAAGATATGTACATCCGTCCGTTGGTGTACAAGGCCGATGAGATGATCGGGGTGAAATGCCACGACATGACCGACGAAATCACCATCTTCACCGTGCCCTTTGGCCGCTATGTGAGCAACGACACCGGCGCGCATGTCACCATTTCGGGCTGGCGGCGCATTGACGATAACACCATCCCGGCGCGCGGCAAAATTGCGGGCGCGTATGTCAACTCGGCCCTTATCAAAACCGACGCCCTGCGGGCGGGCTTTGACGAAGCCTTCGTGCTCACCCAAGACGGCCACATTTCGGAAGGCAGCGCCGAAAACATCTTCATGGTGCGCGATGGCGTGCTCATTACCCCGCCGGTGTACGAAAACATCCTGGAAGGCATCACCCGCCGCACCATCATCCAACTGGCGAAAGAGGAACTCGGCATTGAGGTGGTGGAACGCCCCATCGACCGCACCGAGGTGTACATCTGCGACGAACTGTTCCTCACCGGCACTGCCGCCCAGGTCACGGCCGTAACTAAAGTGGACCACCGCCCCGTGGGCGACGGCGCCATGGGGCCCATTACGGCCAAATTGCGCGAGATGTACGACAAAGTGGTGCGCGGCAAACTGCCGAAATACCGCGCCTGGAACGAGCCGGTGTACGAATAGAAAGCCCGCGGCAACATGCCAAGGCGCGTTTTGTAGGTCGGGACGCCGTCCCGACCTACTTTGCAGCAACGGGAAGGCCATCGCGGCCTTCCCGTTTTTTGTCGGCGCGTAACCGTTTTCAGTCTTCAGTTGTCAGTGGGCAGTTTCCAGCAGGCGGTGTTTTTCTTCCCATGCGGTGTAAGCGGCCTCCAGCGCGGCCTGTTTGGCGGCGTAATCTTCGCCCAGGCGGCGCACTTCGGCGGGGTCGTCGGGCGGGGAAGCCAGGCGGGCTTCCAGCGCGGCCAGTTCGGCTTCCAGGGCGGCAATTTCTTCCTCAATGCGGGCGATTTCCCGTTCAATGCGCCGCCGCTGGTTCTTGGAAAGCCCCTGGGGGGCGGTTTTGGCGCGAGTTTCTTTCGGGGGCGCGGTTTTGGCTGCCGCGGGTTCGGCTTCCCGCTCGCGGGCGGCGAGGTAGGCTTCGTAGCCGCCGGGGAACACGGCTAACGCGGCGGCCTGGGGGCGGATTTCCCAAATCTGCGAGGCCAGCGCCCGAATCAGGTAGCGGTCGTGGGAAACCAGCAGAATGGTGCCCGGATAGTCGGCCAGCAGGCTTTGCAGGGCTTCCTGCGCGGGGATGTCCAGGTGGTTGGTGGGCTCGTCCAGCAGCAGGAAGTTGGCGCCGCTGAGGGCGAGCTGGGCGAGCACCAAACGGCTGCGCTCGCCGCCGGAAAGCGCCTGCACGCGCTTGGCGACATCGTCGCCGCGGAAAAGATAGCGCCCCAGGTGGTCGCGGGCTTCGCCGGGGGTGAGGCGGGGGGCGGCGCGCAGGATGGCCTGCAGCACGGTTTCCCGCGGCTGCAGTTGGGCCGCGGCCTGGGCAAAGTAGCCGATGCTCAACGCCGCGCCGAGTTCCACCGTGCCCGCGTAGGGCGGCTGCTGCCCCAAAATGGTTTTCAGGAAAGTGGTTTTGCCCGCCCCGTTGGGGCCGATGAGCGCCACGCACTCGCCGCGGCGCAGGGTGAGGTCGGGCACGCGGAACAGGGGGGCGTCGGCGTCGGCATAGCCCACGGCAAGGTCGTAGGTGCGCAGCACAATGTCACCGGAGCGGTGGGCAGCATCCAGCCGCAGGTGCAGTTCGGGCGGCTGCGGGTCGGGGAAGCGCAGCGCTTTCAGCCGCCGCTCGGCCTCGGCCACCGGCATCACCGTGGCGTGGAGGTCCAGGTCGGCGCTCAGGCGGCTCCATGAGGGCGCGTTGAGGGCCTGCAGGCCGCCCTTTTCCAACGCCAGCACAGCGCGGCTCAGACGGCGCAGGCGGCCTTTGGCCTGCGAGGTGTTTTGCCCGGCGATGTTCTTCTTGATGTAGGCCAAATCTTTGTGCAGGCGGGCGAGTTCGGTTTCCCACTGCTCGCGGCGGGCTTCCCAGCGGCGGCGGCGGTCGTTCACATAGGCGGTGTAGTTGCCGCGGTAGGTTTCCAGGCCGTGGGGGGAAAGTTCCCAGATGACCTGCGCCACCTGGTCAAGGAAGTAGCGGTCGTGGGAAACGAAAAGCACCGCGCCTTCGTAGCGCTTCAGGAAGCCCTCCAGGAAGGCCACGGCCTGGATGTCCAGGTGGTTGGTGGGTTCGTCCAGCACCAGCAGGTCGGGGGCTTCCAGCAGCAGGCGGGCAAGGTAAGCGCGGGTGCGCTGCCCGCCGGAAAGTTGCTGCAGCGGGCGGCCGAAGTCGGCTTCGCCGAAGCCCATGCCCTGCAGCACGCGCTTCAGGCGGCTGGCGTAGGTGTAGCCGCCGCGGCGTTCATATTCGGCCTGCAGCGCGCCGTAGCGGGCGATGGCTTCCGGCGAGGCGGCTTCCCCCTGCAGGGCGGCGGCCTGGGCGTGCAGGCGGTCTTCCAGGGCGCGCAGTTCGGCCAATGCCTCGGCGACGAACTCGTGCAGGGAAACCTCCCCCGCCGCGCCTTCCAGCACGGTTTCGGGGTTCTGCGGCAGGTAGCCGATGCGCAGCCCTTTGGCGCGCTGCACCTGCCCTTCGGTGGGGTCTTCTTCGCCGATGAGGATGCGCAGCAGGGTGGTTTTGCCCACGCCGTTGGGGCCCACGATGCCGATGCGCGCGCCGTGAGGCACGCTGACGCGCACGTGCTGAAAGAGGTCGCGGGCGCCGTAGGCTTTGGCGAGGGGGCGGGGGGTGGAAAGCAGCATGAGGCTGAGGCAAAGGGGAACTCAAGAGCACGCCCATTTTACCCCAAACACCCACGGGGCGGGAAATCATCCCACCCCGTGTGAGAAAGCCGCTTCAAAAATCCATGCTTCTTCAGGAAGCCGCAGCGGGTTGGCTGGTGGATGCGGCCTTTTCGCGCACAGCGGCTTTGCCTTCGGCGGGGCGGGAGGCCCGCCCATTGCCGCTGCGCCCGTGGTCGGTGATGTAGAAGCCGCTGCCCTTGAAGACCACCGCCGGCGGTGCGAAGACGCGTTCCACCTCGTGATGGCCGTGAGGGCAGGTCACGGCGGTCAGGTCGGCGTGAAAACTGTAGCGGCGGGTGAAAACCTCGCCGCACACGCGGCAGCGAAAAGTATAGGCTGGCATGGCGCACTCCGTGGCAGCAATACGGTAGCAAACGAAGGTCGGGGCGCGCGGCCCCGACCTTGCCGTTTGAAAGGTGTTGGGGGATTACTTTTTCGCCTTCACCTCAATCGTCTTCGGCCGCACTTCTTCGGCCTTGGGCAGCGTGAGGGTGAGGATGCCGTTTTCAAATTCGGCTTTGGCTTTGTCGGTCAGCACCGGCACCGGCAACGGCAGCGAGCGAGAGAACGTGCCATAGCGGCGCTCGCGGATGTGGTAGGCAGCATCTTTGATTTCCTCTTCCTGTTTCACTTCGCCGCGAATGGTCAGGACGTCGCCGGTGATGGTGATGTGCAGGTCGTCGGGCTTCACGCCGGGCACGGTGGCCTTGACCACAACTTCGTCGTCGGTCTGGTACATGTCAATCTGCGGCATCCAGGCCAGGTTTTCGCCCAGGCCCAGCGCCAGCGGCCGGGTGAAGGCTTCATCAAGGAGGCGATCCATTGCTTCCCGCAGCGAAACCACCTCACGGAAGGGATCCCACCGCACAAGTTCAGCCATCGTTCACCTCCTGCTGAAAGGTTTTGCAGCCTTTCTCGGCTCTGCTCTTAACCTATCGCGGCAATGTAAGAAAAACGCAAACGAAAGATAAGCGTTTTGTAAGAACCCCCCTTGAACTCGCTTGGGTAACTATTCCGCCTGCCCGTAGCAGGACATGTAGGGCGGGATGCCGTTCCGCTCCCACGGCTGGCACGCTGCCCTGCACCGCCAGGGCTGCCAGGAAGGGAGCATGCCGAGAACGCAGGGGGAGCAAAGAGTGCAAAGAGATTTTCTGTGCTTATCTGTGAAATCTCGTAACTGCTCAGCCTTGAGAGCAGCGGATGAGCGAATCACCCCTGCCTGTCTCTCGTTGCCAAAGCCGCAGCTTTTCGCCCTCACCACGCCCCCAAAGCCGCAGCGGGGGTCAGGTGAGGGCGCTCAGAGGCGTTGATGCTCAACGGCGTCACATGAGTTACAGGTTTTGGGAAAGCGGGGGCGCTGCGCCGCCGGCCACACGCACCGCCCAGCCGCGCGCCGCCACACCGTGGCGCCGGAAAGCATCCACCATGGCGGCTGCGACAGGTGCGGCATCCTGCAAGTGCGGTGCAAAAGCAATCACCCCCGGCCCGGCGCCGGAAAGCCCGGCTGCCACCGCACCGGCGCGGTGCGCTGCCGCCAGGGCGGCTTCTGCCCCCGGCACAAGCGGCAAACGGTAGGGCTGGTGAAGCCTGTCTTGAAAGGCGAGGGCAAGCAAATCGGGCTCACCCCGGCGGAATGCTTCCGCCACCAGCACGCTGTGGCCAATGTTGAAGACGGCATCGGCCAACGGCACGGCGTCGGGCAACGCCTGCCGCGAAGCCGCCGTACTCAGGGGCACCTCAGGCACCACCACGGCAATCCAGCGCCGTCTGCGCCATGCCGCGGCCACCGGCAACGGCTGCACATGCCAGCCGCCCGCAAAAGCCACCGAGGCCGTCAGGCCGCCGTAAAGCGAAGGAGCGACGTTGTCAGGATGGCCTTCCACTTCAGCAGCCAATGCAAACGCCTCTTCCGCCGATAGCGGGTAGCCAAGCAAGGCATTGCCCCCCAACACACCGAGCAGCGCTGCTGCCCCGCTGGAGCCCAGCCCCGACTGCAAGGGAATGCCATTTTCACAGCGCACATGCAGCCCCGCAGGCAGGCGTTCCCCCGTAACCTCCCACACCCGCCGCGCGGCCCGCAACACCAGGTTGCTCTCATCGGCAGGCAGGCGGTCGGCGCCTTCCCCGTGCACCACAATTTCCCACCGTTTGCCTTCCAGGCCGAACGCCGCGGTGTTCCACAAATCCAGCGCCAGGCCGAGAACATCAAACCCCGGCCCCACATTGCCGCACGAAGCAGGCACCCGAATGGTTGGCATGAGCAGCTCCTCTCTGCACCAGCACGCCGCGGCTCGCACCGCACCGTGGTGGGGTGATTATAATCGCAGGGTATAATGGAAACAAGCGCCCCGCCGGGTTGCTTTCACCCTCACCGGATGGCTTTGCGAAAGCCGCGGGCGCTCAAAGGAGGACGTCATGCCCGATGAAACCTCTCGGAAAGCCCCTGACAGCAGCGTGTGGCCGGTGATTGCCCGCGAAGCCCGGCTTATCGGCCGCCTGATTTTGGACAGGCGCGTGCCGTGGTACCTCAAACTGCTGCCGATTGGTGCGGCGGTGTATGCCGTTTCGCCGGTAGATTTGCTGCCCCTCAACCCCCTGGACGACGCCGCGGTGGTCAGCCTGGCGTTTTACCTGTTTGTGGAACTTTGCCCGCCGGAAGTGGTGGCCGAACACCGCCAAAGCATGAAAGGCGTGGTGCCCGGCCGCTGGCGCGACCCCGAAGCGCCGCCTTCTTCGGAAAAGGAAGCGTAAGCCATGCGGCGCAATCGGGAACGCTTTGGCTGGCTGCTGGCCGTGTTAGGGGCGCTTTTTCTGGTCGCGGGGCTGGTGGTGCTGCTGTTTGCCACCGTACCGCTTCCGCCGCATGCGCCCCTGGCGCCGCAACCCGAGCCATCTGCCTGGGTAGGGTTGGCCAACATGCTGATGAATTTCATACTGGCGCTGCTGCAAGTCCACTGGACACCGCCGCGGGTGGGCGTTTTCCTCATCATCATCGGCCTGCTGCTGGAAGGCGGGGCAGCCTTCCTGTTGCTCACCCCGCCCCGCCGCCGGCGCTGAAAGCGCTCACGGCACCCCGGCTTCCTGAACTGCCGCAGAAAGCGCCTCTGCCCCGCCTGCGGCATGCCAGAAAAAGCGCCAGTAGAGGAAAACAGCCACGGTATAGAAGCCCATTGTGCCCAGGAAAGGCAGCCCAAACCCGTAGCGGTCTTGCAGCCAGCCGGAAACCGTGGGGCTAAAAGCCCAGCCGAAACTCCACGAAAGGCTGACCAGGCTGGCCACGGTGGCGCGGGCGCTCGGCTCTACGTGCTCCATGACGAAAGTCTGATACACCGGGCCGCTCATATTCATCAGCGCCAGGCGCACCAGGTAGGCCGCGGCACTCACCCAGAACCAGGGAGCAAAGCCCAACAGCGCCAGGAACGGAATGGAAAGCCCTTGCGTTATCACCACCAGGGGGATTTTGCCGATGCGGTCGGCGATGGGCGGCGCAATCAGCAGCCCCACCCCCATGGCCAGCGCACCCCACGCGAACAGCGAACCAATGACCGGGTCGGGCTGGTGATGGACTTCACGGAAAAAGAGGTTCATGAACGGCATGATCAGCCCGGCGCCGATGGAGGTCAGCAGCATGGGCAGGATGAGTTTGGTCAGCAGGGCGGGGCGTTTGGCAGCATAAGCAAAGGGGGCAAAGAGCGATTGGTCTTCCCGCGCCAGGCGCTGGGGGCGCAAACGCGCTAACGGCACCAGGGCGGTGAGAGAAAGCAGCGCGACGACGAGCAGCGCGCCGGCGTATGCCTGCGAGGAAGTCGGCAACGTGCCGCGCCATTGAGCCACCCATGAAGGCAGGTAGCCGCCGATCCAGTTGCCTACAAAGGCCGAGGCCATCTGCAGCCCCGACCCGAAACTGAAAAGGTAGGTGCGCTCTTCCTCGCCGCTGTTTTCCATCAGAAAAGGCGCCATCGTCACGCCCAGCAGGCTTTGCGCCACGCCGGAAAGCGCGTTCATCGCGTACAGCATCGCCGTGGAGGGAAAGAGCACCATGCCCAGCACCGCCAGGCTGACCGTGCCGGTGCCGATGAGCAGGGAGCGTTTGCGCCCCAGCACATCGGCCAGGTAGCCCATGGGCAGGGCGGCAATCAGCGCCGCCAGGCTGCTGGCCGTAATCAGCCGCCCCACCAAAGCATTGTGATACCCCAGGCTGACCACATAAAAGTTAAACAGCAGGCGGAAAACCCCCATGGACGCGCCGGTGAGCACCACGCTCAGCAAATAAAGGCGCGCATTCGGACGAAAAGCCTGCAACCGCTCGCCATAGCGTTGCAGGCCCCGGATCAACCCCTGTGTTGCAGAGGGCAAGGATCGCATCACGCGTTACTCCTCAGAAGAAACAGGGCTGCTCCCCGGCGCGGCAAACGCCCGCAGCTGCCCCCAGAGGGCTTCCATCTGTTCGGTGCGGGCAGCATAACGCCGCTGGCGGCCTTCCACGGTGAGGTACACCAACCCGGCCAGCCGCAGCACATGCAAGTGGTGCACCACGGTAGGCGGGCGCAGGCGCAGCCGGCGCGCCAGTTCGGTGGGCGTGTGAGCGCCTTCGGCCAGGTAGCGCAGGATGCGGAGGCGGGTAGGGTCGCCCAGCGCCTGCAAGCCGTGGAGCAGGGCGTCGGGCACC
>JALUXH010000210.1 GCA_027019065.1 Anaerolineales bacterium
TTCTTCAAAAGATAAATGCCAGTTGAGCGTCTCTCCGAGGTGTTGTTCCCATGCCTCTTTTTTGCGGGCGAGCATCTTGCGATAGTATGTCTCCAAATCAGACTTGGGCACGTAAGTGGTGTTACCGCGAGAAACTTTCCGCACCTGCCCATATTGCACAAGATAAGCGATGTTAGAAGGCGTGATTTCCCGCCCGGTGAGGGTGGAGGCAAGGCGGCTGGCGTCTCTCAGCGTTAAAAGAATCTCGGTTTCGGGCATACGGTGTGTTTCCTTGTTTGCTATCAGGAACTTGAGGAAACCTTTCGGGGCTGGGTTTGCACGATTTTGCCGCCCAATTCTACCGCAACCCGGGCCAGCGGGTGCCCGGCGAGCACTTCGGGGTCAATTTCGCCTTTGCCGGGCATGGCTTTGAGCACCACCGCCACGGGCCTGCCCAGCACGCGCGCACAGGCTTGACGGAGGGCTTCCTGGCGGGCCGGCTGCAGCAACAGGCCGCGGGTGGCGGGTTCGCCGCGCAGGCCGATGGTCACAGTGTGGTGGGAAACCGCCACCGGCCCGGCCCCTTGCTGCTTGAGCAGCGCCCGCAGGCCGTCGTCCACCGCGGCGAGGATGTTTTCCCACTGCGAGGCCACGGTTTCCAGCGTGAGGGCGTTGGCCGCCGGGGCTGCGGCGGTTTCGCGGGATGACGGCGCGGGCGGGGCGGGGGCCGGCCGTTGCCGGGAAGGCTCTGGCTCTGCGGCTCCGCCGGTGGAGGAGGCGCTTGGGGGCTGCGGGGCGGCTTCCGGCGGGGTGAGGCTTTCCAGGAAAGCCATTTCCAGCGGCAGCCCGGGGTGCCAGTCGGCGCGGGCCTCGGCGGCGGCGTGGGTGAAGGCGCGGATGGCGCGCAGCAGGTCGGGAAGGTCAAAGGCTTGCGCCTGCTGCGCCAGCGCCGGGCGGGCTTCTGGGGGCACATCCAGCAGGTCGGCGTTGCCGGTTTGGGTGAGCAGCAGTTGCCGCAGGTAGGCCACCACCTGCCGGGCCAGTTGGCGCGGGTCGGCGCCGCCATCCAGGGCGGTGTGGATGAGTTCCAGCCCGCGGGCGCTTTCCCGGGCGAGGAGGGCTTCTACCAGCGCGCCGACGGTTTGCTCTTCGGCCGTGCCCAGCACTTCGCGCGCCAGCCCCACCGTGATGGGTTTGCCGGTGGAGGCCATTTGATCCAGCAGCGAGATGGCGTCGCGCAGGCTGCCGGTGGCCTGCCGCGCCAGCCATTGCAGCGCCTGCGGTTCGGCTTCCAACCCTTCGCCTTCCACGATGCGCTGCAGGTAGGTTGTCATCTCGGCGACCGGAATGCGGCGGAATTCGTACCGCTGGCAGCGGGAAAGCACCGTGGCCGGAATTTTGTGGATTTCGGTAGTCGCAAGCACGAAGATTGCGTGGCTGGGCGGCTCTTCCAGGGTTTTGAGCAGCGCGTTGAAGGCCGCGGTGGAAAGCATGTGTACTTCGTCAATGATGTAAACTTTGTAGCGCCCCTGGCTGGGGGCGAAGGCGATTTTGTCGCGCAGTTCGCGGATGTCGTCCACGCTGGTGTTGGAGGCGGCGTCAATTTCAATCAGATCCATGAAACGCCCGGCGTTGATGGCTTCACAGTGGTCGCAACGGTCGCAGGGGCGCTGGGCGGGGTCGGGTTCCAGGCAGTTGACGGCTTTGGCGAGCAGGCGGGCAGTGGTGGTCTTGCCGGTGCCGCGCGGCCCGGCGAAGAGGTAGGCGTGCGCCACCCGCTCGGCAGCGACGGCATTCCGCAGCGTCTGGATGACGTGCTGCTGGCCGACCACGTCGTCCCATGTGCGGGGACGCCATTTGCGGTACAGGGCTTGCGTCATGCTTTCACCTCGCTTTGGGGGCGCTCAGGGCACCTGGTAGGTGGCCGCCACTTTGCCCTGGGGGGTGCGCAGGGAAACCGTCGCGCCGCTCGTCCAGATGGCCTTGTTCAGCCCCCAGTACAGGTCCACGGGCGTGTTCTGGAAACCGCCTTTCGTCCACACCTGCAGCGCGCCGCCTTTTTCCAGTTGAACTTCGGGGAAAGTATAGGTGTGGCCGCGCCCGTCGTCCAGCTGCCAGCCTTGCAGGTTGAGGCTGTGCTGCCCGTGGTAGGCAATCTGCACCCGCTCGTCTTCCAGAATGCCCGCCCCCAGCACGCCTGAGATGACGAGGTCGCCGGGGGAAAGCGCCACCGGCGTGGGGGTGGGGGCGCGGCCGGGGATGAGGAGCGCCTGCCCCACGGCAAGGGGCGTATCGGCGGTGAGGTCGTTGAGGGCAAGCAGGGTTTCAACATCTGTGCCGAAACGGGCGGCGATGCTGCCCAGAGTATCGCCGGCGCGTACGGTGTAAACAAAGCGCGGCGGGGTGGGCGTGGCGGCAGCAAGGGGATGCACGGTGGCAGCGGCCGCCGCGGGCGTAGGCGGGGGCGGCGGCAGGTGGGAACGCCCCCACAGCGTCAGCACGCCCCACGCGGTGCAGGCCGAGACCGCGACGTTGAGGACGAGGTAAAAGAGGGCGCGTTTCCAGTTGAGGTTCATGGTTTCCAGGCTGGCCGCAAAGGGCGGCCGGCTTTATGATAGCACAAAACGGCGATGCCCCGACGACCCGACTACCTGACTACCCGACTATCTGACTATCCGACGATCCGGCTATATCGGCAGCCGGCTCTGATACGGCGGCATTTGCAGCGCCCGCCGAATGCGGTGTTCAATTTCTTCCAGATGCTCAGGGTAGCGCACGAAATCCATGTATGTGGTGTCGATGGTGAGCACCGGCTCGCCGCGGTGGTGGTTGGCGAAGTGGTCTTCGTAAGCCGCGTGCACTTGGGCGATGTAGGCCGGGTCCATGTTGCGCTCGTAAGGGCGGTCGCGCAGGGCGATGCGCTGCATGAGCACCTCGGGCTCGGCGCGCAAATACACCACCAGGCCGGGGCGGGGCATCTTTTCCGCCAGCGCCTCGTGGACGCGGTAATACATCGCGAGTTCGTCGCCTTCCAGGTTGATGCGGGCAAACAGCGCGTCTTTCTCAAAAGTGTAGTCGGCAATCAGGCTCTTGCCGCTTTCCAGGAAGCCGGGCACGGCGCGGTTTTGCTGGTGATAGCGGCTGAGCAGGAAGAAAATCTGCGTCTGGAAGGCGTAGCGGGCGCGGTCTTCGTAGAACTTGGCGAGGAAGGGGTTTTCTTCAAAGACTTCCAGCAGCAGTTCATCGGCCCCCAGGCGGGGCTGCAGCAGGCGGGCGAGGGTGGTCTTTCCCACGCCGATGACGCCTTCAATGGCGATGTAAAAGGGGGATGGGGTCATCATGCTCCAGAGTCGGATGGGGTGGTATGGTCTGGTTCAGCGGTTGGCTACGATGCCGAAAAGCGTTTGCCCGTCCAGGGCAGGCAGGGCGAAAAGCAGAGCCTGCGGATTGCCACCGGCCGCGCGGGCCAGCAGCGCGCCCGGGCCTGCAGGTTCTACCGTCCAATGGCGGCTCTGAAGGGCGTCGGCAGCCTTTTTCAGCCAATTGCTTCCTTCGGCGGGAGAGGCGGCCAGCCAGAAAGCCGCCACGCTCAGAATATTGCCGGTATTGTACCCTACGTAGGAGCCTTTCAACGCCCCGTAGGCGGCAAAAGGATAACCGGACGGCGGAAGCACCAGCCCCTGAAGCTGGGCGGCGGAAGTTTCGCCAAAGGCTGCGCAAAGGGTGGGAATGGCGGTCAGCGCCAGCGTGCCCCGCGGCCACAGCCTGGCCAGGTAGCCCGTATTCCCCTTGCACAGCGCGCCTTCCAGCGTGGGCGCCCGGCCGCTGCTGCTCGTTTCCGGCCAGAGGGGGCCCCAAAGCGCCGGCGCGGCCGCGCGGGTATCGGCTGTCTGCCAAGCCCAGCCTGCCTGTTCCACTGCCTGGCGGGTGGCGGCGGCCGTTTCGCCGAGGTTGAGCCAGGCCTGGGTGCCGTTGCCCGACCGGCGGCCAAAAGCCAGGGTGGCTTTCTGCGCCAGCGGCCAGGTGCCCTCAGGGGGCGTGCCCAGCGTCAGCGTGAGGGGGGAACTGAACTGCGGGTCTTCAAAGAGCAGCGCCAGCAGCGCGGCCCGGCGGCCTTCGGCAGCGGAAAGGGTGCCATGCCACTGAGGCCCGGCCGCGGGATGGCCGCCGGGGGTGAGGGTGTAGGCCAGCACGAGGGCGTTTTCCATCCGCCAGGGCTCCGTCACCAGCACCAGTGTTCGGCGGCGCTGCCCCTGTGCCCACGATGCCCATGCCACGGTGCTCTGGGTGTCGCCGTCTGTCTTTTGCCAGCCCTGCGCTTTCATATCGGCGTCCCATTGGGCAAAGGCTTTTTCGGGCTGGATGCCGCTGGCAGGCACGGCCACCTGCCAGGCGGAAGCCCGCAGCCGGTCATCCGCCGTGTTTTCCTGTGCCAATGAGCCTTCGGCTTGCCATCCGTCGGGCAGGGTCAGATGCCAGGGCAGCGGCGGGGGCTGGACTTGCGGCGGGGCGGCCGAGAGAGGCCCCAGCGTAGCACGGGCCCAGAGCGTATTTTCCCCGGCGGCTTGCAGCAGGAACAGGTTGAGGGGGTTTTCGTCGGCCTGACCACCGCGATAGAATTCCAGCAACACCAGGCCCGGAGCCATTTGCGCCAGAGCGGGATTGATGTTGCGTAACGGCCGCCACCCTGCCTTGTTGAAAGCCTGTTGTAAGGCCGGCAAGTCTGCCGGAGCCATGGTGAAGTAAACGTCCACCAGATAGCCGCTGGGGCCGGGGCGGCGGTCGGTGAAGAGGATATGCGCCTGCGGCGGAAAATCCGGCCCCGGCCAGGCATCGGCCTGCTGGCCCAACCAGATTTCCGAGGCGCCGGTGCCTGCCGCGACGGCTTCCTGCCAGAGGGCGGTGCTTACTTCAGACGGTGCCTGGATGTTGAGTTGCAGCGGCGTCTCCGGCAGGGGCCACGCGCCGCCCTGCGTCCACAGGGAGGTGGGGGCTGCCGTGGGCGGTGCGGGGGAAGGTGCAGGCGGGGTGGCTGTGGGGCGCACTTGAGGGGAAGGCGTGAAAGTGGGCCTCGGCGGCGCGGGGGTGGCTGTCGCCGTCGGGGGCAGAGGGGAAGGCGTGGGCGCGGCCGCTGCAGGCTGGCAGGCCGTGAGAAGCCACACCCAACCGGCCATGACAATGCTCAATGCACGGATGGAACGCATGATACACCTCCTTTCGGGCGAGACGGCGGGGCTGCCTCGCGTGCTTTTCTCCTCCTCGGAGGCGGTACACTCGGGCGCTTCAGGCGGGGTTGCGCTCGGCAGGGAAAAGCGGACGCGCACCGCCTTTCATTGCAGCACCTCCCGCAGTTTGCGCAGCCAGTTGTGGGCGAAAATGGCGGCGAGGTCGTCGTTGGTGTAGCCGCGGGCTTCCAGCAGGGGCGCGAGTTTTTGCAAATCGGCCACGGTCTCAATGCCCGCGGGCACGCTTTCCACGCCAAAGCCGCCGTCGAAGTCCGAGCCGAGGGCCACATGGCGGCTGCTGCCCGTGCGCTGGCAAATGTAGTCGATGTGCTCGACCACCTTTTCCAGCGAGAGGCGCGGGTCGCCGGGTTTCCAGGCGGCATCCAAAAAGCGGTTGAAGGGCACGATGCCGATGACGCCGTCGCGGGCGGCGAGGGCGTCAATGACATCGTCGGGCAGGAAGCGGTTGCTGCTGCTTTCGGGCAGCAGCGCGGCGGGATTGGCGTGGCTGGCGATCACGCCGCCTTCGTAGGTTTCCACGGCTTCCCGGGCGGCCTCGGCGTCCATGTGGCTGAGATCCAGCAGGAAGCCCGCCGCGGCCATGCCTCGCAGCAGGGCGCGGCCTTCGTCGGTGAGGGGGCCCGGCTCGCCGGTGCCCCCGCAGAAGCGCGTCCCAGCCCACGCGGGGCCGATGACGCGCACGCCGCTTTCCCACCAGGCGGGCAGTTCGTCGGGCGTGCGGACGCCCTCGGCGCCTTCCATCAAAATCACCAGCCCGATGGGTTTGGCGGCTTCGGCGGGCTTTTGTTTCCATTCGGCGATGTGGGCGTTCAGGTCGGCGCGGGTGCGCAGCAGGCGGAATTTGTCGGGGTGCTCTTCGGTCAGGCGGTGGTAGGTTTCCACCTGGGCGCGGTAGAGGCGGTGGGCTTCTTCGGCGTTGGCGTAGGTGGGCGTATCCCATTGGCCGGATTTGCGGCGGTTGGGGGCGGCAAAGAGGGTGCCGAACACGATGCCCACCTGCCCGCGCAGGTAGTCGGGGTAGCCCAGCAGGGTGTTGCCGTTGACCTGCGGGGCGGTGCTGCCGGTTTCGGCTTCGGCGCGGCGGGTTTCGGCGGCGCTGCGGGTGTAGTCGCGCCCGAAGGTGAGCATGTTCCAGGCTAAATCTTCATGGGCATCAATGATCATCGGGAAACCTCGCGGGCGGGGAGGTACACGCCGACGACGCGGTGCTGCGGGCGCAGGTGGGTTTGGGCCACGCGCTGGACGTCTTCCGGCGTGACGGCTTCCAGGCGTTCCAGGAAGCGGGTGTACCAGTCGTAGTCGGCGAACATGGCACTGTAGCCCATCCAGAAGGCCTGATTGGAGATGCTCTCGCTGCCGTAGGCAAAGAGGGCGCGCGCCTGTTTGAGGGCGCGCTGCAGGTCGTCTTCGGCGGGCGGGGCGTCTTGCAGGCGGGCGATTTCGCCGTCTAAGGCTTGCAGGGTTTCTTCGGCGGTGCGGTGGGGGTGCACGATGGCGTGCAGGGTGTAGAGGTAGGGGTCAATGGTGGGGTGCAGCACGCCGCCCACGCTGACGGCATATTGCGTATCTACCAGGGCGCGGTAGAGGCGCGAGGTCTTGTTGGTCAGGCCGCTGCCGAACAGGTTGAGGTTGGTGGGGCCGCTGAGGAGGCTGTCCAGCGCCAGCAGCGGGAAGAAGTCGGGGTGGGTGGCGTTGGGGGCGTGGTAGGCCACCTGCAGGAAGACGGTTTCGCCGGGACCTTCCACCGTCACGCGGCGCTCGCCGCGCTGGGGCGGTTCCGGGCGGGCGCGGCGGGGCGGGGCTTCCCCCGCGGGGATGCCGCCGTAGGCTTCCCGCACCTGTTGGAGCATGGCTTCGGTTTGAAAATCGCCCGCGATGGCCAGCACCGCGTTGTTGGGGATGTAGTAGGTGCGGTAGTGGCGGTAGAGGTCGTCGCGGGTCATGGTTTCCAGGTCGGCCAAGTCGCCGATGACCTCGTGGTGGTAGGAATGCACCCGAAAGGCCGCGGCCTGCACTTCTTCGGCCAGCAGGAAGGAAGGCTCATTTTCGTTGCCCTGCCGCTCGGAAATCACCACGGTGCGCTCGGAAGCCACTTCGTCGGGGGCGAAGCGGCTGTTGACCATGCGGTCGCTTTCCAGACTGAGGGCCAGTTGCACCTGGTCGGCGGGGAGGGTTTCGTAGAAGGTGGTCCAGTCCAGGTAGGTGAAGGCGTTCCAGGTGCCGCCGGTGCGGGAGATGGCCTTGTCGAGCACGCCCGCGGGGAATTTGGGCGTGCCCTTGAACTGCATGTGTTCAACCCAGTGGGAAATGCCGGTGATGCCGGGGATTTCGTCGCGCGAGCCGACGCGGTACCACACCCAGTGGCTGATGAGGGGCGCGGTGTGGATTTCTTTGAGGAAAACGGTCAGGCCGTTGGACAGGGTGATGGTGAGCATGGAACCTCCGCGAGAGAGCGTGGTGGTTCCCATTATAAACGCTTTTGGCAGGAGTGGCTGTGCCGCCTTATGAGAATGGTGCCCGCGTACCTGGAAATCAACGCAAAGAGCGCCAGAATTAACACAAAGGCGCAAAGGAAGCAAAGACGCAAAGCGCGTTTCTGTTAGCACTGCCGCCGCTGTGTTGACCCCACCCCCGTCCCCTCCCCGCAGGCGGTGATGGGAGCCAGGGGAGGGGTACGACAAAGGCAAAGCACATCAAAATTCATGGAGAGCACAGCAGCGCAGGAAGTTAACTCATGTTACGCAGTTGAGCATCAACATATCTAAGCGCCCTCACCTTACCCCCGCTGCGCGCCCCCTCTCCTCTCCCACTGGGAGAGGAGAGGGGGCTGAGCCGCCGCGAAGGGGGAGTGGTG
>JALUXH010000211.1 GCA_027019065.1 Anaerolineales bacterium
GTCAGGGGGCGGTGGCGACGACATAAAGGATGGCACACATCAACGTGAGCAACACCAACAGCGCCAGAACGCCCAGAATAGCCCACTGGCGGGGGGTAAAGTTGAAATACCGCTCGGCCTGCTTGACGGCTTTGGGCGGTGCAGCGGCTTTGCGGCTGCGGCGCTTTTTGGAGGAGGCGGCGGCCTGCGGCTTGGGGCGGAAAGCATCGGTCAGGTTCAGCAAATCGGTCGGGGTCAGTGCCGCATCGGCCTGGGTCAGTTTGAGCGCGTGGCGCTTCAGGCCGTCCAGCAGCAACGGCGTAACCTCCGGGCGCACGGCGTCGATATCGGCGCCGGGGTTGGCAAACACCATCAACGGCGTGACTTTAACCGAGAGCCCGGCCTGCTTTTCCAAAAAAGCCGCCACGGCACCGCTCAAATCTTTGGCAACCTGCACCTCATTAGGCTTGCCCGGGCGGTAGCGGCGGTTGCTGCCCTGCATCACTTCCCACTGGCCTTCCCGAATGCGGAAAAACCCCGCCTTCGGCCAGACATACAGCAAAAACACCCCTGCCGGGCCAAGCACCACCGGCGGCAGAGGCGTTTCTTCGCCCGGCAAACGGAACCCCCGCACCACCGTAAAACGATTATCCAGCACCCCGGCCAGCACCTGCAACACCCGGTCTTCAGCCTGGTGGCGCTGATACCACTTCCAGCCGTGTTTCACCATGGCTTGCAGACGAGTGGCCCAATCCGTTGCTTTTTGCCCCCGTTTGGGCTTGAGCGGCGAAAGGTCTATGAGTTTCATGGCATCTCCTCGCGAGAAAGAGCCTTCAGGCGCTGCCCGTATTATAGCAGAAGAGGCGCCCCGCTGCACTTTTGGGTACAATAGGGGGGCGCTAAAATGCTTCAGGGCGGGGCGGCGTCCCGCCTTACCATTGCCTGCTCGTAACTGTTCAGCCCCGGCCAGGGGAAACCGCAGATGACGCAGATTCCCCAGAAAATCATCCACAGATTCGCACCGATTGCAACCCCAGAAAGCACCGGTGATTACCCAGATCTCTCCCCACCCCCGCCGGGGCCTCCCCCTCCCCTCCCTTACAAAGGGAGGGGAGGGGGAAAAGCCGCCGCAGGCGGCTTGGGGGAGGGGTGAGATCACCCTTCTTCCGAGTTTTGGGTAATCACCAGAGAAAGCACAGCAGCGTCGCAGAAAACACAGAAGTTCACTTTGCGTCTTTGCCTTTGCGCTTGGCGTTACGCGGCGCAACTTTCGGGTCTCCTCTGCGCCTTGTCGTTTTCATCGCAGGCGGGCTGAGCAGTTACGCCTGCTCCTTTTCCCAACCAGGAGGCCGACATGCGCGTTTTGCTTCAGCGAGTCAAGTGGGGACGCGTGCTCATCGGCGGGCACCCCATCGCCGAAATCGGGGCGGGGGTCGTGTTGCTGGTGGGCATCGCCCACACCGATACCGAAGAAGAAGCCCGCTACCTCGCCCACAAAATCGCCCACCTGCGCATCTTTGAAGACGAGAACAGCCAATTCAACCTTTCGCTGCTGGAAACCGGCGGTGAAGCCCTCGTGGTTTCCCAATTCACGCTTTACGCCGATACCCGCAAAGGCCGCCGCCCGGCTTTTGTTGCCGCCGCGCGGCCGGAGCACGCCCGCCCACTTGTAGAACGCTTCGCCGCATTGCTGCAGGCCGAAGGGGTGCCGGTCCAGAGCGGCAAATTCGGCGCCCACATGCACGTGGAACTCTGCAACCACGGCCCTGTAACCCTGTGGCTGGAACGGGAGCACGCCGGTGCCTGAACCTCCGCCTTCGCTGCAAAGCCCCCTTTCCAACCCCCGCCGCCTGTGGTACAACAACACCACGCAACCGACACCATCGGGAGGCAGCCATGAAACTGGTCACCATAGAAGAAATGCGCGCCATTGAGCAGCAAGCCAACGCCCGCGGCCTATCGTATGCTCAAATGATGGAGGCCGCCGGTCAGGGGCTGGCGCGCATCATCGCCGACGGCTACGCGCAGCTGGCCGAACACACCGTCTTGGGGCTGGTGGGCGGCGGCAACAACGGCGGCGATACGCTGGTCGCTCTGGCCGAACTGCAGCGCATGGGCTGGCAGGTGGCCGCCTACCTCGCCCGCCCCCGCCCCAACGACCCGCTGGTCGCGCGCGTCGCCCGCGGCGGCGGCTGGGTTCTGGAAGCCGCAGACGACCCGCAGCAGGAAACCCTCCGCCGGGTCATCGCCGACCATGCGCTGCTGCTCGACGGCCTGCTGGGCACCGGCGCCCGCCTGCCGCTGCAGAAAGACATCGCCCGCATTCTGGCAGCCGCAAAAGAAGCCGTGGCCGGGCGCGGCAACATCGTGGTCGCCGTAGACATTCCTTCAGGCACCGACGGCAACACCGGCGAAGCGGCCGAAGAAACCCTGCCCGCCAGCCTGACCGTCACCATGGCGGCAGCCAAAGTCGGCATGGCGCAAATGCCCGCGCTGGGGCTGGCAGGTCAGGTGGTTGCCGTAGACATCGGGCTGCCGGCCGACCTGCCCGCGTGGGAAGCCGTGCATCGCTACTGGGCCGATACCGACATGGTGCGAGCCCTGCTGCCGCCGCGCCCGGCCGAAGCCCGCAAAGGCCTTTTCGGGCATGCGCTGCTTGCCGCGGGGTCGGTCAACTTTGCCGGGGCGCCGCTGCTGGCCGGGGAAGCCGCCTTCCGCATCGGGGCCGGGCAGGTTACCCTGGCCGTGCCCACGCCCCTGCACCCCGCGCTGGCGGGGGCTTTCCCGGAAGCGGCGTGGCTGCTGCTGCCCCACGAAATGGGCGTTGTGGCCGAAGATGCCGCCGAAGTGCTGCAAAAAGCCCTCCCCGAAGCCACGGCCTTGCTGCTCGGCCCCGGGCTGGGGCAAGAACAGGCCACCGCCGATTTCCTGGCGCGCCTGCTGGGCGCCAGGCGGCAAGGGCGCGGGGCGCTGGGCTTTGTGCCCGCGGAAAACAGCCCCAACAAGCCCGCGGCGAGCCTGCCGCCGCTGGTTGTAGAAGCCGACGCCCTGAAATTGCTGGCGCGCCTGCCTCAATGGCACCGTCACCTGCCTGCCCCCGCCGTGCTGCTGCCCCGTCCGGAAGAAATGACCGCCCTCACGGGAAACCCCTCCGCCGCCGAACAGGCCAACCGGCTGGCCGCAGCCGAAAAGTATGCCCGGGAATGGGGGCACGTGCTCGTGCTGAAAGGCGCGGGCACCGTCGTCGCCGGGCCTGACGGCCGCACCGCCGTCATCCCCGTAGCAACACCGGTCCTGGCGCGCGCCGGCAGCGGCGACGTGCTGGCCGGTGCAGTTGCGGGCTTGCTGGCCCAGGGGCTCCCGCCGTGGGAAGCCGCCGTCGCAGGAGCCTGGCTGCACGCCCAGGCAGGCCTGTTCGCCTGGGAAAACCTGGGCACCACCGCCAGCGTACTGGCGCGCGAAGTCGCCCGCGCCTTGCCGCAGGTCTTCAACGCGCTCGGCTACGGATAGCCGTCACGCCCACCGGATCGTTACCCCCAGCAAGCCGGGGCCGAAATGCACCGCCAGGGCGGGGCCGAAGTCCACCACCAGGGGCTCGCCGTCAAAGCCGAGGGCAGCGGCGGCTTCCGGCGCCCAGGCACGCGCTTTATCGCCGATGCCGCCATGCACCACCGCCATCCGCCTGACGGCGGCTTCCCCTTTGGCCGCCTGCGCCAATGCCAGCACCCGCTTCAGCGCGCCGCGGTAAGTGCGCTCGGTGGCCACGGCTTTGGGCACACCCTCCAGCAGGCCCACCACGGGCTTGACCTGCACCGCGGCCTGGGCTGCCGCCTCGGCGCCCTGCGTGCGGCCGGAAGCCGTCAGGTGCTCCACCTCGGTAACGGTGAAAAAGAGGCAGGAATGCGCTTTGACGGCTTCAATGGCTGCCAGGGCTTCATCCACACCGCCTCCGGCGCGCACGGCTTCTGCGGCCTCAATGAGCATAAAGCCCATTTGCATGGAAGTCGTGGCGCTATCCACTACATGCACCCGCACGCGGTCGGCGACCATTTGGGCAGCAAGTTCCGCCGACTGGCAGGTGCCGGAGGCTTTCGCGGTCACGTGTACCGAAATCACGTCGGTATAGCCCTCATCGGCAAGGCGGGCATACACGCGGCGGAAATCTTCCGGCGAAGGCTGCGAGGTGGTCGGCATGTGGCCGGTTTCCTGCCGGAATGTTTGCAGGCGGCGGTAGAATTCGGCCGGGGCGATCTCTTCGTAATCTTTCAGCGAGGTCTCCCCGAACATGACATACACCGGCACCACGGTCACGCCATAAGCAGCAGCCATTTCCGGCGGCATGTTCACGGTGGTATCGGTTACAAAAGCAACGGTCATCTTTTTCTCCTTCCGGAAGGGTGTGAAAACGAAAACACCGCATCCCGTCAAGAGATGCGGTGCTCTGCGCTTCGGGAAGCCGCGGCTGCAGGCCGTTATTTTGTGGCCACGATATCGGCCATGCCGTGTGCGGTGATGATTTCCACCTCGGCTTCGGGGGGCAACAGCGCAGCAATTTGCTGCGGCCGCAGGAAATGAGAGCGCATCAGCAAGATTTTCTCGCCCGCGGCCAGCGCCTTGATCAGCGGCAGGTTAAGGTCGGGTTCTTCAATCACCAGCCGCCCGCCCGGCGCCAGCACGCGCCAGAGTTCCTGCACGGCTGCCGCCTGCCTGAAGACATGATGCAGGGCATCCACCATCACCACGCGATTGAAAACGCCGTCGGGGAAGGGCAACTGCTCGGCAAGCGCAGCGGCAGCCTGCACGCCGGGTTTTGCCCGCGCGTAGCGCAACATCCCCACCGAAAGGTCGGCAACCACAACCTGCCGCGCCGGTTTCAGGAACTGCGCCACGCGCCCTGTGCCGCCGCCGACATCCAGAACACGATGTTCCGGCGCAAGGTGCAGCACGTGCAGCAGTCGATGCGGGTCCTGGGGGTGAATCAGGCGTTCATACCAGGGAGCAATCAGGTCAAAATGAAAATCTGCGCCGTAGTGCGCTGCCCGCCAGCGCCAAAGCAGTGCGCCTCCCCAGGCGGCAACGAGATCCGCCAGCAGGGTTCCCCACCAGAGGCCCGGCTGCCCCAACCAGGCCGCGCGGAGCGCCAGTTGCCCGCCCCCCAGCACCAACGCCGCGGGCAGCACCGCGCCGCGCCCCAGCCGCCCGCTGCCCAGATAGCCTGCGCCGAAATACAGCGCCCCCTGCCCCAGCAAAGCCAGCCCTGCAGCCCGCGGCGCCGCCTGCCCCCACCACGCGGGCAGAGGCAGCAGGGCCAGCAAAAACCAAAAAGCCGTCAAGCGCCAAGAGGGAGGCCGCACGGCTACCCCCACGGCAGCGACTGCGCCGCAAGTTTGCGGTGGACTTCCCGCGCCAGCAAGGTATCATCCAGGGCGCGATGGCTGTTAGGGATGGGAATGCGAAGTTCCCGCCCCACCTGCTCTAACCGCCAGCGGCGCAGGCTGCCGTCGGGGCGGCGTTGCCCTTTGAATTCGGAATAGAGCATCAGCAGATCGCCGTATTCCGCCCCCGGCACATCAAACGCCATCTCATAGCGGGCAGCCGTTTGCCGCATCACCCGAACATCGTAGTCGGCGTTGTAAATCAGCACCAGGCGCCCGGCCATGGCCGCCTGAATTTGCGGCCAGGCTTCCGGCCAGGATGGCGCGTTTTGCAGCATCGCGGTGGTCAGGCCGTGCACGCGGGAAGCATCGGCAGGCACCTCGCCCTGGGGGCGAATCAGCGTGTTGACCAATGGGCGTCCGTCGGCATCCACAATCGCGATTTCAACAACCTCGGCGTCCCCGCCCAGCCCTGTGGTTTCGGTATCCAGATAGACCGGCTGCCGCTGCAACCATGCTTTGGCCTGCCGGATGGCATCCCAACGGCTCATGCGTCTTCCTCCGGAGCATTCTGCAAAATAGCCTCAATGCGTTCCAGCACCTCGTCGTTCAATTTGCCCAGGGCATCCGCAGCGCCCAGGTTTTCTTCCAATTGCGCCATACGGGTAGCGCCGGTAATCACGCTGGAAACCTCTTTTCGCCGCAGCAGCCAGGCAATGGCAAGTTGTGCGGTGGTCATATCCAGTTCAGAAGCCAGCGCCGAGAGTTGCCGCACCTTCGCCACGACTTCGGGCGTAATGCGGTCGCGCAGCCAGCCCATGTTTTCCAGCGAGGCCCGGCTGCCTTCGGGAATGCCATCGTTATATTTGCCGGTCAAAATGCCGGAATAAAGCGGGCTCCAGGTGGTCAGGCCGATGCCAAACCGCCGGGTCACAGGGGCCAGTTCCAGTTCCACCCGGCGGCGGTGCAGCATGTTGTACTGCGGCTGTTCCACCACCGGCGGGATGAGGTGATGCTGCCGGGCGATGCCCACGGCTTCCACAATTTGCGCCGCCGTCCATTCCGAAGTGCCCCAGTAGAGGATCTTTCCCTGCCGGATGAACACATTCATCGTATAGACCACTTCCTCCACCGGCGTATCGGGGTCAAAGCGATGGCAATAGTAAATATCCAGGTAATCCGTCTGCAAACGGCGCAGGGAAGCATGGAGCGACTCGGACATATGTTTGCGGGAAAGGCCGCGTCCGTTGGGGCCGGGCATGGTTTGCCAGAAAACTTTGCTGGAAAGCACCAGCGCTTCACGCGGCAGCCCCTGAATGGCCTTCCCCAGGATGATTTCAGCCTGGCCGCGAGCATAAACATCGGCATTATCAAAGAAGTTGATGCCGTGGTCGTAAGCCGCATGCACAAGGTCGGTGGCTTCCTGCTGAGAAAGCTGGTTGCCGAAAGTCACCCAGGCGCCATAAGAAATTTCGCTTACTTTAATGCCTGCTTGTCCCAAGCGTCGGTAGTGCATGGTTTACCTCCTGAAAAACGAAAGGGTTGCGATGGCCGTTCAGCACCCAAATCTGCTGTTCAATGGTCACAGGGTGTGTGGAGAAAATTATACCAGCCCCGTCAAGGGCAGGACACATCAATCGGACCGCCCGCCCGCCAACATTGGCGTGCCCCCATTTTTGCTGGTGATTACCCAAAACTCGGAAGAAGGGTGATCTCACCCCTCCCCCAAGCCGCCTGCGGCGGCTTTCCCCCTCCCCTCCCTTACAAAGGGAGGGGAGGGGGAGGCCCCGGCGGGGGTGGGGAGAGATCTGGGTAATCACCAGATTTTTGGGCTTGCGTTCCAGGATATCTTGTGCTAAAGTGTAACTGACAGGTCTTGCGGGGTGCGCGCCTTGTGCACCAGCAGGGAGCAAGCGCAGCCCGCCGAGCCATTGCCTCCACGGCGCAAGCGCCGGCGCCGCGGGGAAAGTGTTTATCGTGGCAGGCCACCGGCCAGCGCCTGCCGATAGCCGTACGCTCACCGCCGCATGCTGTAACGCTTGTCTGCGAGGGGAGGTTCCAATGGATAACGAATGGGAACAGATGGCAGAAGACATCCGCCGTTCGGTTGAGGCCGTTGCGCGCGCCCATGCCCGCGCCGAAGCCTTGCAAGAAGCCCCCACCCATCACAACCTGCTGGCGTACCAAAAAGAACTCCAGGCTCTCATCAAAGAGCTGAAAGCACTGGACTATCTCGTGCACCACGAAATAGAGGCAACGGTGGAAGACATCGGCGACGTGCTCAATCGGGCGCTGGTAGGGCGAAAAGCACCATACCGCCACAGCCCCGAAATTCATTCCTCTGAGGATAAGAAAGCCCCATGACGCGCACCCCCTTTGAAATCTTCATTGTGGAAGACGACAATGACACTGCCGACATGCTGGCCGAAATGGTGCAGCTGAGCGGCTATCGGGTTCGGTTATATCATGGCGCGCAAACCGTGCTGGCGGCTTTGCGGCAACATGCCCCGCCTTCTGCCATGATTCTGGATATCATGATGCCGGACATTTCCGGCCTGGATGTGCTGCGGGAAATCCGCGGCGACGCCCGCCTGCGCGACCTGCCGGTCATTTTGCTTTCGGCCAAAAGCACACCGTTAGAAATAGAAGAAGGCCTCAAAGCGGGCGCCAACCTTTACCTCACCAAACCCGTGCGGTTTGACGAAATTCGGCGCGCGCTGGAAGAAGTGCTGGCAAACAACACGGCCTGACGCCCTGCGAGGTTGCCTTATGAGTGTGATTCGCGCTTTCATTGCCATTGATTTACCCGCCGAAATCCGCCAGCACCTTTCCCGCGTATCTCACAAACTGCAGCAACAGCTTCAGCCCTACCCGGTGCGGTGGGTGCCGCCGCAAAACATTCACCTGACGTTGAAGTTTTTGGGCGACGTTTCGGAACACAACCTGCAGGTGCTGACACGTTTACTGGCCGGGGAAGTCGCGAGTCACCGCCCCTTTGAATTTGGCGTGGGCACGTTAGGCGCTTTCCCCGACTTGCGCCGCCCGCGGGTGATCTGGGTGGGGATAGAAGCCCCCGATGAACTTCACGCCCTGCAGCGGGGCATAGACCACGCCATGGCCAAACTGGGCTACGCCGGGGAACGCCGTCCCTTCCAGCCCCACCTGACCCTGGGACGGATTTCCCGCAATGCCACCGGCGCAGAAGTCCGCGATATCAGTCACGTGCTGCAAAAAACCACAGTGGGCTTTCTGGGCAGCACTCGCGTGACCGAAGTCCACCTTTACCGCAGCGACCTGCACCCTCGCGGCGCAGTCTATACTCGCCTCTTTAGCACGCGGCTCAACCCGGAAGCCCCCCCGGCCGTTGTCTGATTTCCTTCCGGAAGTCAAAAACGTGGCTTTCTTCTCTCCGTCATATTGGCTATACGAAACCCCGCAACAAGGAGGACGCTTGGACGCCTTGACTTTTGCTCACCGCCTCGTCGACGCCCTGGAAGAACACAAGGGCGAAAACATTGTGCTCCTGGACCTTCACAATCTGGCCCCTTTTGCCGATTACTTCATCATTTGCTCCGGCAGCAACGACCGGCTGCTCGACGCGCTGGCCCGCACCGCGCTGGACGAAGGCCGCGCCGCTAAAATTCACGGCCGCGTGGAAGGAGATGCCCGCTCGGGGTGGATTCTGGTTGATTTTGGCGATGTCATCGTGCATCTTTTTACCCCCGAATTGCGGGAATATTACCGCCTGGAAGACCTCTGGGCGGAGGGGAAAGCGCTCCTGCACATTCAATAACTCACGTTACGCAGCAGTGCTTGACAGACAGCAATTTCACCCTATGAAACCGTTGAACATTTGGCTTTTTCGCCCTCACCACACCCCCTCGCGGCGGCTCGGCCCCCTCTCCTCTCCCAGTGGGAGAGGAGAGGGGGCGCGCAGCGGGGGTAAGGTGAGGGCGCTTAGATATGTTGTTACTCAACTGCGTAACATGAGTCAATAAGACCTTTCAACGCCCGCTGCGCCCCTCAAATTTTGCCCGCATTTAAATTTTTGCGCCAAAACTGGACATGCCCCCCGCCTCATGGTAGAATTACGCCCGCTGTTGGGGGCTCGTCTAATCGGCAGGACAGCGGACTCTGGATCCGTATGTGGAGGTTCGAGTCCTCCGCCCCCAGCCAAACACCCGGCCTTTGCTGGTCGGGTGTTTTTCGTTGCGGGTCAAGGCGAATCGGCCCATTCCGAAGGCAGAGGCAACCCCCGCCGCCGATAGAATTCCCGCTCCAGGGCTTCATGGCGCTCCACAATGCGCCGATACCAGCGCAAGGTCAGTTTTTCGCGCTCGTCTTCGCTCAGCGGCCAGGGGACTTCGGCGCGTTGCAGCGCCGCCCGCAAGTGCGAGAGTGCAATCGCCACGCTCACCGAAATGTTAAAGCTTTCCACAAAGCCATACATGGGCAGGCGCAACGACGCATCGGCGTGTGCGAGAGCATAAGGGCTCAAGCCTTCCCGCTCGTTGCCAAACAGCAAGGCCAGCGGCCGGTCTAACGGCACGTCTTCCAGCCCCCAGGCTTCCGCGTGGGGGGAAGTAGCCACAATGCGATAGCCGCGCGCCCGCAAGGCTTCCAGCGCAGCCGCCGTTGCCGGAAACTCTGCAGGCATTTCGTGCAGCGCATCCAGCGCTTCAGGCGCAGCCTGCCCGGCGGGGCTGCGGAAACGGTGCAAATCCACCCATTTGTGCGCGCCCAGCGCCACATCGGGGTTCACTTTGTAGGCATTCCAGTTTTCGGCAATGTACACATCCTGAATGCCGAGGGCATCGGCAGTGCGCAACGTGGCACTGGCATTCTGAGGCTGGTAAATGTCTTCCAGCAAAAAAGTGAGATAGCGCGTGCGCCAGCGCAGCACCTCGGCAATTTTGCGGCGCTTGTTTTCGGTAACAAATTGCCCCAGGAAAGCCATTAACTCACGGCGCAAAGCAGGTTCCATGCAGCCTCCTCGGAAAATTAGCGGCCATAAAGCACACTGATGTCATCGCGATAGAGCACACGCCACCCGCGGGCCACCAGCATCCGCCCCAAGAGAGTATCCGGCGGCATCAACACCAGGCGCACATCCCAGTAATCCAGCACGGCATCCCAACCGGGCTTGACGCCCACCACCCGCAGCCACTGGCCGATGATCTCATCGCCATACAAATCGGCCCGGCCATCGATAAAAACCGGATAGTCGGGCGCAGCCCACATCAAATAGGCCCCCCAGCCATAATCGTTGAACAGGCGCCCCTGAGGGTGTGCGGTTTCCAGAAAGGCCACCGCATCCACAGGGAAGTTCTGCGCCGCAGCGCCGGCATTCACGCCGGGCAGCGTCATGACGCCCAATTTGCCCACGGCCAGCAAAGCGGCCAACGCCACCAACCCCAGGTTAATTTTCGGGTGAGGCCGGGCAGGGGGGCGTGCGGGGCGGGAAGGCAGCCACTGCAACCCGTCGCGCAGCAGGTATTCGGCGTGGCGGGCCAGCGCGGGAACCGCCACCACGGCAAACAAAGCCACATTCCGCACGGCTGTCAGCGCGAGCGCCAGCATTCCCCCCACAAGAAAGACGTTCTCCAGAGTCATCCGGCGGGCAGAAGCCCCCACCACACCCACCAAAGCCACCAGCAACACCAGCATGGGAAGCAGCGACGCTTTATGAAAATCGGGCACCTGCCATTCGGAGATCAGGCGCAGCGCGTGAATTCCCAGCGTTTTGAAAGGATAGCCATACATCTCCAGGCCGTAAGGATTCAACAAAACGGCTACCGCTAACGCCGCGCCCACCGCGGTCAGCGAGAGCAGCCAGCGCCACGCCGAAGCCGCCGCCTGCGGGCCTTCCCGCCGACGCTGCACCGCCCAACGGAGCACCGCCGCGGCCCAGTAAGCCCCCCACCACACCAGCCCCATGATAAACGCCCCATGGCCGTTTGCCCAGAGCACCATCAAAACGGGCAGCCCAAGCAGCAGGCGGGCCCGGCCGCGTTTTGCCCGCGCCAACAGCCACAAAAAAAGTGCCGAGAGCAAAAACGAAAGCATTTGCGGACGGGCGTTCCAATAAACGGCCGAAGCCGCCGCCCCCCATGCCACCGTTCCGGCCTTGAGGAGGGGATGCACTTCCACTTCCAATTCCCGCAAGGTCAGCCACACCAGCCCCCAAACCGTCGTTACGGTCAACGCCACGGCCACATTCAATGCTCCTGTGCCGCCCAAACGATACAGGCCATACATCAGCACTTCCACAGGCCAGCCCGGGTAGTGCCAGGCTTCGCCCAAACGGGTGTATGAAAAATGGTCCACGTTGGGCAGCGCCCTGTGCAGCCAGATCCACTGCCCGGCGCGCAAATGCCACCATGTATCAGGAGAAACGGTATAACGGGCTGCCATGGCCAAAATCAGCAGCAGCGTCAGCACTGCCAGCAACCGTTCCAGCACCCCGCGATTTTCGTCTTGCATGGCTTCCTCCTCGCTCATCGGCGCCCGCAGGCGCTCAGCGCCCCGGCAGGCAAAGGGGCGCTCAAACCGTAAAACACCGCCTGCCCGCCCACCACGGCCTCGCGCCAGGCCAGCCCGCGCCCGCGCAGCAGGGCGCGCAGGCAAGCCACCAGGCGAGGGTGCTGCGGCGCTACCAGCGCCACCCGCGCGGCCCGTGCCACCTGCGCATCGTAAGGCGCATAGCGGTCATCGCGGGATGTGTAGCGCAAATCTTCGTGGTAAGGCAGCCGCGGCACAAAAATCATCCGCTCATCCGTCAGGAAAGCCAGAGGATACGCCACCCAGTAGGTCGTGTAGCCGCGCGTTTCGCCGCGGGCTTCCAGAAACGCAGCCAGCCGGGGCACCGCATCCACGGCAAGGCGGGCATCGGGGGCAAACTGGGTGGTCAGGCGGTAGGGGTTCGCTGCGGCCTGGGCAGTGCCGGCCGCCTGAAACAGCACCAGGAAGCCGAGCAGCGCCCAGCCGAGAGGCTTTCCCTGCCGGCGCAGGTGCGGGAAGCCGCCCGCCATCCCCAGGAAGACCATTTGCGTAACCGGCAGGAAATAGCGCCCTGAAGGGTCGGTGCCAAAAGCCGTGAAAAGGAACCCCGCCAAAAGCGCAGCAGCCACGCCCGCCGGCAGCCACCAGGCCCGCCGCCACGGGCGCCCTGCCCGCCACCACACCGCCGCGGCCACAGTGTAAACCAGCACCGCCCCGGCCGCCAGCGGGGGTATCAGCACGCGCACATCCCACGGCGGGCGCAGGCCCAGCGTGACAGGCAGGCCAAAGAGCAGCGCATAAAGTGCGTGGTGCGCCGTGCGCGCCGGCCATCCGAGGCTTTCCACAGCCACCGCGTGGCCGGTCAGTTCCTGAAGCAAAGCCGCCCAGCCGTGCCGCAGGCCGTAAGCCCACCACGGCGCCGCCCCGGCCAGCGCGCCCGAGAAGGCCCAAACGAGCAGCCCGGCAGCCTTCCGGCGCGGCAACCGCCGCCAGCGGGCCAGCAAATAAAGCCCCGCGGGCAGCGCATACACCAGCGTCAGGCCAAACGCCCACAGGCCCAGGCCCGCCAGCAAGCCCCACAGCGCCGCGCCGAGAGGCCTTGCCCCCGCCGCCGAGAGCGCCAGCAGCAGCAAAGCCGTGCCGATGAGCAGCGCTTCGCCGTAGCCGCCCAGACTCACCGTGGTGTAGAGCGTCATGTTCACCGTAGGCACGGCCATCAACAGCGCGGCTGCCAAGGCGCTTTCCCAACGGCCGAAAAGCCGCCGCGCCAGCGCCGCCGTCAGCGCCACCGTGACCGCATAAAGCAGCGCCTGCACCAGCCGAATCACCCACACATGCACGCCGAACAGCGCAAAGCCACCCGCCACCAGAAAGGCATCCAGGCTGCCCATGTAAGCCTGGCCGTAAAAGAAAGTGGGGCGCTCGCCCTGCAAAATGTGGCGCGCCATCAGCCCCACCACCGCTTCATCGGCATTGAAAGGGAAAGCCCCGCGCGCCAGCCAAAACGCCTTCCACGCCACGGCCAGCAGCACCGCTCCCGCCAGAAACCACCGCCATCGCCTCGTTGCCTGCATGGCTCTATTGTAACAGCCCCGGCCACCCAAAGAAGTCGCTTTGTGCTATACTGAAAACGTGCCTTCGGGCGCCATCCTTCTTCTGCGAGGGTACTCTGATGGAAACCAAACTTCCTCCCAAACTGCAATGGATTGAAGACGAACTCCAAAAACTGCAGGAAAGCGGGCTCTACAACCACATCCGCACGCTGGAATCGCCGCAAGGGGCCTGGCTGGTGGTGGACGGCAAAAAAGCCCTCAACTTCTGCTCCAACAACTACCTCGGCCTTGCCAACCACCCCCGCCTGGTGCAAGCCGCTCGGGAAGCCGCAGAAAAGTACGGCGTCGGCCCCGGCGCGGTGCGCACCATCGCGGGCACCATGAGCCTGCACGTGGAACTGGAAAAGCGCCTCGCCGCCTTCAAAGGCGTGGAAGCCGCCATCACCTTCCAGTCCGGCTTCAACGCCAACCTGGGCACCATTCCGGCGCTGGTGGGGCGCGGCGACGCCATCTTCTCCGACGAACTCAACCACGCCAGCATCATTGACGGCAGCCGCCTCTCGCGCGCCCAAATCATCCGCTACGAACACTGCAACCCCGCCGACCTGGAAGCCAAACTCAAGGAGCACCGCCGCGAATTCAACCATGCCCTGGTCGTTACCGACGGCGTGTTCAGCATGGACGGCGACATTGCCCCCTTAGATAAAATCTACGAAGTCACCAAAAACTACGATGCCATCCTGATGGTGGACGACGCCCACGGCGAAGGGGTGCTGGGGCGCGGCGGCCGCGGCATCGTAGACCACTTCAACCTGCACGGCAAGGTAGATATTGAGGTCGGCACGCTTTCCAAAGCCTTCGGCGTGGTGGGCGGCGTGGTGGCCGGCAACGCCAAAATCGTGGAATGGCTGCGTCAGCGCGGCCGCCCCTTCCTCTTCTCCTCGGCCATGACGGTGCCCGACACCGCGGCCTGCCTCGCCGCCGTAGACCTGCTGGAAGAATCCACCGACCTGGTGGACAAACTCTGGGAAAACACCCGCTACTTCAAAGCCGAAATGCAGCGCCTGGGCTTTGATACCGGCCAGAGCGTAACCCCCATTACCCCCGTGATGTTAGGGGAAGCCAAACTGGCGCAGGAATTCAGCCGCCGCCTCTTTGAAGAAGGCGTGTTTGCCATGGCCATCGGCTACCCCACCGTGCCCAAAGGCAAAGCCCGCATCCGGGTGATGATTTCCGCCGCCCACGAAAAGGAAGACCTGGACCAGGGGCTGGAAGCCTTCGCCAAAGTCGGCCGGGCGCTGGGCGTCATCTGAAACGCCTTCCCCCCCTGACAGCCAAGACCTGACGGCGCTTTCTTCTCGTCAGGTCTTGCCGTTTAACGAGCATGCCCCGGACGCACACCTCGCCCGGGGCATACCCGACCAACTCGGAAGGAGGGAAAACATGTTCGTTCGGCTCGCACAACGTGAGTTTATTTTACCCCCCTTTCTCAAATCCGTTAGTGACAACCCTCACCTTTTGAGCATGAGTTTTTGCCCGAAAGCAGGGTTTATCAGAAAAGTATTAGAAAATTCCCGCCTGGCCGCGCACGGCTTGACGAATGCCGCCGCCGGTAGTAAACTATAAAGGCAATAAGTTTATACACATTCTAAAGAAAACGGAGGAAGACCTATGGAACCCAAACAGATGCCCCTTCTCGGCGACCCCTTCCCTCACATGGAAGTCGTGACCACCCACGGCACGCTCAGCCTGCCCGATGCCTTCAAAGGCAAATGGTTCGTGCTGTTCAGCCACCCTGCCGATTTCACCCCGGTATGCACCACCGAATTTTACGCCTTCCAGCAACGCTACCCTGAATTCCGCAAACTGAACACCGAACTTATCGGTCTGAGCGTGGATCAGGTCTTCTCGCACATCAAGTGGGAAGAGTGGATTCACGAGAAACTGGGCGCCCAGGTAGAATTCCCCATCATTGCCGATACGGGCGCAGTGGCCGAAACGCTGGGGCTGATTCACCCCGGCAAAGGCACCAACACCGTGCGCGCCGTCTTCATTGTGGACCCGAAGGGCATCATCCGCGCCATCCTGTACTACCCGCCCGAACTGGGACGCAACATGGACGAGATTTTGCGCATGGTCAAAGGCTTCCAGGTTGCCGACGCCCAGGGCGTTGCCATTCCCGCCAACTGGCCCAACAACGAGCTCATCGGCAGCAAGGTCATCATCCCGCCCGCCAGCGATGTCAAAACCGCCGCCGAACGCCCCAAGCAATACGACTGCTACGACTGGTGGTTCTGCTACAAAGAACAGAAATAACCTCCCGCCCTTCTCCTCCTTGCCCGCGGGCCGGTCGTTGCACCGGCCCGCGATTTTTTCTGCAACCAATTGCCCGCTGGCGGGTTATAATCCCCAGAAACCCTCTCTCGGAAGGAGAACACCCCCATGCAATTTCATCGTGTGGTCATTACCGGGTTGGGCACGCTCAACCCCCTCGGCAACGATGTGCCGACCACGTGGCAAAACGCCCTGGCAGGGCGTTCGGGCATCGGGCCGATTACGCTTTTTGACGCCAGCAGCCACAAAGTGCGCATCGCGGGCGAAGTCAAAGGCTTCGACCCGAAAGAGCACTTCGGCAGCCGCGACGCGCGGCGGCTGGACCGTTACAGTCAGCTCGCCATCGTTGCGGCCCGGCAGGCCGTGGCCGACGCGGGCTGGGACATGGAACACCTGGACCGCGACCGCGTCGGGGTCATCATCGGCAGCGGCATCGGCGGCATCGGCACCTTCGCCCACGAAATGCGGGTTTACGAAACCCGCGGGCCGGGGCGCGTCAGCCCCTTCCTGGTGCCCATGATGCTGGCCGATACGGCCCCGGGCCTCATCGCCATTGAATTCGGCCTGCGGGGCCCCAACTTTGCCGTCGTGGCCGCGTGCGCCAGCGGCACCAACGCCGTCGGCGAGGCCTTCCACGTCATCCGCCGCGGCGACGCCGACGCCATGCTTGTGGGCGGCGCCGACGCGGTCATCATTCCCCTCGCGATGGCCGGGCTGGAAGTCATGACCGCGCTTTCCAAACGCAACGACGAGCCCGAAAGGGCTTCCCGCCCCTTTGACGCCAACCGCGACGGCTTCGTGATGGGCGAAGGCGCCACTTTCCTTACCCTGGAGACTCTGGAACACGCCCGGGCGCGCGGCGCCAACATCATTGCCGAAGTCGTGGGCTACGGCGCGACCAACGACGCCTTCCACATCACCGCGCCCGATGCCGACGGCGGCGGCGCAGCCCTCTGCATCCGCAATGCCCTGGAAAGCGCCGGGCTGAAACCAGAGCAAATCAGTTACATCAACGCCCACGGCACCAGCACCCGCCTGAACGATAAAAGCGAAACCGCGGCCATCAAAGCCGTTTTCGGTGAGCACGCCTACAACATTCCGGTTTCTTCCACCAAATCCATGACCGGCCACCTGTTAGGCGGCGCAGGCGCACTGGAAGCCATGTTCTCGGCGCTCGCCATCCGCGACGGCATCCTGCCGCCCACCATCAACTACGAAACGCCCGACCCCGAATGCGACCTGGATTACGTGCCCAACGAAGCGCGCCGCGCCGATGTCCGCTATGTGCTTTCCAACTCGTTCGGCTTCGGCGGGCACAACGGCAGCATCATCCTCGGGCGCTACGAAGGCTAACGGAGGTCGGCATGAGCCGATACGCGCACATCACCGGCTGGGGTGTGGCTTTGCCGGAGCACGTCTTGACCAATAAAGACCTGGAGCAGATGGTCGACACCAGCGACGAATGGATCGTGAGCCGCACGGGCATTCGGGAACGGCGCATTGCCTCGCCTGACCAAACCACCGCCAGCCTGGGCGCCGATGCCGCGGTGGAAGCCCTCAAGGTCGCCGGTCTCAAGCCCACCGATGTAGACCTCATCATCGTTGCCAGTTCTTCCCCCGAACACATTTTCCCTGCCACGGCCTGCATTGTGCAAGACATCATCGGCGCAACCCGCGCCGGCGCTTTTGATATTTCGGCGGCGTGCAGCGGCTTCATCTTTGCGCTCAACATGGCCGCTCAGGCCATCCGCACCGGCAGCATCAACAACGCTGTGGTCATTGGCGCGGAAACGCTTTCCCGCATCGTCAACTGGCAAGACCGCAACACCTGCATCCTCTTCGGCGACGGCGCCGGCGCGTTCGTGTTGCAGGCTTCCGGCGAACCGGGCGGCGTGCTGGAAGCCGTGATGCACGCCGACGGATCCGGCGCCGACGTGCTTTCCCTGCCCGCCGGCGGCAGCAAACTGCCGACTTCGGCCGACACCGTCGCCCACGGCCTGCATTATGTGCACATGGACGGGCGTCCCGTCTTCCGCTTTGCCACCCGCGTGATGGCCGAAGCCACCCAGGAAGTCGTCGCCAAAGCAGGCCTGACGCTGGATGACATAGACCTCATCGTGCCCCACCAGGCCAACTACCGCATTCTGGAAGTCGCGGCCCGCGGGCTGAAAATGCCCATGGACAAATTCATGGTCAACCTGGACCGCTACGGCAACACCTCCACCGCCTCAATTCCGATTGCCGCCGCCGAAGCCGCCGAAAAAGGCCGCCTGCGCCGCGGCGACAAAGTGGTGCTGGTGGGCTTTGGCGGCGGGCTGACCTACGGTGCGCTGCTGGCCGAATGGACCGGCCCGCTCCCCGACCGCCCCGAAGTCAACCCCGAACGCTACCGGCTGTGGGCCAAAGTGCGCTCCACGGGGCTGCGGCTCAAACGCAAGGTGCTTTCCCAAACCCTCGGCGAAGACAAACTCGGCGGGTGAAACCGGCTTTTTTGCCTGTCGGCGCGACAGCGCTCTGCAGCGCAGGGCAACATCCTGCCCTGCCGCCAACACACCCTCAACGGCAAGGCTGAACGGGGGTGGATTCGGCCACACGGCTCCAATTTAGCGCCGTTTGCCCTGAAGGATAGCACGCGCAAACCTTCCCAGCCGCAAGCGGTCATGGTAAAATACCGCCGCTCGGTATGGTGGCTGTAGCTCAAGTGGCAGAGCACCTGACTGTGGATCAGGATGTTGTGGGTTCAAGTCCCATCAGCCACCCTGACGTCTCCGCTCCCGCCCCGACTTCCCCAGGCCGGGGCATTTCTTCCAGGGGCGATACCATGACACGCATCCTTTGCATTGAAGACGAACCGGAAATGATTGAACTTATCCGCCTCATCCTGGCACGAGGCGGATATGAAGTGCTGGGGGCAGAAAGCGGCCCCGACGCACTGGAATTACTGGCCACCAACCCCAACGTGGACCTGATTTTGCTTGACCTGATGATGCCGGAAATGGATGGATGGGAAGTTTACCAGCGCCTTAAAGCCAACGAACAGACACGCGACATCCCCGTGATCATCGTCACGGCCAAAGCCCAGCGCATAGACCGGGTGCTGGGGCTTTACATCGTGGGCGTTGACGATTACATCACCAAACCCTTCTCGCCCAAAATGCTTCTGGAAAGCGTCCAAAACATTTTAGAGAAAAAAGCCCAAGGCGACCAGGATGGCGGCCAGGATAATGAAAAGGGCGGCGAACCGGCCGGCCATACCCGGGCAAGCGCCGAAACGCCTCCCAACCCCTAATTCCCCCCTTTTTTCCACGCCATCCCTCACCCCGGCGCGGCAGGCACAAAAACCTGCCGTGCTTTTTATCGTGCCGGTGAAATGGTATAATTTCCGTCACCGTTCAGCATCATGTCCGGCGGGAAAAGCCATGCCGCGTTATCGTCTCAAAAACCTCACCCACCCTCTGCGCGCGCCGCTACAGGTACAGCCATGCGAAACCTTTCGCTGCCGCCTGTTAGGGTTAATGGGGCAACGCGGCTTACCCCATGAAAGCGGCCTGCTTTTTCGCTGGCCGCGCGAAGGGCGGCTCGAAACGGCCATCCACATGCTTTTCATGCGCTTTCCCATTGCCGTCATCTGGCTCAACGGGGCACAGAAAGTCGTCGACGCCCGCCTCGCCCGCCCCTGGGTGGATTTTCTGGTACCGCGCGCTCCGGCCCGCTATGTGCTGGAACTTCACCCCGCCCGCCTGAAAGACTTTACCCTCGGAGACCACATCGCCTGGTATGTCATCTAAACGCTTTCGCGCGGTTCTGCCCCTCCTGCTGTTGAGCCTGCTTCTGCCCGCCGCCTCACCGGTGCGCGCCGAAGGCCAGCCCGAAGCGCCCTACTACATCGTCCAGCCCGGCGATACGCTTTCGGCCATTGCCTACCGCTTTGGCGTAGATATGCAGGCCCTTGCCCGGGCCAACCACATTGCCAACCCTGCCGACCTGAAAATCGGCCAAAAACTGGTCATTCCGGGGCTGGAAGGCGTGCAGGGCAGGCTGAGCACCCGCACGGTCACGTTTGGCGATTCGCTGCTCGGCCTCAGCCGGGCACTGCACCTGCCGGAAAACACCCTGGTGCGCCTGAACCGCGTGGTTTCCCCTTACCAGTTATTTGCCGGGCGGTCGCTCATTGTTCCCATCGCCGCCGCCCAACAACAGGCCTTTCCGCAAAGAGTGCTGACCGGCAAGCGCCCCCTGCTGGAAACAGCCCTCGCCCACGGGCAAAGCCCCTGGGCGCTGGCCCTCGCCAACCAGTTGCCGGGCACCTGGGCCGCCCTGCCGGGCGATGTCATCACCCTGCCCGGCACCAGCAGCCCCCCCGCCGCCTCCGCCTTCCCCCAAAACATGACCGCGCAGGTGCGCCCCGCAGCCTGGATACAAGGCCGCACGGGCGAAGTGCGCCTGCAAGCCCCCGCAAAAGCACAGATCACCGGGGCATTCGGCACGCACCCCCTGCACTTCTTTCGCTGGAAAGCGCAAACCTGGGTGGCATTGCAAGGCGTTTTCGCGCTGGCTTCCCCCGGCCTTTACCCGCTCACACTGCAAGTGGCCCTTCCCGACGGGCGCGCCTTCCGCTTTGGCCAGGCCGTCAGCGTGCAGCGCGGCCGTTACGCTTACGAACGGCTCGTCGTGCCTGCCGGCCTGCTCAACCCCCAGCTCAACAAAGAAGAAGAAGCCCGCTTTGAAGCCCTTACCGCCCCCGCCACGCCAACCCGTTACTGGCAGGGGCGTTTCAAAGCGCCGGAAGCCCCGCCGCTGGACGCCTGCCACCCCTCTTATTTCGGCACCCGCCGCAACTACAACGACACATTCTACTGGTACCACACCGGCCTGGATTTCTGCGGCAAGGTCGGCACGCCCATTTACGCCCCCGCGGAGGGCGTGGTCGTCTTCGTGGGGCAAACCGAAATCCACGGCAACGTCACCATCATCAACCACGGTTGGGGCGTTTACACCACCTACTGCCACCAATCGGAGATTCTGGTCCGAAAAGGGCAACGCGTGCACACCGGGGAACTCATCGGCAAAGTCGGGCGCACGGGCCGCGTCACCGGTCCCCACCTCCACTGGGAAGTATGGGTCGGAGATGTTCCGGTGGACCCGCAGGAATGGCTCGGCCGCGCCTTTCCCTAAAGCCGGAACGGGCTAAGCGCCTATCCGAAAAATCCACCGTGCCCGCGGCTCTCCTTCTCGGCAAGGACGCCGATCTCCCCTTCCCCCAAGGAGCCTCGCTACGGCTCGGCTCCTTTGCCCCCTTCCCCTCTTACTAAGAGGGGAAGGGGGCGGCCCTGGCCGCGCAACGCGCGGCCAGGGCGGGGGTTAGGGAGATCAGCAGCGAGGCCGCCGCCGCAAGGCGATGCATCGTACAGCCCCGCCGTTTTTTCGGATAGATACTAAGCGCCTTCTTCGCTTCCTGAAGCCTCATCTTCAAAATCGCCCCGGAAAAAGGCGCTCACCACGGCCTGCCCTGCGGCGGCGCGGCTTTCCGGCACTACAATTTGAATTTCGCCCAACGGCCCCACCTGAAGCCCCAAAGCACGCGCCGCCGGTTCCTGCAGCAACCGCGCCGGCACCCCCTGGGCTTCCAGCAAACCGCGCAAAATATCGGCCTGGGCCTGATTGTAAGTGGTCAACACCACCACCCAACGCTCATCCATACGCCCTCCTTTGAGGCAAAAAGCCGCGCGAAAAGTGCGCAGCGAGATAGAGTATAATTGAAAAGACGCTAACTGTGAAGCGAGGCCAACAATGATCCGCGAAACTTATTGGGAAGACCTGAACATCACACCGGAAGACATAGAAGCCCTTTACAACCACCTGCTGGAAACCGAAACACCGCTGACGCCCGAAGCCCTGGCCGCGGCATTGGTCGCGTTCCGTTTGGAGGCCGAACAGCAAAAACTGGAGCGCCAGCGGAGCGGAGGCGCCGCGGTTTACCTCCCCAAAGGGCACTACGAAGTCGGGCAAACGCTGGTGTTTCCGGCCTTAGCGTGGGCCGAAGGCGAAGTGGTGGCCGTGCGCGCGGCGCATAACCCCACACTGCCGCCGTTCCAGGTCATTCGGGTGAAATTCGCCGACGGCCGCGAGCGCGAATTTGCCGCCGGGCTGGAAGAACACCCCCTCAACGAACCGCCCCGCCTGAGCGCCGACGACCCGCTGCACAACCCCGAAAAGGTGCTGGCGACCTATGGCGAAGCACTGGCGCAAAAAATAGAAGCCGCGCTGGCCGAAAACGAAGAATTTGTACGCATTGCGGGCAAGTGGTTCCCGCGCGCCCTGCTGATGGAAGTGCATGTCGGCTTCCTCAACCTCGCCGAAGCCGTGCTGGATATGCACGGGGGCGGGCCGCTGCCCACAGCCGAAATCATCCGGCAAATTGACTTTCCGGCCGAGAACCCCCACCTGGCCGCCTTCTCGCTGGATTACGCCCTGCAGGAAAGCGAGCAATTCGACGAAGTCGGCCCCGCAGGGCAGGTGCTGTGGTTCCTGCGGCGAATGGAGCCGGAAGGCGTGCAGGAAACGCCCCCTCACCTGCGCTACCGCCCGCTGGACTATGACCGCGAAGCCCTCACCGCCGACATGCTGGCACTGGAAACCGCCCTGGGCGACGAACTTTCCCCAGAGAGCAGCGTCGCGGAAATCCCCGGCAAGGTAGAACTCGCCCTGATCTACCCCCACTGGCGGGCGGGCACCCTTCCCCTGAGCGCCAAAACTCGCGCGCTTTTCCCCACGGCCTATCAGGCCCCGCGGGTGCGCTTCACGTGGGTGGACGCCCAAAGCGGTGCAGAATTCCCCGGCTGGGTCGTGCGTCCGGGCCAATATGTCTACGGCCTGGAGGCATGGTACCGGAAAAAAGAGCTCCTTCCCGGCAGCCTGGTCACGCTCAAACCGGGGCGCGCGCCGGGGCAGGTGCTCATAGAAGCCCACACCCACCGCCCCCGGCGCGACTGGGTGCGCAGCGTGCTGGTGGGGCGCGACGCCCAACCCGTCTTCGCCATGCTGAAGCAAATCGTCAGCGCCGAATTTGACGAGCGCATGGTGATTGCCGTGCCCGACCCCGAAGCGCTGGATGCCGTTTGGGAAGAAACCGCCCGCAGGCGCACACCGCTGGAAAACCTGGTGGTTTCCATGCTGCGCGAACTCGCCAAACTGACACCGCAGGGGCATGTCCACGCGGCCGGGCTGTACGCGGCAGTCAACGCCGTCCGCCGCTGCCCGCCGGGTCCCATTTTCGCCTTGCTGGCCACCCGACCGTGGTTCATCCACGTCGGCGACCTGTACTTCCGGTTAGACGAATCTGCCATCTGAAACGGAGTCAACCATGCCTCAGGGAAAACGACGCAGTCTGGTCAAGCCCACGCTGGATACCCCCTTCCACATTGATTTCTCGTGGTGGCAAACCCACACGCGCGACTGGCGTTTTTACATGCACCGCCTGCTTTGCACCGAACACCAAAAACAATTTGAAAACTGGGAAGAAACCACCCCGGTGGACTGGGTTGACCCCGAAACCGCCGAGGTTCACCCCGTGGACGGTATGCAATACATTTTGATGACCCACTGCGCCCAGCAGCCCGAATTCCTCAACGCCCACGTGCCGCTGGTGGACGCCATCTTTCGGGTGCTCATCGCCAACGGCAACCGCCCCATGACCCCCGCCGAACTGGCCGAGCACCTCAACCGCCCGGCGCAGGCCCGCACCATCCTGCGCACCCTGGCCGGCAAGCGCGACTACCTCGGCATCCGGCCGGTGGAAGAATAAACTGCCAGCCCCCGTAGCTCAACCGGATAGAGCGCCGGACTTCTAATCCGACGGTTGCAGGTTCGAATCCTGTCGGGGGCGCTGAAGGCCGAAAAACGGCCTTACTTACCCGCCTTACCCCACAGAAGGAGTGGCATGACCATGTTAGAACGACAAGGCATCATCAAGTTCGGAGCGAACGACGTCACCGTCGTCGGCCCCGACATCACCCCCGGGCAGCAAGCCCCCGAATTCCGCGCCCACACGCGCGACTGGCGCACAATTTCCGTGCTGGCCGAAACCGCGGGCAAAGTGCGCGTCATCGCTGCCCTGCCTTCCATTGACACCCCCGTGTGCGACCTGGAAGGCCAAAAATTCAACGAAGCCGCCACAGCCCTCAGCGACGACATCGTTATCGTGACCATCAGCGCCGACCTGCCCTTCGCCCAGCAGCGCTGGTGCGGCGACCACGGCATTGAACGCCTGCTGGTCGTCTCCGACCACATGGACATGGAATTCGGCAAAAAATACGGCTGCCTGATGAAAGAAGTGCGCCTGCTGCGGCGGGCGGTTTTCGTGGTGGACCGCAACGACAACGTCGTTTACGCCGATTACATGAAAGCCTTAGGCGACGAACCCAACTACAGCGAAGTGCTGGAAGCCGCCAAAGCCGCCCTCGCGCGCTAACCGCTGCACGCCAACCGCAATTTTCCGGAGGTGCGCCATGTTTTCCCTCTTAAGCGCCGTGCCCACTGAAAGCGACGACCCGGAAGGGGCGTGGCTGATTGACATCCGGTGGAAGCATTACCCGGCCGCATGGCGCCCTCCGACCGATGTTTTTGAAACCCCCGAAGCCATCATCGTGCGCATGGAAATCGCCGGCATGCACACCGACGATTTCCGCCTCTCATTAGAAGCCCAAACGCTGGTCATCAGCGGCACCCGCCGCGACCCCGACCTCGGCTCGGCCTACCACCGCCTGGAAATCCCCTTTGGGCAGTTCCAGGTTACGGTTACGCTCCCCGCGCCGATAGAAGAAGCCGAAGTGGAAGCCGAATACCGCGACGGCTTCCTGCGCATTCGCCTGCCCAAACGGCGCGCCCACACCGTCGCCATTCATCCCGGCCAATGACCTTACCTCCGAGGAGAACACCGATGCCCGCATCGCGCTGGCACATGGGTTGGGAAGACATCGCCCAATGGCTTGAAGAAGATGCGGCCTGGGAACAGGCCGTGCTTCCCTTTTTGCACCGCATTCTCGGCGGCAACCAGGGTGAAGAAGCCGCCCCTCCCCCCGACGAACAGCCCCAACCGCCCGAACCCCAGGCGCCGGAAACCCTTGAAATTCCGGTGCTGCCCTTGCGCGGCACGGTCGTCTACCCCCAAACGGGCACCCCCCTCACCGTGGGGCTGCCGCGGTCCATCCGCCTCGTGGACGACGTGGTGGCAGGCGACCGCCGCCTGGGGCTGGTGGCTTCCAAAAAGCCCGAACTGGAAGACCCCGCCCCCAACGACCTTTACACCATCGGCACCATCGCCACCATCCACCGCCTGTTCCGCGCCCCCGACGGCACAGTGCGCCTGCTGGTGCAGGGGCAGCAGCGCATCAAAGTGCTGGAATTCGCCCAAACCGAGCCGTATTTCGTCGCGCGGGTCCAGGTCATTCCCGAAGAAACCGAGCAGTCGCTGGAAACCGAAGCCCTGGCGCGGCAGGTGCGCGAACACTTCCAGACCATCGCCGAAATGGTGGCTTCCATCCCCAAAGAACTGGTGGCCTCGGTGCTCTCACTGGAAGACCCGCTGCAACTGGCCTACACCGTCGCCAACTTCCAGCGCATGAGCCTGGAAGACGCCCAAACCATTCTGGAACTGCACTCGGTTACCGAAAAACTGCGCAAACTGCTCGGCATCCTGGCGCACGAAGTAGAAGTGCTTGAACTGGGGCAGAAAATCCAGAACGAGGCGCGCTCCCAGATCGAGCAAATGCAGCGGGAATACTTCCTGCGCGAGCAGATGAAAGCCATCAAACGGGAACTCGGGGAAGAAGACGAACAGGCCGCCGAAGCCAGGGAATTCCGGCAAAAAATTGAAGCCGCGGGCATGCCCGAAGAAGCCAAAAAACAGGCGCTGCGCGAACTTGACCGCCTCGCCCACCTGCCCAGCGCCGCCGCGGAATACAGCGTCATCCGCACCTACCTGGACTGGCTGGTTTCCCTCCCGTGGAGCAAACTTACCGAAGATCACTTAGACCTCCACCACGCCCAGGAAGTGCTGGATAAAGACCACTACGGCCTGAAAGACGTCAAAGACCGCATTCTGGAATACCTTGCGGTGCGCAAACTGCGCCTGGAACGCAAAGAAGCGCTGGAAGCCCGCGTGCCCGACGACGCCATCCGCCACGACCGGGAAGGCGCCATCCTGTGCTTCATCGGGCCGCCGGGGGTGGGCAAAACCTCGCTGGGGCGCTCCATTGCCCGCGCCATGGGGCGGGAATTCGTGCGCATTTCCCTGGGCGGCGTGCGCGACGAAGCCGAAATCCGCGGCCACCGCCGCACCTACATCGGCGCCATGCCGGGGCGCATCATCCAGGCGCTGCGACGCGTGGGCACCCGCAACCCCGTTTTTATGTTAGACGAGGTGGATAAACTGGTCTTTGACTTCCACGGCGACCCGGCCTCCGCCCTGCTGGAAGTGCTTGACCCCGAGCAAAACGCCGAATTCCGCGACCATTACCTTGAAGTGGCCTTTGACCTCTCGCAGGTGCTTTTCATCACCACCGCCAACTACCTGGACAACATCCCCGCCCCCCTGCGCGACCGGATGGAAATCATCCCAATCTCGGGGTACACCGAAAACGAAAAGGTGGAAATCGCCAAAGGCTACCTCATCCCGCGGCAGGTGCACGAAAACGGGCTCTTCCCCGAAGAAATCGCCTTCACCGACGACGCCCTGCGCACCATCATCCGCGCCTACACCCGCGAAGCCGGCGTGCGCAACTTAGAGCGGGAAATCGGGAAAATCTGCCGCAAAGTGGTGCGCCAGATCGCCGAGGGCAAGGCAACAGCAGTGGAAATCACCCCCGAAAAAGCGCGCGAGTTCCTGGGGCGGCAACGCTATTACGGGCTGGAAGAAGTCGCCCGGCGCGTCGCCATCCCCGGGGTCGCCATCGGCCTCGCGTGGACCCCCGCAGGCGGCGACATCCTTTTCATTGAAGCGACCAAAATGCCCGGCAGCAAAGGGTTCATTCTGACGGGCTCGTTGGGTGAAGTGATGCAGGAATCGGCGCGCGCGGCGCTTTCCTTCGTGCGCTCCCGCGCCGCGGAATGGGGCATTCCCGAAGACTTCTTTGAAAAAACCGACATTCACCTGCACGTGCCCGCGGGGGCACAGCCCAAAGACGGCCCCTCTGCAGGCGTCACCATCGTCACCGCCCTGGTTTCCCTGCTGACCGGCCGCACGGTGAAACCCGATGTAGGCATGACGGGCGAAGTCACCCTGCGCGGGCAAGTGCTGCCGGTCGGCGGCATCAAAGAAAAAGTGCTCGCCGCCCACCGCGCCGGGCTGAAAACCGTCATCCTGCCCAAACGCAACCAGGCCGACCTGGAAGACCTGCCCGAAGAAGTGCGCGCCGCCATCCAATTCATCTTTGCCGAAACCGTCGACGATGTGCTCAACGCCGCCCTGCCTGCCGCCGGCGAAACGCCCCCCGCCGCACCCGCCGATGCTTCGCAAGGAGACGCTCCCCATGGCTAAAATCATGCTGGTGGAAGACGACCACACCATGCGTTCCCTCCTCAAAACCCTGCTGGAAATGGAGGGCTTTGAAGTGGTCTTTGGGGGAGGGCAGGCAGCCGCCTTGCTTGAAAACCTCCACAAACACAAACCCGACCTGCTGGTGATGGACGTGCACCTTGCCGGCGGCATCAACGGCATGGATCTGCTGCATTCCATTCGCCAGGATGATGAACTGAAACATACCCGCGTGGTGATGACCTCGGGGATGAACTACGACGAGGCTGCGCTGGCCGCAGGCGCCGACGGCTTCCTGCAAAAGCCTTATATGGTTGACGACCTGCTGCACCTGTTGCGCCAGGTGTTGGCGCAATAAAGCCGCCTCCTGACCGATTTCCCCATCACCACTTTCCAGAGAGAGGATTCACCGTGGCACGCAAACGCTCGCCCAAAGGGCGCTGGTACGTGATGGATTTGCACCTCCACACCCCCGCATCCAGCGACTACCAGCAGCCAGAAATCACTTACCTTGACATTCTCCGCCAGGCAGAAGCCCGCGGCGTGGACATCATCGCCTTTGCCGACCACAACACCGTGGCCGGCTATCGGAAAATGCAAGAAGAGCTCCGGCAGCTGGAACTGCTGGAACAGTTAGACCGCCTGATTCCCGAAGAAAAAGCGCGGCTGGAAGAATACCGCCGCCTGCTGAAGAAAATTCTGGTGCTGCCCGGCTTTGAACTCACCGCAACGCTGGGTTTCCACATTTTGGGCATCTTCCCGCCCGAAAAGCCCGTGCGGGAAATAGAACACCTGCTGCTCACCCTCAACATCCCGCCCGAAAAACTGGATCAGGGTTCGGCTACCGTAGGGGCAACCAGCGACGTGCTCACCGCCTACCGGCTGATTGACGAAGCCGGAGGGCTGGCCATTGCCGCCCACGCCAATTCCAGCAACGGCGTGGCCGCCCGCAATGTGCCGGGGCAAACCAAAATTTCTTACACCCAAGACCCGCACCTGCACGCGCTGGAAGTTACCGACCTGGAAAAGAGAGGCCGCCACACCACCGCGGCGTTCTTCAACGGCACCAAACCCGAATACCCGCGCCGGATGCACTGCATTCAAGGCTCCGACGCCCACCGGCTCATCGGCGACGGGCGCAACCCGGGCGTAGGCGACCGCACCACCGAGGTGCTGCTGCCCGAAGTCAGTTTTCAGGCGCTGAAAGAACTTTTTCTGAGCAACGACTTTGCCCGCCACCGCCCCCACCGCCACAAGGAAGCCCCCCAGGAAGACTTCATCCAGCAGGCCCGCGAAGAAGGCGCCAACCTGATTCAGGCCTTCCACGAGCGCATGACCGTGCGCGGGGGGCGGCTGTATGCCATCATCGCCGACGTGTGCGCCTTCGCCAACACCAACGGCGGCACGCTCTACATCGGCCTGAGCGACGACCCCAAGCAGCCCCCGGCCGGCCTTGACAACCCCGACCAGGCCGCGGCCGAACTGGCAAAACAGATTTCCGAACGCATCATCCCGCCGCTGGAAGTTACCATTGATACCCACGAAACGCAGGGCAAAAAAGTGCTTCGGGTGCTGGTGCCGCGGGGCAGCGAGCCCCCCTACGCGGTAGACGGCAGCAAAATCTACATCCGCGCCGAAGCCGAAACCGGCCTTGCCGTGCGCGATGAAATCGTGGACCTGGTGCTGCGCGGCCTGCGGGAAAAGGAAGCCGCCGCCGCGCCCGCCAAAACCGAAACCGGCCAGCCGCGGCACGCGACCATCCGCCCCGCGCCGGTAGACGAAGTGCCGCCCCTGCCCAAAGACGCCCCTCGCACCGGTGTAGAAGTGGTCTCGGTCATGGAACGCGACGGCACCCAATACTACACCGTGCGCGACCTGCGCAACGGCAATGTGGTCAAAAACGTCACCACCTCATCGGCGCGCCGCCTGTGGCATTACGCCATCAGCCGCTATGCCAAATTGCCCGCCGACCTCGGCAAAGTGCGCGGCATCCACTGGGAAGGCGACCGCGGCGTGATGCGGAAATACAAACAAGGCAAACAGTGGCACTTTGACCTGGTGCAGCACACGCCCGAAGGCAACCGCCTCTTCTTCGGCGTTACCGAAGACGGCCTCACCGAACCATGGAAGGCGGTGGTGGGGTTGGAGGAATAGCATGGGCAAAAAGCAGCAAGTCATTTCCCGCCTCTTTCAGAAGTGCCAGCAGCGCGGCGAGATGCCGGGGCTAACACAGCCGACCCCATGAGTGTGTACTCCACCGAGCAATTCGTTGACACGGTTTATCTGGGCGATGTGCTGGAATTGCTGGCGCAGTTGCCCGACAAAAGCGTAGATATGGTCTATGGCGACCCCGATTACAACGTTGGCGTCAAATACGAAGGCAAAAGTTACACGCGCAAATTTGACGAATACATTGATTGGTACATTCGCCTCGCGAAAGAGTCGTTACGCGTTCTCAAAGACGACGGCAACCTCTTTCTCATCAATTACCCCAAGCAAAATGCCTATTTGCGGGTGCGCTATCTCGATGAAGCCTGCTATGAAGTGCAAGATTACGTCTGGATTTACAACACCAACATCGGGCATTCCCCCCGCCGCTTCACCACCGCCCACCGCAGCGTGTTGCACGCCCGCAAGACCCGCCATAACCGCTTCTACAAAGACCAGGTTGCTGTACCTTACCAAAACCCCAACGACAAGCGCATCAGGCAGCGCATCGCGCAGGGTTCCAAAGGCCGCATGCCCTACAGTTGGTTTTACTTTGACCTGGTGAAAAATGTCAGCCACGAAAAAACCAAACACCCCTGCCAGATCCCTCAAGGGCTCTACGAAATGCTCCTCAAAGCCAGCACCCGGCCCGGCGACATCGCGCTCATCCTGTTCGGCGGCAGCGGCTCCGAAATTGAAGTAACCCGCCGGTTAGGGCGGCATTTCATTTCTGCCGAGATCGACCCCGAATACCATCGCCTCATCATGGAAAGGCTAAAAACAGGCACTGTGCCTGCCGACTTCAAACTACGAGTTCCTCAGCGCACATCCAAACCCCTTCAACAACCTCGACTACTGGAAGCAGCCGAGAAGTACTCCATCAACGAAGCAAAGCCATCATGAATTACACCCTCCGCACTTTCCGCTTTCCTGAAGATTACCCCGCCGTCTACAACCTGTGGGCCAACGCCGGGCCGGGCATCCAGTTGCGGGTTTCCGACGAACCGGAAGAGATCGCCAAAAAGGTTGCCCACGACCCCGACCTGTTCGTCGTTGCCGAAAACGAAAACGGCGAGATTATCGGCGCGGTGATGGCCGGGTTTGATGGGCGGCGCGGGCTGATTTATCACCTCGCCGTGGATGCCAACTACCGCCAGCACGGCCTCGGCACCGCCCTGATGGACGAAATCGAAAAACGCCTGCGCGCCAAAGGCTGCCTGCGCGCTTACCTCATGGTCGTGCCCAGCGAAAAAGAAGTGCTGGCTTTCTACCGCAAACGCGGCTGGGAAAACCTCCCCGTCATCACCCTCGCCAAAAACCTCACCTCTGACCATCCGACCAGTTGACTAATTGACTAATTGACTAATTGACCAACCTCATGCTCCGTTTCGCCATCCTCACCGTCTCCGACCGTTCGGCCCGCGGCGAGCGGGAAGACCTCTCCGGCCCTGCCCTCGCCGAAGCCATACGCGCCCGCGGCTGGGAAGTCGCCCACACCGCCATCCTGCCCGACAACCTGCCCGCCCTGCGCGACACGTTAGCCCGCTGGGCCGACAGCGACGCCTACGACGTCATCCTGACCACCGGCGGCACCGGCTTTGCGCCGCGCGATGTGACCCCCGAAGCCACCCTCGCCGTGGTGGAGCGGCAGGCACCCGGCCTGGCCGAAGCCATGCGCGCCGCCAGCCTGCAAATCACCCCCCACGCGATGCTTTCCCGCGCCGCAGCGGGCATTCGCGGCCACACGCTCATCGTCAACCTGCCCGGCAGCCCCAAAGCCGCGGTAGAAAACCTGGAAGTGATTGCTCCGGTGCTGCCCCACGCCGTCAAACTCCTGCGCGGCGACCAAAGCGCCGAAAAGGAACACAGGAAAATCTAAACCACAGATTGCACGGATGAGCGTAGATTTTTCTGTGCCATCTGTGCAATCTGTGGTTTTCCTCTTAAGGAGAGCCCCCATGGAACTGGACGATTTCAAATACTTCCCCGAAATTGACCGCTCAAACATGCTGGCCGAAATTAACGGCCTGCCCGCCCAGCTGCAAACGGCATGGGAACTCGGGCAGCAATTCCCCATGCCCGACGTCGCGGGCGTGCAGCATATCATCATCGCGGGGATGGGCGGCTCGGCCATCGGCGCCGACCTGCTCGCCGCTTACGCCGCGTCGCGGGCTTCCGTGCCCATCACCGTATGGCGCGATTACGACCTGCCTGCCTGGGCACAGGGCGGAAGCGTGCTGCTCATCGCCTCTTCGCATTCCGGCAACACCGAAGAAACGCTGAGCGCCTTTGCCGCCGCGCAGGCACGGGGCTGCCGGGTGCTCGCCGTGACCACCGGCGGCAAACTGGCCGCCCAGGCCGCCGAAGCGGGCCACACCGTGTGGCAGTTCGTCCACCCGGGGCAGCCGCGCGCCGCGGTGGGCTACTCCTTCGGGCTGCTGCTGGCCTTTTTCGCCCGCGCCGGCTGGCTTCCCGACCCCGCGCAGGAACTCACCGCCGCGGTGGCGGCAATGCGAGCCCAGCAGGCCAACTTGCGCGCCGAAGTACCCACCGAAAAGAACCCCGCCAAGCAATGGGCCCTGCGGCTGGAAAACAAGTGGGTGGCCGTTTTCGGCAGCGGTGCTTTCGCCCCCGTCGCCCGCCGCTGGAAGGGGCAAATCAGCGAAATCGCCAAGGCATGGGCACAATTCGAGTTCCTGCCCGAAGCCAACCACAACACTTTGGCCGGGCTGGACAACCCTGCCGCGCTGTTCCCCCAGACTTTTGCCATCTTCCTCAGCGGCAGCAGCGGCCACCCGCGCCACAACCTGCGCGCCCGCCTGACCGCGCAGGTTTTTGAGGAACACGGCCTGGATGCCGCCGTGGTGCAGGCCCCTGAAGGCAACGCCCTGGCTCAACAATGGACCCTGCTGCACCTGGGCGACTACATCGCCTATTACCTCGCCATGTGTTACGATACCGACCCCACGCCGGTTACGGCCATTGAGGGCTTCAAGGCAGCCCTCAAAAAAGCCTGAGCCTCAAACCGCGGGCGGCCACGAGCCGCCCGCTTTGCGTAGCCCCCCTGCGCTGATGGTAAAATACGCCCCATCACGCTGATACCATCGCAAGGTATATCATGCCCGAACTCAGCCTGTTGGACTACATCAAAGGCCGCTTAGCCGCCCACCTGCCGGAGGGGCTGCGCCCGCGCGGCTGGCAGCCGTTAGACGATGCCACGGCGGCCCAACTGTGGGAAGCCATCCGGGGTACCGCTCGGCCCGCGAATACTACCGTCCGCCCCGCAGCGAGACCCGCCCCCTCCAGAACCGCACCGCCCCCGTCGGCCCCCGCCGCCCATCCCGAAGCCACGGCGGTTTCCCCCATTCCGGTCAAACGCCCGCGCGCGCGGGCGGCCTTCCCGACGGCCATACTGGCAGGCACCCTGCTCGCGCTGGTCGCTCAGCGGATGATGGAGCCGCCCGGCCGCAACTGGCAAATCGGCATCACCGTGTACGCCTTTGCGCTGGCCGCGTGGGGGCTTGCACTCATTCAAAAGCAATGGCGCCTGCCCGACCTGCGCCTGGCCGAATGGGAAGGCGACGCCGACGGCCCGATTGAAGTCCGCATTGTGCCTCTCAGCATTGGGCTGGTACTGGCTTTCATCGCTTTTCTGGCCTTTGGGGGCAACCGCTTCACAGCCTTCAACACCACCATCTGGCTGCTGGGCATGGTGCTCATCGTGGCCGCCTTCTGGAACCCGCCGCGCTGGAAAACGGCGCTGCAAACCCTGCACCGCGGACGCTGGCAGGTGACGCTTTCGTGGTGGCACCTTGCCCTGCTGGGGCTGGCTGCCGTTGCGGTGTATTTCCGCTACGTGCACCTTGCGAGCGTGCCCGCGGAAATGTTTTCCGACCACGCCGAAAAGTTGCTGGATATTGCCGACGTCCTGGCCGGAAAAACGCGCATCTTCTTCCCGCGCAATACCGGCAGGGAAGCCATAGAAATGTACCTGGTGGCCGCGGTCATCAAATACCTGGGCACGGGCTACTCCTTCCTCAGCCTGAAACTCGGCATGGTCACGGTGGGGCTGCTGGCGCTGCCTTTCATCTATTTGCTGGGCAAGGAACTCGGCGGCAAGAGTGTGGGCTTTTGGGCGGCGTTGTTTGCTGCCTTTGCCTACTGGCCGAATGTTACCTCGCGGGTGGCCTTGCGCTTTGCGCTTTACCCGGCTTTTGCCGCGCCTTCACTTTACTTTTTCGTGCGCGGGTTGCGCCACGGGCGGCGGAACGATTTCCTGTGGGCAGGGCTGTTCCTCGGGGCGGGGGTGCATGGCTATTCTCCCTTCCGGCTGATGCCTTTGACAATAGCCGCCGCGCTGCTTGTTTACTGGCTATACGAAAAAGCGGGAGCGAGGCGTACCCGTGCCCTCACCGGCTTCCTGCTGACCGGCCTGCTTTCTTTCATCGTTTTCCTGCCGCTCTTCCGCTACATGCTCGGCAACTGGCAGATGTTCTTCTACCGCAGCGCCACCCGCCTCGGCCAGTTGGAACGCCCCTACCCCGGCAACCCCCTCGCCATTTTCTTCAACAACCTTGCCAAAGCCCTCATCATGCCCTTCTGGGATGATGGGGAAATCTGGGTGCATTCCATCCCTCACCGCCCGGCCTTAGACTGGGTCAGCGGGGCGCTGTTTGCCTTGGGGCTGGTCATCGTGGCGGTACGGCTGGCGCGCCGCCGCCATTGGGAAGACGCTTTCCTGCTGATGAGCCTGCCGCTGCTGATGATGCCATCCGTTCTCTCGCTGGCCTTTCCCAACGAAAACCCCTGCCTCAACCGCACGGCAGGGGCGTATGTGGTGGTGTTCATCATCGTAGGCCTGGCCGCCGATGCCCTCTGGCGCGCGTTCCGGCGCTGGCGGCCGCGGGCAGGGCGGTGGCTGGGCATTGGCCTGCTTGCCCTTTTGGCTGTGATCGCCGCACGCGCCAATTACGACCTGGTTTTCCACCAATACGCCGACGAATTTCGCGCCGGCGCGTGGAACACCACGGCCATCGGCGAGGTCATCCACGGCTTTGTGGCCCTGGGTAACACCCCCCAGCGCGCCTGGGTCATTCCCTACCCCTACTGGGTGGATACGCGGCTGGTCGCCATCAACGCCGGGCTGTTCCCGAAAATTGCCGACACCGCCCTGCCGCCCCAAAGCATCGCCGAAACCCGCAGTGTGCCCCCGCCTAAACTTTTCATCCTCAAGCCGGAAGACCAAAAGTCGCTGGACATGCTGCAACACCTTTACCCCAACGCCATCGTGCGGCTGCATCCAAGCCCGCTGGAAGGCAAGGATTTCATCGTGTTTTTCGTGCCGTAAAGACGCCCTTTCCTTTGCGCTCCGCCCAAACCATGAACGCCACTCACCTCCCCCCCTCTCCCTCAGAACCTACCACCAAGAGCCGCGCGGCCGCTCCTACGCAGGCCACGAGGGCACGCCCCCGGGGCCTTCCCGCGTGGCTATACGAAGCAGCCCTCGTCATCATCCTGCTCCTTGCCCTCTACCTCCGCACCACCGGTCAAAACTGGGATGGCGAGCAGCACCTCCACCCCGACGAGCGTTTCCTCACCATGGTCGCCACAGCCATCCAGCCGGTGCACAGCCTGCGGGAATACTTTGATACCGCCCATTCCACCCTCAACCCCACCAACCAGGGCTTTGGCTTTTATGTTTACGGCACTTTGCCGCTTTTCCTGACCCGCTTCGTGGGGGAAGCCTTCCACAAAACCGGCTACGGGCAAATTCACCTTGTGGGGCGCACCCTCTCGGCATTGGCCGATGTGCTGCTGGTGTTCCTGGTCTACCTGGTGGCGGCGAGGCTCTACGACCGCCGCGTCGGCGTGTTGGCCGCGGCTTTCAGCGCCTTTACCGTCACGCAAATTCAAAACGCCCACTATTTCACCGTTGACAGCATCTTCAACCTGCTCACTTTTGTCACCGTCTGGCTGGCGATAGAAATTGGCCGGAAGCCGCCGGGCCGCCCCTTGAAAGACGACTGGTGGCTGTTTGCCCTCTTCGGGCTGGCCTATGGTGCGGCGCTGGCTTCCAAAATCAGTGCAGCGCCGGCAGCGCTGCTGCTGCCTGCCGCGGGGCTGCTGCGCCTCGCCCGCCTGCCCAAAACAGCCCAGCAGCAGGAAACCCCGTGGCTTTTCGGCCTGCTGGCGCTGGGCGGCGGCATCGGGCTGCTGACTTTCCGCGTTTTCCAGCCTTACGCCTTCGCCGGGCCGGGCTTCATCAGCGGCCTCAACCCCCACTGGCTGGACAACCTGCGCGCCCTGCGCGCCCAGACCAGCGGCACGGCCGACTTTCCCCCCGCCATGCAATGGGCACGGCGGCCCATCTGGTTTGCCTGGCAAAACCTGACCTTTTGGGGCACCGGCCTGCCTTACGGCCTCGCAGCCTGGGCTGCTTTCCTGTGGCTGGGATGGCGGCTGCTCCGTGGGCAGGAAAAGCCCCTCGCCGCCCTGGTGTGGGGCTGGACGGGGTTTATCTTTGCGCTGGAATCAGCCATGCCCAACCCCACCATGCGCTACCTGCTGCCGGTGTATCCGGGCCTGGCGGTCATCACCGGTTGGGGTGCGGTGCGGCTTGCCGGGCAGGCGCCCCGCCGACGGCGTTTTTGGGTCGTAGCGGGTACCGCCGTGGTGCTCGCCCTCACCGCCGCCTGGGCCTTCGCCTTCGTCAGCATCTATCACCGCCCCCACACCCGCATCGCAGCCACCGAATGGATTTTCAGCCACATCCCCGGCCCGCTCACCCTCGCTATCCACACCCCCGGCGGGCAGACCGAGCCGCAACTGCTTCCCGTCCCCAAAGACTGGACCATTCTGCCCGACACGCCGCTCAGCGTTACCTTCCGCGCCCGCGCCGGCGGCACACCGGAAAGCGTCCGCGTGTACCGCGTGGTCGCGCCCGCGCCTGCCGACCTGCAACCCCTCACCCTGACGGCCGCGCTGAAACCCGCAGGGCAGAAAACCGCCCTCGCCAGCGGAAGCGTACGCGTCACGCCGCAGCCCAACACTGCCGGGCCGCCGCAGAACCTTGTCATTCCGCTTACCCCCGCCGTGCACCTGCAGGCCGGCGAAGTTTACACCCTCACCCTGGGCACCCACCGCGGCCGCGCCTGGGTGCTTTCCCCCGCCCTGGCCAACGAAACTTCGTGGGACGACGGCCTGCCCCTCCGTATGGACGACTACGACCCCTTCGGCGGCATTTACCAGGGGCTGAACTTTGAAATGTACTGGGATGACAACGCGAAGAAACTGACCCGCATGGAAAACATTCTGGACGGGGCAGACGACATTCTCATCACCTCCAGCCGCCAATGGGCCAGCCTGACACGCCTGCCGGAGCGCTACCCGCTGGTCAATGCCTATTACCGCCACCTGATGGGCTGCCCGCCGTGGGAAACCGTGGAAACCTGCTACGACCGCGCGCGCGTGGATACCGCCCACGGCGATTTGGGCTACGACCTGGTCGCGGTGTTTGAATCGGACCCCACGTTAGGGCCGCTGCGCATCAACGACCAGCCTGCCGAAGAAGCCTTCACCGTTTACGACCACCCCAAGGTTTTCGTCTTCCGCAAAAACTGGGCCACCTACAACGCCGCGCACGTGCGCGCCGTGCTGGGAGCGGTGGATCTTGACCACGTGATGCACATCCTGCCGGGGGAAGCCCCGCCGCACCCGGCCAACTTGCTGCTGCCGCCTGCCCGCTGGGGGCTGCAGCAGATCAGCGGCACTTTTCGCCTCCTGTTCCCCTTCGGCTCGCCGCTCAACCGCTACCCTCTGCTGGGGGTGCTGGCATGGTATCTGCTGATTGCGCTGCTGGGTTGGGTGGCATGGCCGCTGCTGCGCCCCTTCTTTGCCGCCTTCCCCGATGGCGGCTACCCCGCGGCGCGCCTGGCCGGGATGCTGCTCTTCGCCTATGCCGCCTGGCTGTGGGGTTCCGCCGGGCTGCCGGTAACGCGCGGGGCGCTGGCCGTGCTGCTGCTCGCGCTGACCGCTGCTTCGGCAACTGCGGCCCGCCTGCAATGGCCGGCCCTGCGCGCCGACTTCCGCCGCCGCAAGCGGGAAATCCTTTGGGCAGAGCTCTTCTTCCTGGCCTTCTTCCTGCTGGATTTGTACATCCGCTGGCAGAACCCCGACCTGTGGCACCCGTGGAAGGGCGGCGAAAAGCCCATGGACTTATCGTACTTCACCGCGGTGCTGAAAAGCGTTACCTTCCCGCCCTACGACCCGTGGTTTGCCCACGGCTACATCAACTACTACTACTGGGGCTTCGTGCTGGTCGGGATGCCGGTCAAACTGCTGGGGCTCGCGCCCACGTTTGCCTACAACCTGATTTTGCCCACCCTGTTTGCCACCGTGGCGCTCACGGCTTTCGCCGTGGTGCGCGGGCTGTATGCCGCGTTAGGCCGCCCATCCCCGCGGCCGCGGCTGGTGGGTCTGGCCGG
>JALUXH010000212.1 GCA_027019065.1 Anaerolineales bacterium
GGGGCCTTCCCCCACGCCCACGGCCACGGCCACGGCCACCGCCACACCTACCGCCACCCCCACGGCTACGGCCACGGCCACCGCCACCGCCACGGCGACCCCCACCGCCACCGCCACCCCCACCCCTGCTTTGGGGCTGGTGGCCAACACCCGCTGGCGGGGAGTGCACCTGCGGCAGTCGCCCAACGGCCCCGTCATTGCCACGCTGCGGCAGGGCGAGGTGCTGCAGATCACCCACCACCTGGCCGTCGTGGACGGCCTGGTGTGGGTAGAAGTCATCGACCCGCAGGGGCGGGTGGGCTGGATGCCGCTCATCTACACCGCAACGCTGACGCCCATGCCAACGGCCACCTCAACGGCCACCCCCACACCAACCCTTACCCCTGCTCCCTGAAAGATTCCCGGAGGTGAATGATGGCTGTACCTAAAGACCGTTTGAAAGTAGAAATCGTGACCCGCGTGGTGGGCAGTTTGAACCACTGCTTTCATTGCCAGGTGTTCATTGACGATGTCGGCGTGGGCGACCAAATCCACAATGAAGACATGGCCGCTTACCCCGCCGATTTGCAGGCCGAGTGGGAAAGGCTCTCTGCGCTGGTCTGGCGGCTGGGCGAGCGTTTTCCCGACCGGCTGTTTGTGCAAATCACCGATGCTCAATCGCCGCGCGGGCTGTGGCTGGCCCTGCGGGGCGTGCGCCGCTACCCTGCCTTCCTGATTGATGGCGAGCGGGTGTTCGGGTGGGATGAAGAGGCTCTGGCGCAAGCCATTGCCCGCCACTTGCCGGCCGCCCAACCGGCATGAGGCCGACGCGATGATATAATCCAGGCGCAGCCGCACAAGCCCCTGGCCGGGGGCACGAAGCGGCCATTTGGCCTGCGAAGCAGGCGAGGTGTGCCGCGAAGTTCCCGTGCAGGGGCCGAGCGCCCAGGCGGCAAAGGCGCCAAGAGCACAAGGCCTTTTTTCGTCACTGCTTACGCTGTTGTGCTCTCCATGCGCTTTGAGGCGCTACGCCTTTGTCGTCCCCCTCCCTCGGCGCCTCTTCCCGCAAGCGGGGAAGGACGGGGGCAACACCCCATCGGGCGCTGCCCGAGGGAAAGGCTGTGCGAAAACCCGCCTGGCATGGCCATCGCCGCGGCACGGGCAGGTCATGACTTTTCAGGAAGGTTGTTCCCATGATGCGTTTTGACCGCTTTACCGAGCGCGCCCAGGAAGTCGCCCAGCGCGCGGCGGAACTCATTCAGCGTTACCACCACACCCAGATTGACACCGAGCACATTTTGCTGGCCCTGCTGGAACAGCCCGGCGGCGTGGTGCCCCAGCTGCTGGAGGTGCTCAACGTCAACACCGCCCAGCTGAGAGAGCAGGTAGACCACATCCTGCGGACAACGCCCAAAGCCAACATTTTTGGCGGCGGCGCGGGGCAGATTTTCATCACCCCGCGCGTCAAGCGCATTGTGGATATGGCCAATCAGGAAGCCAACCGCCTGCAAGACGAATACATTTCTACCGAACACCTCTTCCTCGCCATCCTCAACGAGCGGGGCACGCCTACGGCCACCCTGCTGGCCGCCGAAGGCGTGACCAAAGTGCGGGTGTACGATGCCATCCGGAAAGTACGGGGCGGCCAGCGCGTCACCGACCGCCGCGCCGAAGCCCGCTACCGCACCCTGGAAAAGTATTCCCGCGACCTGACCCAACTGGCGCGGGAAGGCAAACTGGACCCGGTCATCGGGCGCGACGGCGAAATTTTGCGCGTCATCCAGGTGCTTTCCCGCCGCACCAAGAACAACCCGGTGCTCATCGGCGAGGCCGGGGTGGGCAAAACGGCCATTGTGGAAGGGCTGGCCCAGAAAATCGTCAACGGCGATGTGCCCGAAATTCTGGCCGGCAAACGGGTGGTTTCGCTGGATCTGGGCGCGATGATTGCCGGCTCCCGTTTCCGCGGCGATTTTGAAGAACGCCTCAAGGCGGCCATAGAAGAGGTCAAGCGCTCGGAGGGCGAAATCATCCTGTTCATTGATGAACTGCACACCGTGGTTGGGGCAGGTGCAGCGCAGGGAGCGATGGACGCCTCTAACATGCTCAAACCGGCGCTGGCGCGCGGCGAATTGCAGTGCATCGGGGCGACGACGCTGGACGAATACCACAAGTACATTGAAAAAGATGCCGCCCTGGAACGCCGCTTTGCGCCGGTGTACGTAGAAGAGCCGGGCATTGAAAACACCATTGAAATGCTGCGCGGCCTGCGCGACCGTTACGAGGCTCACCACGGCGTGCGCTTTACCGACGAGGCGCTGGTGGCCGCGGCGCGGCTTTCCAGCCGTTATGTCACCGACCGCCACCTGCCCGATAAGGCCATTGACCTGATCGACGAAGCCGCAGCCAAACTGCGCGTCGCGCTGTATTCCCTGCCGCCCGAACTCAAAGCCCAAAAAGCCGAAATAGAGCGCCTGATTGCCGAAGAAGAGCAGGCACGCGAAGCCCGCGATTATGAGCGCGCCGCCACCAAAAAAATGGAACGCCTGCGCCTGGAAGAGGAATTCCAGAAGCAGCGGGCAGCCTGGGAAGCCGAAAACCAGCTGGACGAAGTGGTGGATGCCGAAGACATCGCCGAGGTCATTTCCCAGTGGACAGGCATTCCCGTAACGCAAATGATGGAAACCGAAGCCGAGCGCCTGCTGCAAATGGAAGACCGCCTGCATGAGCGCATCGTGGGGCAGCACGAGGCGATTGCGGCGATTTCCGACGCCATCCGCCGCGCCCGCTCGGGGCTGAAAGACCCCCGCCGCCCCATCGGCTCGTTCATCTTCATCGGCCCTTCGGGAGTGGGCAAAACCGAACTGGCAAAGGCGCTGGCCGAATTCCTGTTTGATGACGAAGACGCCCTCGTGCGGGTGGATATGAGCGAATACCGCGAGCAGCACACGGTTTCGCGCCTGTTTGGCGCGCCGCCGGGCTATGTGGGCTACGAAGAAGGCGGGCAACTCACCGAAGCCGTCCGCCGCCGCCCCTATCGGGTGATTCTGTTCGACGAAATTGAAAAAGCCCACCCCGAAGTGTGGAATTCGCTGCTTCAGATTCTGGACGACGGCCGCCTGACCGACGGGCAGGGGCGCACGGTGGATTTCCGCAACACGGTCATCATCATGACTTCCAACCTGGGCACCGAATTTGTGCGCCGCTCCGGCTCGTTGGGCTTCCTGCAAGGGGAAGCCAACGGCGAAGAACGACGCGCCCAGGAAAAAATAGAAAAAGCCCTCAAAGCCACCTTCCGCCCCGAATTCCTCAACCGCATTGACGAAATCATCATGTTCTCGCCCCTGAGCAGGGAAGAAATGCTCCAAATCGTGGATTTGCAAATGCGCGAGGTGGCCGGGCGCCTGGCCGAGCGCGACCTGACCGTGCGCCTTACCGATGCGGCGCGGGAATACCTGGCCGAAGCAGGCTACGACCCGGATTTTGGCGCCCGCCCCCTCAAACGCGCCCTGCAAAAGTATGTGGAAGGCCCCCTGGCCGTCAGCCTGCTGAGCGGCGAGTTTGCCGCCGGCGACACCATTGAGGTGGATGTGGAAGAAAACGCAGCGGGCGAAAAAGGCATTGTGTTCCGCAAAGTGGCGGCAGAGAACGCATGATAAAATGTAACTACCTACCTGCCACGCACAAAGTGCAAGGCGGATGAGCGAATCACCCCTGCCTGTCTCTCGTTGCCAAAGCAATGGCTTTTCGCCCTCACCACGCCCCCAGAGCGGCGGCTCAGCCCCCTCTCCTCTCCCAGTGGGAGAGAGGAGAGGGCGCGCAGCGGGGGTAAGGTGAGGGCGAGCACACTGTAACGATGTTTCATGGCGTGGCAGCGTGACTGAAATGGTGCTTGTCAACCTTGTTTTCGGCGTAGGGTAGGCAGTTACGATAAAATAAACGCAAGACAGGCGCGGCGTTGCCTTGTTAAAAACGCCAGGGAATACAGAAATGAAAAAAGCAGACGCTCTTGAACTACTGCAAACGGTAGAATTTGTTGTGGACAATCGCGGCCACAAAAAAGCCGTCCTCCTTGATTACGCAATGTGGGAGGAACTTCTGGCCTTGCTTGAAGATTGGGCTGACGCGGAGGAGATTCGCCGCCTGCGAGAAGCAGGAGAAGAGGCCATCCCGTGGGAAGAAGCGAAAGCACTGCTGCGCGACGAGGGCGTTGATGTATAAGGTGCGTATTCTGCGCCGCGCGGTCAAAGACATTGCTCGCCTGCCCAAAGAGTATAGCCGATTGGTCGTGGAACGCATTGACCTTTTGCAGGAGAACCCTCGCCCCGCTGGGGCAAAGAAGATTCAGGGAACGATGGATTACCGTTTACGGGTGGGTGTGTACCGCATCCTTTATGAGATTAACGACCACGCTCGCGTGGTAACGGTTTACCGAGTGAGACATCGCCGGGAAGCATATCGTTGAGGCTGTATGCCTCCATTGTTATTTTCCCTGACCATGCCCTTTAGAGGAGGTTCTCTATGATCAAAGACGCTCTCAAGGACGCCGAACACCGCATGCAAGGTGCGCTGCGGGCATTGGAAGAAGACCTCGCCGGCATTCGCACCGGCCGCGCCACCCCGGCCCTTGTGGAGAGGATGGAAGTGGACTATTACGGCACCCCCACCCCGCTGATGCAACTGGCTTCCATCAGCGTGCCTGAACCCCGCCAGCTGCTCATCAAACCCTTTGACCCCTCTACCCTGCGGGCGATTGAGCGCGCCATCCAGACCTCCGACCTGGGCATCAACCCCAACAACGACGGTAAGAACATCCGCCTGATTTTGCCGCCCCTCACCGAAGAACGCCGGCGGGAACTGGTGAAAGTGGTGCATCACCGCGTGGAAGAGGCTCGCGTCGCCATCCGCAACGTTCGGCGGGATGTCAAAAAAGACCTCAAGGAGTTTGAAGACGAAAAACTGATTTCCGAAGACGAGCGCAAGCGGGCGGAAGACCGGCTGGATGACCTCACCAAAGACTATATTGAAAAAGCAGAAGCCCTGGGCGACAGAAAAGAAAAAGAAGTGATGGAGGTGTAGATTGTCTGCTCCTCCCCCAAAGGCTTCGCAACCCGACCCCGCGTGGGAAATTCCCGCGCACATCGCCGTGATCATGGACGGCAACGGGCGCTGGGCCCGGCAGCGCAACCTGCCGCGCCTGGCCGGCCACCGCGCCGGCACCGAAAACCTGCGCCGCGTCATCCGCGCCTGCGCGGAATTCGGCGTCCGCTACCTGACCATTTACGCCTTCTCAACCGAAAACTGGGCCCGGCCGCGCGAAGAAGTGGAGGGCCTGATGGAAATCATGGAAGAGTTCATAGACAAAGAACTTGACGAACTGGACGCCGAAGGCGTGCAGATTCGCCACATCGGCAAACTGGAAGGCGTGCGCCCGCGGCTGCAAGCCAAAATCCGGCAGGCCATAGAGCGCACCCGCGGCAACCGGCGGCTGGTGCTCAATGTAGCCTTCAACTACGGCGGGCGCGACGAAATCGTCCAGGCGGTGCGCTGCATCGTGCGGGAAGGCATTCCCCCCGAAGCCATCACCGAAGAAACCATCGCCGCGCGCCTCTACACCGCCGGCCTCCCCGACCCCGACCTGGTCATCCGCACCTCGGGCGAAATCCGCACCAGCAACTTCCTGCTCTGGCAAGCGGCCTACGCCGAATGGTACTTCACGCCGGTGTTCTGGCCCGATTTCGGGCGCGAACACCTGCTGGAAGCCCTGGCCGACTACAACCGCCGCGAGCGCCGCTTCGGCCGCGTGCTGGACCCCGACGAAGGCTGAGAGAAAAAGCCCATGCTCAGACAACGGGTGCTGGTTGCGGCACTGCTCCTGCCGGTCGGAATAGCCCTGATTTTTCTTGGCGGCCTGCCCTACCTTCTGCTGGTCGCCTTTTTTATGGTCACGGCCGTGTGGGAATACGCCGGCCTCTTCGCCGCGCTGGGGCGGCGGCCTGCCCGCGGGCTGATGGCGCTGGGCGCGGCCGCGTTCCTGCTTTCCCGTTTTTTCGCCGCCTTCCGCTACGACGCCCACCTCCTCGCCGCCCTCATCCTGCTCACCCTGGTTTATCACATGGCCGACTACGAACGCGGCGCGCCGGAAAGCGCCACCGATTTTGCCGTTTCCCTCAGCGGCATGCTCTACATCGGTTTCGTCGGCGCGTACATGGTTTCGCTGCGGCAGGCGGCCGATGGCGCCTGGTGGGTGCTGCTGACCCTGACAAGCATCTGGGTGGCTGACAGCGGCGCTTATTTTGCCGGGCGCGCCTGGGGAAAACACCCTCTCAGCCCCCGTCTCAGCCCGAAGAAAACCTGGGAAGGCTACCTCGCCGGCGTGCTCGGCGGCGCGCTGGCAGGAACGGTGCTGGGCGCGGCCTTCCCCCAGGCGGCTGCCCATACCCTCGCCGGCATCACCCCAGGCCACGGGGCTTTGCTGGGCCTTCTGGTCAGCACCCTGGCCCCCCTGGGCGACCTCGGCGAGAGCCTGTTCAAACGCCAGGCCGGCGTCAAGGATTCCGGCAGCCTGCTGCCCGGCCACGGCGGCGCATTCGACCGCGTGGATTCCTGGCTCTGGGCCGGCTTGCTCGCCTACTATTTCATCAAATTCATCCTGTGAGAGGAGGCCGTTATGCCGCTGGACACATCCCCCACCCGAAACCTGGCTTTGGAACTCGTGCGGGTCACCGAAGCCGCCGCCATCGCCGCCGGGCGCTTCATGGGCCGCGGCGATAAAATTGCCGCCGACCAGGCCGCCGTGGACGCCATGCGTATGGTGCTCAACACCGTGGAAATGGACGGCATCATCGTGATCGGCGAAGGCGAGAAAGACGAAGCCCCCATGCTCTACAACGGCGAGAAAGTGGGCACCGGCGAGCCGCCTGAAATGGATATTGCCGTAGACCCCATAGACGGCACCCGCCCGGTGGCCAAAGGCTTGCCGAACGCCATTGCCACCGTGGCGCTGGCGCCGCGCGGCACCATGTTCAACCCCGGCCCTTTTGTTTATATGTACAAAATTGCCGTGGGGCCGGAAGCCAGAAGCATGATTGACGTCAACGCGCCGGTGGAAGTCAACCTGCGCCGGATTGCCAAAGTCAAGGGGAAAGAAGTCCGCGACCTCACGGTGGTCATCCTGGACCGGCCGCGCCACGAAAAGCTGATTGCCAAAGTGCGGCGGCTGGGGGCGCGCATCCGCATGATTCCCGATGGCGATGTGGCCGGCGCCCTGATGACCGCCTGGCCGGAATCGGGCATTGACGCGCTCCTGGGCATCGGCGGCACACCGGAAGGCGTGCTGGCGGCCTGCGCCCTGCGGGCGATGGGCGGCGAAATTCAGGGCAAACTTTACGCCCGCAACGAAGAAGAACTCCGCCGCGGCCGGGAAATGGGCTATGACTTTGATAAAGTGCTCACCATGGACGACCTGGTGGCCTCGGATGACGTGTTCTTCGCCGCCACAGGCATCACCGACGGCGAACTGCTGCGGGGGGTGAAATACGGCGGCGATTATGTCCGCACCCATTCCCTCATCGTGCGCGGCCGTACCGGCACCGTGCGGGAAATTTTCGCCCGCCATCGCATAGAAAAGGCCAACGCCATCGCCGAACCGCAAATCTGAGCCGCTGTTCAGCCCCGGAAAGGAGAACCACCGATTCCACGGATGGGCACAGAAGACACGTCCTATTCAGGCTCCCCGTGGCAGGCAATGTAGGGCGGGACGCCGTCCCGCCCCCACGGCTGGCACCCTGCCCTCCACCCCGCCAAAACGCAGAAAGAGCAAAGAGATTTTCCGTGTTTTTTGGTAACTGCTCAGCCGAGGCAAGGAGAAACCACAGATGACGCAGATTCCTCGGAAAAACATTCACCGATAGACGCCGATTTCCACAGAGCAAAACCCAGACGGCACAGAAACGCCACAGAAAACGTAACTGCCTACGCTGTGGTGCCCTCCATGCGTTTTGATGCGCTGTGCCTTTGCCATACCCCTCCCCTGGCTCCCCTCCCCGCATGCGGGGAGGGGA
>JALUXH010000213.1 GCA_027019065.1 Anaerolineales bacterium
CCGAGGTAAATCAGGTAAATCCACCAGAACAGCGGCAGGCAGGCCAGCACGATGGTAATGCCGCTGACAACGGCAAGCACGATGCCCACAATGCCCAGGATGAGCGCCTGGGCGCTGTGTTTGCGGAGAAAAGGTCGGTTTTTCTTGTCTTCCATCAGCATGATGATGATGGAAACCAGCGGGGCGAAAATATAGGCCAGCAAGGCCCATAATTTATCATCGCTGCTAATTTCGCCTGTGGGTGCTGCCTGCGGGGTTTCCAAAGGCCCATTCATGAGCACTCCTCCAAAAGGGGAAAGCGGCATGTCGCCGGAGCGGCATATGGATGGCGAATTGTACCATAATTATGGCTCATGGCTTGCCGCCCGGCGCAGCGCCTCAAGGTGCATGAAGAACCCACGGCACAGGCGGTTATCAGAGCAGGCAGTTCTATGAAGGCACGCAAAATCCGTAACTGTTCAGCGACGCAGAGAGAAACACAGAGAGATGCAGGGGAGGCCCAAAGGTTGCAAAGCGACGCAAAGAGCGCAAAGGGGCAAAGTAAACTTCTGTGTTTTCTGCGGTTCTTCTGTGCTTTTTGTGGTGGCGTTGCAATCCGTGCTCATCTGTGGAATCTGTGGATGATTTTCTGCGGAATCTGCGAAATCTGTGGTTTCTCTTTACCCAATACCTTCGCCAAAATAGCAAAGAGATAGGCCTTCTTGTAGTAAAGTTGTGTTCACCATAAACCAACAACTACAAAAAGGCCATGGTGAATATTTTAGCACTTTTGCAATGCTTGCAGCCTAATCTGACAAAAACAGACAGACGGCGGATGAGCCGCATCGTGAAAGCGATGTTGGGCATGACCGGTCGGGTGACGATGCTGGGCATCTCTCGCTGGGCGGGAAAAGGAGGCAGTTATCGCACGGTGCAACGATTCTTCAACACGGTCATTCCCTGGGCACAAGTCTTCAGTCGGTTCTTCAAGCAGCATCTCTACCGCCCTGAGGGCGAGTACATTCTGGTTGGAGATGAAAGCGTGGTGACGAAATCCGGCAAGGCGACCTATGGGCTGGACTACTTCTTTGCGGGGCTGCTGAACAAGGTAGTCAAAAGCATCGCCATCTTTTCGCTGGCATTGGTCTCGGTGGAGGAGCGGCGATCATACCCGCTGCAAGTAGAACAAGTAGTACGCACAGCGGAAGAGAAGGCCGCTGCCAAAGCCAGAAAGGCGAAGCGTGGCAAGAAAGCCGAGAAGAAGGATGCGTCTGCCTCGAAGAAAAAGTGCGGCCGCCCGAAAGGCAGCAAAAACCGGGATAAAACGCAGGTTGAACTGACGCCGGAGCTGCGGCGCATCCAGAAAATGGTCAAAAAGCAACTGGCACTGTTCCAGGATTGGCTGACCGTTCGCTACCTGGCATTGGACGGGCACTTTGGTAACAACAATGTGCTGCAAATGGTTCGGCAGTGTGGCCTGGATCTCATCTCTAAATTGCGCTATGATGCCGCGCTCTACTTCCTCTATGAGGGGGAGCAGAAGCATCGCGGCCCTCGCAAAAGGTATGGGCAGAAGGCCGACTACCACCACATTCCTGATAAATACCTGGTTGAAAAACGTATGGAGGGCAATATTGAAACACGCATCTACCAGGCCACAATGCTGCACCGGGAATTTGCCCAGCCGCTCAATGTGGTCATCATCACGAAGGCCCATACGAAAAGCGGTGCCCTTGCCCATGTCAATCTATTTTCCAGTGATCTGGAACTACCTTATGACAAGGTCATTGACTTCTACAGCCTGCGCTTTCAGATTGAGTTCAACTTCCGGGACGCTAAGCAGTATTGGGGACTGGAAGATTTCATGAACGTCAAAGAAGTACCTTTGACCAATGCTCTGAACCTGTCGCTGTTCATGGTCACGCTTTCCCAAGCCTTGTTGCGGGAATTTCGCCAATCTCATTCCGATAGCGGCATTCTTGACCTGAAGGCTTACTTCCGGACCGTGAAGTATGTCGAAGAAACAATAAAAATGCTTCCGCAAAAACCGGAACCGATTTTATTACAGCAACTTTTTGGACATGTATCGTCATTAGGCCGCATTCACCCTGCTAATGTGCCTATCCCATCACCATAATTGGCGAAGGTATTGCTCAAAGACACCCCTTAATTTCCGCCTTCCTGCCCCGCCAATGTGCGGGGCTTTTTCGTTTGTTGTGTGCAGGAACTGCAACAATTTTGAAGTTGCTGCACACAGACAGCGTTGTTTGTGGCGAAAGCGTCTATACCACCCTCTCCACCACCTGGGTCAGATCATCGGCGCTGGGGGTGGTGTAGCGGCGGGTGGTGTTCAGGTCGCTGTGGCCCAGCAGGGCGGCCACCTTGTCCAGCGAAGCGCCGCTTTCCAGCAGGGTTTTGGCAAAGGTGTGGCGCAGCACATGGGGCGTCAGGTTGGGAATCCCGGCCATCTCGCCCGCCTGGGAGACAATCTCCTGCACGGTGCGCAGGCTGAGGGGCGCGCCCCGCAGGGTGGTAAACAGGGCGCGGTGGGCGGTTTCCGGCGGGCGCACCTGCAGCCAGCGGGCCAGGTAACGCCGCGCCTCGCGGTGCAGCGGCACGGTGCGTTCCTTGAGACCCTTGCCCCGCCGCACCCGCACCTCGCCGGAACGCGGCCCCAGGCGCAGGTCGTCCACTTCCAGCGCCGCCACCTCGCCCACCCGCAGCCCGGCATACACCAGCAGGAAGACTAACGCAGCGTTGCGCAGCCGCACCCGCCACAGGCGGGGGTAGCGGGCCTGGGCCAGTTCCAGATCCCGCGCCACCGCGCGTAGCAGCGCCCGGCGCTGTTTGGGCGTCAACCAGCGGGGGGCAAGGGGCATTTCCCGCAGGTTGCGGATGTGGAGGGTGGGGTTGAGGGCCACCAGCCCCTGGTCGGCGAGGAAAGCGCCCCAGGCGGCCAGGGCTGCCAGGCGGCGGTTCACCGTGCGGGGGCTTAATCCCTGCGCTAACATGGCTTCCCGGAAAGCGCGCACATCGGTGGTGGTCCAGCGGTCGGGCTGCAGCGGCTCACCGGCGCTCTCGGCAAACCAGCGGGCAAAGACCCGCAGGTCGCTGAGGTAGCCGCGCACGGTGGCCGGAGACCGGTCGCGGGACTGCAAATACGCGACAAAGGGGGAGAAAAGGTCATCGGTGTTCATGGGTACCTCCAAAAGCGTACGAAGCGTTGGGCAACAGAGCATCCGGGCATCGCAGCATCTGGGCATCATGGCATCACGGCATCACGGCATCAAGGCATCACAACTCCCGTAACACCTCCCGCACGCGGAAGTAAAGCCCCGGCCTGCCGGGGCGGCGGGGGCGGACGCCGTCGGGGAGGTCGGGGGCCGGTTGGGCTGCGGCTTCCCGGAAGCGGGCGCGGACGCCGCGGTCGGTGTAGCCCAACAGGTGCGCCAGCACGGGCAGGGGCATCCAGGGGTCGGGATGCGCCAGGGGGTTATCCCAGCCCTGCAGGTATTTAGCGGCCAGCACATCCAGCCCGATGAGGAGCGCCGGTGGTGGTTTCCGGCCAGGCGTGCCCCAACTGATGCGCTGCAAAGGGCAGGTTTTGGGTGCTGCGCCAGGTCGTGCGGGCAAAAGCCGCCCGCAGGTCGTGGAAGCGCAGGCCTTCGGCAGCATCCAGCGCCTGGGAAACCGCCTCGGAAAGCGCCCGCGGGGTGGTTCCGGCGAAGAACGGCGTCTCCGGGCTGCTCCGGGTCAGTGCTCTTTGGCGCAAGCGTGCCAGGGCAGCGCGCTCCCGGGGGGAGAGGTGCGTCAGCCCCACCCGGCGGGGCTTGCCGCCCTTGGAAGGCCGCACGATGAGGTACGGAAAAGCGCCTTCCAGGTGCAGGTCAGCGGGGCACAGGCGGGCCACTTCGCTCACCCGCAGCCCGGCCCGAAGGGCGAAGTAGGCCGCCCAGTAAAGGCGGCGGTCCAATTGGGTTTTCAACTGCTCCCAATGGGGTTGCAGGAGCACGGGATGGGGCTGCAGGTAGCGGGATGCCCGCAGGGATGCCGGGTCAAAGGGCCGGGGTTGGAGGCCGGCTTCCTGCAGGGCACGGTGCATCCGCTTCCAGGCCTGCCGCAGCACGGCCACCCGGGAGGCAGAAAGCCCTTCCGCCGCCTGCTGCAGGTGTTCAAGGCCAATGGCTTCCAGTGGCGTGTCGGGGAAGCGCAGCAGCACCCGCACCACCGCCGTCCAGTAGGTCAGGCGGGAAGCCGGGCGCAGGCGGCGGTCTTGCGCAAGGTTTTCCAGCAGGGCCAGCAGCCGCTTCAGATTGGCCAGTGGCACGGGGTGGTCGGCAAGCTCGCGCTGCAGGGTGCGCAGCCTTTCCAGCACTTCCTGGGGCGGCTGGGGAACTTCCAGCGCCTGATGCACTAACGGGCGGAGGAGATCCAGCGCCTTGCCCATGCGGGGGTCGGCGGGCAGCAGCGGTTCGGCAGGGGGCAGCATTTCCGGGAAAAACGCTTCTTCGTCCGCAGTCATGGGTTCCAACATCTCCGCCTGGCTTTCGCTTGTGTTCTCCACGAGGAAGTCATCAACCTGCAGGGCTTCCAACTGGCGGGCGGGCACGGAACGGGCGGGAATCAGCCCCAGCAGCGCCGCCAGCACCGGCTGGGGGAGCACTTGTTGTAAGTCCAGCCGCACTAACGCAACCAGGGTGGAAGGCGTGACATGGGGCAAATCCAGCGCCTGGGTGAAGGTATCCAGCAGGCGCCGGGCAGCCCGGCGGGGGAAGCCGTTGGGGAAGAGGGGCTGCTGCAGTTCCACGTTGCCCCGCTCACGCCAGGCCAGCAGGAGGAGGGCCGGCAGGGGGGCGAGGGGAAACCAGCCCTTGTGCCCGGCATGGGGGAGGTGCAGCCAGACGCCCTGGGAAGTGCACACGATGTCGTCGCCCTGCAGGGATTTCAGGCGGGCGCTCAGGCGGGGGAGGGCCAGACCGCCCAACAGCAGCCCTAAAGCAGCCAGGGCTTCCAGGTCGGCGGCGGCCAGCCAGGGCGGGATGAGGGGGCCGGGCAACTGCCCTGTGAGGCCGTGGGCGACATGGGCCGTCAGGCGGCGGTAGGCGCTGAAGGGGTAGGCCAGGCGGTGCAGGGGCACGGTGCTCAACCGGCGGCGGGGCGCCCGCACGGTCAGGTCGGGCAGGGCTTCCAGCAGCCCGGCCTGCTGCCACACCTGCGCCACGGCACCCAGCAGGCGGGCATAGCGCCGCCGGGTTTCCGGGGAACGCTGCGCGCTCAGCGCATCCAGCCAACGCGCCCATGTCCGCTGTTGGGCCGGGTCATCGCCGGCTGCCAGCCGCTCCTGCAGCAGGGCCAGCACGCGGTGCCAGCCGCGTTGCCTTTGCAGCGCAGGGGCGTCTTGCAGCGGAGCGAGCCATTCAGCGGGTGTGGGCATGGGGAATTCCTGGAGAGAAAGGGAAACCACAGATTTCACAGATTAGCACAGAAGACACAGAAACGGTGTGATGCGTGAAGCGTTGCTTCGTCACTTCGTCTACAGCAACCCTTTGCGCCTTTTGCCTTCTTTGCGCCCTTTGCGTTAACCTCTTTGCGGCCTTTGCCTTCTCTCTGCGTCTTTGCGTTAACCTCTTTGCGCCTTTTGCCTTCTCTGCGTCTTTGCGTTAACCTCATCGTCCGGCCAGCGGAGGAGGGCGGCCAGGGTGTCGCTCAGGTAGCGGTACTGGCGGAAATAGCCGCCGATGTCCACGGTGCGGTAGGGGTTCCAGGCCTCTTCGCCCGCCGCCTGATGCCCCAGAATCAGGTTCACACCCTCGTGGGGCATCCCGTAGCGCAGGAGAAAGGAACGCAGCAGGTGCCGCCCGGCATGCCAACGGGGCACGGGAACACCCACTTGCTGCAGGCGCGTCCGGATGGCTTCCGGCGTGGCGGGCTGCCAGCCGCGCGGGGTGTCAAAGCCAAAGGCCGGGCTGGTGAGGTCGGCGCCGGGGGCGGCGTCCACCAGTTCGTCCAGCAACGGCGTCAGGGCAAAGGGCAGGGGCACCAGGCGGGCAGCGGTGGTGAAGCGGTTGCCCTTGGCCTGGTGCAGCATCAGCCACGGCAGCCGTTCGCCCTGCCAGGTGGCGAGGAAATCAAACTGCCCCACCCGCAGGCGGCCGGCCTCGCCCAAACGCAGCCCCAGAAAGAGCGCCAGGCCGTAAAGGGCAAGCAGGGTACGGGCATTGTGGCGGGCGGACGCGTTGGGGGCTTCCTGCACCGCCTGGGTCAGCGCCCGCACGGCCTTCCGCAGCACGCTCAGGCGGGGATGATACACCGAGCCCATCGGCCACAGGGGGCGCGGGGGAAGCGCTGGTACATTCAAAGGCAAACGGAGTTTCCTGCCCACCCGCTGCAGGGCGGCCTCATAGCGCTGCGCCAGCCAGGGCAGGGTGAGGGTGGTGTAATACAGGGGCGGGTAATGGCCGTCCGGCCACAACCCGGAAAGCCAGCCAGTCAGCAAGGGATCCAGCCCGCCCACCGTCTGCATCAGGTACGCCCAACTGCGCCGCAGGCGTCCGGGGGTGAAGGGCGCATCGGCGGGGTGCTTCCGCCGCCAGCGGGCGCCTAAGGCGGCCAGCAGCCCCTTGGCTTTGTCTGCTGCGTCGGGGGAAAACAGCGGTTCCCCGGCGTCCTTGCCCCCGGCAAGCGCCTGCCAGCGGGAAACCAGCGCGGCGGGCAGCGGCAGCCGCCAGGCCGCGGCCACCGGCAGGAACATTTCCGGCTTCTGGGGCTGGCGGGGCAGGTGCGCCCAGACCGTGGGGTAGTAAACCAGAGTGTGGGTATGGCGGTCGTAGGCGGGGGGCTGGTCTGCGGCGGCGGGCAGCGTTCCCCCACCGCAGACCGCGGCTGCCAGCCAGGCGAAAGGCCGCCCGGTGAGGGCGGAGGTAGCCAGCAGCAAGGCCGCCGCATCGCTGCGCTGGAGGGCAAAGCGTACGACTTCCGCCCAGCCGTCCGGCGGCAGGGCCTGCCAGTCCCAGATGTAAGGGGTGCGCGCTAACGCCCGGCGGGATTCGGGCAGCAGCCACGGCGGCAGACCGGCGGTCTCGGCCAGCGGGGAAGGCAACAGCGTCTCGGCCAGGTCTTCGTCCGGGGCCGTTCCCCGGCGGGCGGCAGCCACGGCCCGGCGGTATGCGGCCAGGCGGTAGCCGTCCGGAGCCTGATCTTCGGGCGGGTCGTCATCGTCGTCCCACGCCGGACGCCGCAGGCGCGGCCATCGCCGCCCCGGCTGCGGCAGCCTTTGGGGCGGAGAGACGGTAGTGGACGAGGAAGCCGGTTTGGCGGCAGAGGACCCCTCAGCAGAAGTCGGCGCTTCCGGCGGGGTGATGCGCCGCAGGCCCAACGCCCAGGTGATGAACTCGTAGTAGTAGCGTCGGCGGGTGGCCGGGGAAAGAGGTTCCTCGCTGCCGTCCAGGCGGCGCAACTGGCCGCAGGCCGCCCACACGGTTTCCACCAGGGCGGCTTCGTCGCTGGCTTCCAGGGCAGCGGCAAAGTCCGTCAGGATCGCGCCCTGGAAAGCCGGGGCCACCCGCCGCAGGGCGCTCAGCGGGTTGAGCAGTCTCTTGGGCAGGTGCTCATCCGGCCAGCCCCACTGCGCGAGGGCATGGCGCAGCACCCGCTGGACGTCAGCCCCAATCAGGGGATAGACCGGCGTGGGCGCCAGGTCGGCCACCACGGCCAGCACAGGGTTGGCCTGGGCGCCCCGCAGTGTGGGTGCTTCGGCCAGGGAAGCCCATGCGGTTTGCCCGGCCAGGCCGCCCAGTTGGGTTTCCAGCTGCAGGAGGATATCCCGGTCGTCTTCCGGCCAGCCCAAGGCCAGCAGCAGATGACCCCAGAGGGTGTGTTCGCCGAGGCGGAAAGCCAGGCCCTGCAGGCGGCCCCGGTAGGCGGCTGTCCGCAGCAGGCGCATTGTGACGGCTTCCCGGTACAGGTCGGGCGGCAGCACGGGGGCCAAGGCAGCGGCCAATGCCTGGCCTGCCTCGCCCA
>JALUXH010000214.1 GCA_027019065.1 Anaerolineales bacterium
CCGCCAGATACCACCCCCGTCCCGGTAACATTATCATTTGGCGGTCACTTTGCTCCGGTAACATTATCATTTGGCGGTTATTTCCCTTCCGGTAACATTTTCATTTGACTGGACACGGGGTTTTCGCCGCCTGTTTGCCAAATTTTAAGGTTTCCCCCCAGGGCGTGGGGGCGGCAAAAACGCCGCCCCAGCGGTTTGAAGGTGGGTGAGGCGGCTTACCCCAACCGCGCCCGTTCCTCTTCCACGATGCTTTCGTCCAGTCGCTTGAAGAGGGGCCTAGGCTTGGCGAAGGGGCGGCCGGGTTCCAGGCGCTCGGCTTCCCATTTGCCGATGGCGCCCGCGGGGTCGTAGCGCAGGGCGGTGTGCTCGCCGAGGGCGTCGGTGTGGGTTTCCACCTTCTGCTGGCCGAAAAGCGGCTTCGTATAGCCGAGGGCGGCGTGGAGTTGCTCGCTGGTGTGCGGCAGGAAGGGCGCAAAGAGCACCTTCAGCCCGTTGACCACCTGCAACGCGGTGTACATCGTGGTCGCGGCGGCCTGTTTGTCGGTCTTGATTTCCAGCCACGGCGAGGTGCGCTCCAGGTATTTGTTGGCTTCCGAAGCGGCCTGCATGGCTTCGTTCAGCGCGGCGCGCAGTTGCACCTTTTCAATGCGCTCGCCCACCTTCTGGAACGCGGCGTCCACCACGGCCAGGATTTCTTTATCCACCGGGCGGCGTTCGCCGGGCTGCGGCACGCGGCCTTCCCAATGCTTGTGGGTGAATGAGAGCACGCGGTGCACCAGGTTGCCCCACGTGGCGACCAGTTCGCCGTTGTTGCGGTGCAGGAAGTCTTCCCAATCCCACATGGTGTCGCGGCTTTCGGGCATGTTCACGGTGAGGTAATAGCGCAGCGGGTCGGGGTCGTAGCGTTCCAGGAAATCCAGCCCCCAGACCGCCCAGTTGCGGCTGCCCGAAATTTTGCGGTTTTCCAGGTTCATGAATTCGTTGGCGGGCACATCGTAGGGCAGCACCAGGCCCTTCCCCTTGCCGGCTTCTTCGCCGAGGAAGATGCGGGCGAACGCGTCGCCTGAACCGATAAGTTGGCCGGGCCAGATGACCGCGTGGAAGGGGATGTTGTCTTTGCCGATGAAGTAGTAGGATTTGGTTTCGGGGTTGAACCACCAGTTTTGCCACGCGTCGGGCTGGCCGGTGATCATGCTCCATTCCACCGGCGCGGAGAGGTAGCCGATGACGGCTTCAAACCACACATAGAGGCTCTTGTGCTCCCAGCCTTCCAGCGGCACGGGAATGCCCCACGCGAGGTCTCGGGTGATGGGGCGGCCATGCAGCCCTTCGGCGAGAATCTGTCCCAGTGACTGTCGCACCACATTCGGGCGCCAGTAATCCTTGCGCTTTTCCAGGAAGGCGACAATGGCGCCCTGCAATTTGCCCAGGTCGAGATAGAAATGCTCGGTTTCCCGCAGTTCGGGGATAGAGCCGTCAATCTTGGAGCGCGGGTTGATGAGTTTGGTGGCATCCAGCAGGTTGCCGCACTGGTCGCACTGGTCGCCGCGGGCGTTTTCGTAGCCGCAGATGTAGCACGTGCCTTCCACGTAGCGGTCGGGCAGAAAGCGCCCCAGGGTGGGCGAATACCACTGCTTGCTTTTTTCGGTGTAGAGGTAGCCGTTTTCCTTGAGCGCCAGAAAGATGCTTTGGGAAACCTTGAAGTGGTTTTCGGTGTGGGTGGTGGTGAAAAGGTCGTAGGCCAGCCCGGCCTTCTGGAAGAGTTCCAGGAAGCGGGCGTGGTAGCGCTTGTAAACCTCTTCGGGGGTGGTGCCTTCTTCATCGGCGCGCACGGTGATGGGCGTGCCGTGCGCGTCGGAACCGGAAACCATGAGCACATGGTTCCCCTTCAGGCGGTGGTAGCGGGTGAAGATGTCCGCGGGCAGGTAAGCGCCGGTCAGGTTGCCCACATGGATGTCGGCGTTGGCGTAAGGCCAGGCGACGCCAACCAAAATGTATTCGCTCATAATGGCCTCCGAGGGTAGTCAGATGGTCAGGTAGTCAGGTAGTCAGGTGGTCAGGTAGTTGGGTGGTCGGGTAGTTGGATAGTTGGGGGAAAACGGAACAGGCCGGCGCAGGGGCCGACCTGTGGGGAAGCCGTTGTGGGGATGCGCGACCGCCCAGGCCCAGCGGTCACGCAGGCCTGTGAGGGCGCATCATCATGATGCCGAGGGAAGAGCAGACCATCGGGTTCATGGCGATGCAATTTTACCACGATGTTGAGCGCGGAGATGCTATAATGGGCCATCTTTTGCGCGCGGCAGGCGTTCCCGCCCGGCCGGGGGAAGGGAAGGCGCCGCGGGCGTTTGGGCTGCTTTTCCAGAGGAAGGCCGCGGGCCGGGGGGCTTTGGAAAATCGGCTTTCCTTTGGAGGTTGCCATGACCGTTCGGAAAATCGTGTTGCCCCTGATTTTGCTTTTGCTCGCTGCCTGCGCTCCCGCGCGCCCTACCCCTGCGTCGGCCGTGCCTTCTTCAATGCCTGCGCCGACCATGGCCGCGGCAACGGCCACGCCGCAAACCCAAACGCTGCAAAACGCCGAAATCGGCTATCGCATGACCTACGACCCGCAGGCGTTCACCCCCGACATGCCCGACATTCTTCCCCACGAGGTCAGCGGCCTGCGCTTCACCGGCGGGCTTGGGGAAACGCTGGAAAGCGCCTACCTGCTGGTCACGCTGGAACCCACCACCAACTGGCACCGGTGCCTGGATACCCCGCCCAAAGCCGAAGTCGGCACGCTGGAAAGCACCCCCTTGGGCGACCGGCGCGTCAACGGTGAAGGCTATCGCGGCTACGACGTCGTGCTGCCCGTTTTTGCCGATAGCACCTTCTTTGACCGCCAGTTCCGGGCCTATCACATGCAGACCGGCCGCTGCGTGACGGTGCACCTGCTGCTACACGCCGAGCGCCCTGCCGACCAGGTCAGCGGCCGGGACAGGCAGGCGGCCTGGGCGCGCCTGATGCAGGTCTTTGCCGGCATGACCTGGACGGAGTGAGGCTTACGGCTTGGCGACGCGCTCGCGGATCATCGCCCACAGGGCTTCGTTGAGGGGGGCGGGTGCGCCGACTTCCCGGCCGCGGCGGGCCACCGCGCCGCAGATGGCGTCGATTTCGGTGGGCGCGCCGCGGCGCAGGTCCTGGAGCATGGAAGAGAGGTTGGGGGCGGTGCGGCGGGCGATGTCTTCCACCGCGGCGGCGGCATCGTCGTAGGGCAGGGTAATGCCCTGCGCGGCGGCGACCGCGGCGACTTCCTGCGCCGCGCGCCGCATGAACAGCCGCGCCGCGGGGTCTTCCAGCAGGCCGCCGTTGGGCACGCCCAGTAGCGCGGTCAGGGGGTTGAGGCCCGCGTTGATGGCAAGTTTCCCCCAGATCACGCCGCGCACGTCGGCGCGGGCTTCCACCTCAAAGCCCGCCGCGGCCAGCGCCTGCTGCAAGGGGGCCAGGCGGGGGTGTTCGCCCAGGGTCACGACGGGGTTGCCGCTGACGCGCACGACCCCCGGTGCCACCACGGTCGCGCCCACGATGGTTACGCCTGCCGCGACACGCGCGTGCCCCAGCGCCTCGGCCAGCACTTCGTCGTTGCCCAAGCCGTTTTGCAGGGTCAGCGCCAGGCCGTCGGCGGCAAGGGTTTGCTGCAGCCAGCGGGCCACGCGGGGCGTTTGCCACGATTTGACGAGCACGATGGCATAGCGGGCGGGCGCGGCCTCTGCAGGGGAAGCCGCCACCGCGACCGGATGGGCTTCTTCGCGGCCGTCAGGCCACCGGACGCGCGCCCCGCGGGCGGCCAATGCTTCCAGGGCTTCCGGCCAGGTGCCCAGCACGGTGACGGGGTAGCCGGCGGCGCTCAGCCGGGCGGCGAACAGCGTGCCCAGCGCGCCGGTGCCGAAGATGAGAAGAGGGGAGGGGGTAGATTTTGTGGACATAAGGAAGTTGCAGGGGGCAGGGAGCAGGTTGCAGGGGGCAAGTTGCAAGGTGCAGGGAGCAGGATGCAAGTTGCAGGGAGCAGGTTGCAATCATCGATGGCGGCGATAGTAACTGGAGCGCACACGCAAAAGCATCGCCAGAAGATGACTTGTCAAGGCCAGGCGTTCCTCGACGATGCCATGTTCGAGCAGGTGATGCAGGCGGAAATACCAGCCGCGGGTTTCCCGGCATTCACCAATGGCGATCCGTAACACCCGCTGTCCATCGTGGGTGTCAGCGGCATAGTGTATTTGGCCAGCAACATGGCGGGCAATGCCACTCTAAACCTCCACCGGCTTCCACGGCGGAGCCGCCTTCGCTGCACATAGGGTTTGGTTTGCTTACTTCTTTGCTTCATTCAACAACAAGCGAATCGTCTCTATAAAATCCGCCGTCACTTTCAGTAAGGGGGCAACTTTCTCTTTGTCCAGTGATACAAAGTCCAAATAGTCCCCTTCCTGCCGCAAATCAAATAGCCGGTTGTAAAGTCTCCCTTTCTCCTTTGAAACTCTCCCTGTTTTCACATAATGTCGATTAAACAACGCTTTGACGCCACTATGTTTTGTCGCCGTGAGCCCATCTCTCACAAGCAAAGCAGATACTGCATAAAACGCTGCATAATACAAACGATTAGCACACGCATTCCAGTGCTTGATGCGCGCCATGACTCGTGCTTCTTCCAACGTTTCCATCGCTCGCTGCAGGCGATAAGCCACCAACTCCTGCAACGCCTCTTCTTTCATACTGCTATCCCATCCTTCTCTACTTCTCGGCGCAAGGGGGCAACTTCGTATTGCTTTGACAGCCATTCTTGCTTGCTACGAATAATACTGCTCAGCACCGTATCTGTTTCCAATTCAACATCGTACAAACGGTCTTTAATTTGTGTCTCCAACGTTCGACTCACAGGGTGGGGTAGCAGGATCAGAAAATCCCAATCGGAATCCACATAGGCGGTTCCTCTGGCACGGGACCCATATAAAATAATCTCTGCTTCGGGCACCAATGCCTTCACAGCCTCTTTTACTCGCTTCAGCAGCTCATCTCTGTTTATTGCATTGCTGGTCTTTGCCATACCATAACTTCTCCTCGTGCTTTCTATGCTTTCGTGCTCTATCTCTATTATAACCAACGCTCTCCGTTGGGAATTAAGCAACTCACGTTACGCAGCAGTGATTGACAGGCAGCAATTTCACCCTATGAAACCGTTGAACATTCGGCTTTTTCGCCCTCACCACACCCCCAGAGCCTTGCTTCGCGGCGGCTCAGCCCCCTCTCCTCTCCCAGTGGGAGAGGAGAGGGGGCGCGCAGCGGGGGTAAGGTGAGGGCGCTTAGATATGTTGATGCTCAACTGTGTAACATGAGTTAAGCAACCCAACTACTCCTCCCCTGGCTCTCCCCTCTGGATGGGGAGGGGATGGGGGGAGTTACCGCAACGCCTGCCATTTCAGGAAGTCTTCCCGCGCCATGCATCACCTTGCCTCATGCATCCTGCAGCATCTTCTCCAGCATTTCCCATTCTTCTTCTTTCATTTCCACCGTGTGCTCGGCAGCGGGGAAGCGGCGGGCGAGGACGTCGTCGTTGTAGGCGCGCAGGGCTTCGGCAATCACGGCGTGCAGGTGGGCGTATTGCTTCACGAAACGCGGCGTGAAGCGATCAAACAGGCCGAGGACGTCGTGGAAGACCAGCACCTGCCCGTCGCAGCCCACGCCCGCGCCGATGCCGATGGTGGGCACTTCCAGTTTGCGGGAAATTAACTCGGCCAGCCGCCCGGGGACGGATTCCAGCACGATGGAGAACACCCCGGCTTCTTGCAGCGCGAGGGCGTCTTCCACCAGGCGTTTGGCCGCGGCCGCGGTTTTGCCCTGCGCCCGAAAGCCGCCCAACTGGTGCACGCTTTGGGGCGTCAGGCCAATGTGCCCCATCACCGGAATGCCCGCGCTCACGATGGCGCGGATGGCGTCCAGCCGCTCGCGCCCGCCTTCCAGTTTCACCGCGTCCATCCCGGCTTCCTGCAGGAAGCGCCCGGCGTTGCGCACGGCTTCTTCCACCGACACTTGATAGGACATGAAGGGCATGTCGCCCACCAGCAGGGCATATTTTGCGCCGCGGGCCACCGCTTTGCAGTGGTGCAGCATGTCGTCCATCGTGACGGGCAGGGTGGTGTCGTAGCCGAGCACGACCATGCCTAACGAGTCGCCCACGAGGATGACATCGGTGCCGGCATTATCTACGGCCAGCGCCGAGGGGTAGTCGTAGGCGGTGAGCATGGTGATGGGCTCGCCGCGGCGCTTCCTGGCGCGCAGCGTGCGCACGGTCACTTTTTTGCGCGCGGCGGGTTGTTGTGAAGCCGTGGGGGAAGTGGTGGACATGGTTCCCTCCTTCTTGGGGTAGGGGCCAGCAAGAGGTTGTGGCCGCAATGGGGAATGCGCCGTACCGGCCCGGCCTGCGGGTTCAGTCGGCTTTTGTATTATCGCCGATTTTGCGGAGGGTGTCAAACCCGGAGGGCGGGTTGGCAACCCGCCCTGCACACCGTAATGCGTTCTATGCCTTCCCCAACACCATCGCCAGCAGCGCCATGCGCACATAGAGGCCGTATTCCATCTGGCGGAAGTAGGCGGCCCGCGGGTCGGTGTCCACATCCATGCTGATTTCCCCGACGCGCGGGAAGGGGTGCATCAGGATCATCCGGCTTTTGGCCTGCGCCATGGTTTTGGGGGTGATGATGTACGCGCCTTTGACCTGCTCGTAGGCGGCGGGGTCTTCAAAGCGCTCTTTCTGCACGCGGGTGACATAGAGGACGTCGGTTTCCGGCAAGACGTCTTCCAGGGTGCTGTATTCTGCCTGGGGGATGCCCTTTTCTTCCAGTTCGGCCAGAATTTCGGGCGGCATCCGCAGGATTTCCGGCGAAACGTAGTTCAGGCGCACATCGTAGAGGGAAAGCAGGCGGGCAAGGGAATGCACGGTGCGGCCGTATTTCAGGTCGCCCAGCATGGTGATGGTCAGGCCGTCCACCTGGCCGAGTTCCTCGCGGATGGTGAAGAGGTCAAGGAGCGCCTGGGTGGGGTGTTCGCCCGCGCCGTCGCCGGCGTTGATGATGGGCTTGCGGGCGTATTGGGCGGCCAGCGCGGCAGCGCCTTTCTGCGGGTGGCGCAGCACCACCACGTCGGCGTAGGATTCCAGTGTGCGGACGGTGTCGGGCAGCGATTCGCCTTTGGCGACGGAGGAGTAGCGCACTTCGTTGATGGGAATCACGCTGCCGCCGAGGCGTTCCATGGCCGAGGTGAACGACGACGAGGTGCGGGTGGAGGGTTCGTAGAAGAGGTTGGCGAGGATTTTGCCCTTCAGCAGGTCAAAGGAGCCGACGCGCAGCACCATTTCGCGCATTTCGTGGGCGACTTCAAAGATGTAGGTCAGGTCGTCGCGGGAAAATTGCTTCACGGAGATGATGTGCTTGCCGTAAAAGGGCGCGTCGCGGCGGTCGCCGAACGGCAGGTGGCGGCTGGTGGGGCGTTGGGGGGGCAGGAAAGCGGACATGGGGAAACCTCCTTCAGCGGGTGGGGGGCGGGCAGGGCGCCCGGCGGGCCGGTGGGAAGGCATCGCCCCGCGCGGCACGGCCGCGCGCCGGAAGGCCGCTTGCGCGAAGCAACCCCGCCAGCGCGGCGGCGGTGCAGGGGGTGTGGTGTTTGGGCAACTTTCGGGGGGATGCCCTGCCATTTATACCACAAGAGGGCCGGGGCGGGAATTTTTGGGGCGAAAGTGGTCAGGGCAAACGCATCTGAAATTGAGCCGCACGGCCTTTT
>JALUXH010000215.1 GCA_027019065.1 Anaerolineales bacterium
CGCGCCCTGTGGGAGCCGCTGCTCATTGGCAAATTCGGGCCGCATTACCAGGAAGTCAACATGGCGTGGTTTTGGGCGCGCATCCACGCCCGCACGCCGCGCCTGGGCACCTACGAAGGCGGTTTCCAGGCCTTTGCCGATGATTTTGCCGCCCAACTGGAAGCCCGCGGGGTGGCCTTCCGCTATAATGCCCGCGTGCAGCGGGTGCAGCGCGAGGGCGCGGGCTGGCGGGTGGAAACCGGCGACGGCGCGGCGGAAACCTACGACCGCGTGCTGGCCGCGCTGCCGCCGCAGGTGCTGGCAAAAATCGTTCCCGACCTGCCTGAAGATTACCTCGCGGGCATCCGCGGCCTGAAGAACATGGGCGCGCTGGCGATGGCGTTGGCGCTCAAGCAGCCGCTTTCCCGCGAAGGCTATTACTGGTACAACATTCCCAAGCAGGCGGGCTTCCCCTTTTTGATTTTGGTGGACCACACCAACTTTGTGCCGCCGGAAAACTTCGGCGGGGCGCACATTGCCTACGTGGGCGATTACCTGCCGCCCGACCACGAGTATTTCGGCCTCGGCAAAGAGGAACTGCTGGCGATTTACCTGCCCGCGCTGAAGCGCGTCAACCCCGATTTTCGTGAAGATTGGGTGGAAGGCGCGTGGCTTTACCGCACCCGCTACGCCCAGCCGGTGCCGTTGGTGAGCCACAGCCGCAACATCCCTGCGGTGCGCACGCCGCTGAAGGGGCTTTATTTGGCAAGCATGTATCAGGTTTACCCGTGGGACCGGGGCACCAACTTTGCGGTGGAAATCGGGCGGCGGGCGGCCCGCCTGCTGCTGGAGGATGCCGCATGAGGGGCGGTGAAGGCATTTTGCTGGCTTCCCAATCGCCGCGGCGGCGGGAACTGATCGGCCTGTTGGGGCTGCCGGTGCAGGCCGTGAGCGCCGAGGTGGACGAAACCCCGCGCCCGGGCGAAGCCCCCGCCGATTATGTGCGGCGGCTGGCGGCGGCGAAGGCGCGCGCCGTGGATCCCACCCCACCCCCTGTCCTCCTCCCCTCCCTTACTAAGGGAGGGGAGGGGGAAGTCGCCGCAGGCGACGGGGGAGGGGAGAGATTTGTCCCCCGCTGGGTCGTCGCCGCCGACACCGCGGTGGTGGATGGCGACGACATTTTAGGCAAGCCCGCCGATGAAGCCGAAGCCGAAGCCATGCTGCGCCGCCTGCGCGGCCGCGCCCACGCAGTGCTCACTGGCGTGGCGGTGCTGGACGCTCACACCAAGCGCCTGGAAAGCGCGGTGGTGCGCACGATGGTGCACATGCGCGCCTTCAGCAATGCCGAAATCGCGGCCTACATCGCCAGCGGCGACCCAATGGACAAGGCCGGCGCTTACGCCATCCAAAACCGCGCTTTCGCGCCGGTGGAACGCATCGTCGGCTGCTATGCCAACGTGATGGGGCTGCCCCTGTGCGCCCTGGGCTGCCTGCTGCGGCGGCTGGGGGCTTCCCCCGCCCCCGACCTCGCCCGGCGGTGCACCGCGGCTTTGGGGTACAATTGTGAAGGTAATGACCCCGCATGTCGCCTCATTAGCCTTTGACACCAACTGCATTGGCCCCGCACTTTCGGAGTGCCTATGTCTCGCATCCGTTGGTCTGGCCTGACCCTGCTCTTTTTGCTGGCTGCCCTGCTGGCGGCCTGCACGCCGCCGGGCACGGCTGCGCCCCCCGGCCCCACCCCGCTGCCTTCCCCCTTCGTCGCCACCACCCACGTGCCCGACCCGCAGGTGGTGGCGCAGGCCTACCTGCACGCCTGGCAGCAACACGACTACGCCACGATGTACAGCCTGCTGACTGCCGTCAGCCAGGATGCCATCAGCCAGGACGATTTCACCGCCTATTACAAAGACATCGCCGAAAACGCAGCCCTGCAAAGTGTGGACTTCCATATTCGCTCTGCGCTGCTTGCGCCCCGCAGCGCCCAGGTGGCCTACACCATCACCCTGCACAGCGCCGTGGTGGGCAAAATCACCCGCGACACGGTCATGCACCTCAGCCTGGAAAAAGGCGCCTGGCGGGTGCAGTGGGATGAAGCCCTGATTCTGCCTGAACTGCACGGGGGCAAACGCCTCGCGCTGGATTTGCAGGTGCCTGCCCGCGGCGAAATCTTCGACCGCAACGAAAAAGTTATCGCCACCCAAACCGAGGCTATGTCCATCGGCCTGATGGCCGGGCAGGTGGACCCGGAGCAGGAAGACAGCCTCTTCAGCCTGCTCTGGCGCGTGACCGGCATTCCCCCGGCTTACCTGCGCTCGGCCTACGAATCGCCGCCGCCGGGGGGGTATGTGCCCATCGGCGAGGTTTCGGCGGATGTCGCCGACAAATATTACGACCGCCTGGTAGGCTTTTCAGGCATCGTGTTGCGCCGCTACACCGGCCGCTGGTATTACGGCGGCGGGGTTTCCCCCCACGGCATCGGCTACATCAGCGCCCTCCAGCCCGATGAACTGCACACTTACCGCAGCAAAGGCTACCGCGTAGACCAGAAAATCGGGCGCATGGGGCTGGAACGGTGGGGCGAGCCTTACCTGGCGGGCAAGAACGGCGGCACCCTCTACGTGGTGGACGCCAAAGGCAACATCGTGCAGGCTTTGGGCAAAGCCTCCACCCGCCCGGCCGACACCCTCTACACCACCATTGACCGCGACCTGCAATTACAGGCCCAGCAGGCGATGAAAGGCTTTGTGGGGGCTATCGTCGTGCTGGAACGCGACACCGGCCGCGTGCTGGCGCTGGTTTCCTCGCCCGGCTTCGACCCCAACGCCTTTGAGGCCGCCAATTTCAACAGTCCGGCCCTGTTGCAGCAGCTCAACAACCCCGCCAAACCGATGCTGGACCGCGCCACCCACGGCCTTTACCCCCCCGGTTCAATCTTCAAAATCATCACCATGGCCGCCGCGCTGGAAAGCGGCCGCTTCCAGGAAAACACCACCTACAACTGCGGCTACGAGTTCAAAGAAATCCCCGGCCTCACCCTCTACGACTGGACCTACGAACACGGCTTCCACCCCAGCGGCAAACTCAACCTGCCCGAAGGGTTAATGCGGTCCTGCAACCCCTATTTCTGGCACATCGGCCTTGACCTCTACAAAAATTACAAACCCAACGCCGTGGCGCAGATGGCGCGCGCGTTCGGCCTGGGAAGCCCCACCGGCATTGAAATCGGCGACGAGGCAGGGCAAATCGTGGACCCCACCAACGAGCGGGAAGCCGTCCAGCAGGCCATCGGCCAGGGCACCACACTGGTCACACCGCTCCAGGTGGCCGACTATGTAGCCGCGGTGGGCAACGGCGGCACGCTTTACACGCCGCAAATGGTCGCGAAAATCGTCGGCCCCGACGGCAAAGTCATCCAACAGTTCAAGCCCAAAGTGCGCGGCCACCTGCCGGTCAGCCCTGAAAACCTTGCCATCATTCAAAAAGGCATGCGCATGGTGGTCGCCAACCCGCGCGGCACGGCCTACTGGCGGTTCCTCAACTTCGGCATTCCCCTGTACGGCAAAACAGGCACGGCCAGCACCGCGGCGGGCAAACCCCATGCGTGGTTCGTGGCCTACACCGACGCCCGGCGGGAAGACAAGCCCGACATCGCCGTCGCCGTGGTGGTGGAATACGGCGGGGAAGGCTCGGAAGTCGCGGCACCCATTTTGCGGCGCATTGTGGAAATCTACTTCTACGGCAAGCCGCGGGCGCTCTACCCGTGGGAAGCGCAAATCGGCGTGACCCGCACCCCCACGCCGGAAACCACCGCCACCCCCACCCCCACCCCAAAGCCCTGAAATGCCGACCGCTGCAAGCCACGCCGAAACACCGGCCCGCGGGCTGGTCATCCGCTCGCAATCGGGCTTCTACACCGTCCACACCGCCGGCGGCGAGAACATCCTCTGCCGCCTGCGGGGCAGGCTCAAGCGCGGCCCGCGCCGCGGCGACCTGGTTGCTGTGGGCGACCGGGTGCGCTTCCGCCGCCTGCCCGACGGCACCGGCCTCATAGAAGCCGTGGAGCCGCGGGTTCGCAAACTCTCCCGCCTGGCCCCCACCCCCCGCGGCGAATACGAACAGATCATCATCGCCAACCCCGACCAGGCCGTGTACGTCTTTGCCTGCGCCCGCCCCGAACCCCGCCTGCGGATGCTGGACCGTTTCCTCGTCATCGGCGAAAAACAGGGCATCCCCCCCCTCATCGTCGCCAACAAAGCCGACCTGGTAGAGCCGGAGCAAGCCCGGGCCCTCTTCGGCCCCTACGAAGCCATCGGCTACCCGGTGCTTTACACTTCTGCGGCCACAGGCCTCGGCGTGAACGCCCTGCGCGCCTGCCTGCAGGGCAAAGTTTCGGTGTTGGTGGGGCCTTCGGGCGTGGGCAAATCCAGCCTGCTCAACGCGGTGCAGCCCGGCCTGGGGCTTTCCGTGCGGGAAATCAGCAAAGCCACCGGCAAAGGGCGGCACACCACCGTGGTGCGGCAAATGTTTCCGCTGGAAGGCGGCGGCTGGGTGGCCGACACCCCCGGCCTGAAAGCCCTTTCGCTGTGGGATATTGAGCCCGAAGAACTGGACGGCTACTTCCCCGAATTCCGCGCTCTGGTGCCTCTCTGCCAGTTCAGCGACTGCACCCACACTCACGAACCCGGCTGCGCCATCCGTCAGGCCGTGGCGGAAGGCCGCATCCATCCCGAGCGCTACGCCTCGTATGTGCGCATGCGGCTGGGCGAAGAAGGCTACCAGCGCGGGGATCTGATCGATTTGTAGCCTCCGAACGTAACTGTTCAGCCCTGGGAGAATCGGCGGCGGAAGTCACGCGAAGGCGCAGAGAGGGCAAAGAACGCAAAGAAAAAATCGTAATGACCTACCCCGAAGCCCTGTGCCCGTCAATGCTTCCACAGAGAACACAGAGGACACGGAGAATATTTCCCTTTGCAAGCGCTTTTTGGCGTGCGGTGCCTGGGCACCGCTTTGGAAAGCGGCGACTCGTCGCCGCACGCCAAAGAAAAACTGCCGCCAGAGGCGTTTTGCCACCACGTAGGTAATGACTTTCTCTGGAGGAGACCTCCGCGCGGCGTTTCATGCTCGCGCCGCGGCTTCTTCCAGCGTGTGCATCAGGCCGGTGAAGGCGTGGATGAATTTTTGCACGCCTTCTTCTTCCAGTTGCTGCATGGCCGCCTGAAGATCAATTTGCAGTTCGGCAAGCCGGGCCAGGGCGGCCTGGGCTTCGGCAATGCCCGAGGTCAGGCGCTCGGCGGGGCGGCCGTGGTCGCGGTAAGCGGCCAGGGTTTTCAGGGGGATGGTGGTCACGGTTTCCGGCCCGATGAGGGCTTCAATGTATTTTACGTCGCTGTAGGCCGGGTTTTTGGTGCTGGTGCTGGCCCAGAGCAAGCGTTGCGGGCGGGCGCCGTGAGCCTCCAGGGCGCGGAAACGCTCGCCGTGGAACATTTCTTGATAAACGGCGTAGGCTGCTTTGGCGCTTGCCACGGCAATGCGGCCTTTCAGCGCCCCGGCTTCGGCGCAGGGATGCCGGGCGAGCAGGGCATCTACCAGCGTGTCGATGCGGCTGACAAAGAAACTGGCGACCGAGGCCACGTTTTCCAGCGGCAGCCCGCGGGCCAGGCGGGTTTCCAGGGCGGCGATGTAAGCCTCGGCCACGGCGCGGTAGCGTTCCACACTGAACAGCAGGGTGACATTGACGTTGATGCCTTCGGTGAGCAGCCCGCGAATGGCGGGCAGGCCTTCCCGCGTGGCGGGCACTTTGATCATCACGTTGGGGCGGTCTAAGGCCGCCCAGAGACGGCGGGCATCTTCAACCGTGCCGGTGGTATCGTAAGCCAGGCGCGGGTCGACCTCCAGGCTGACGTAACCATCCCGTCGTTCGCTTTCCCGATACACGCCTGTAAAAATGTCGGCTGCCTGCCGCACGTCTTCCACCGTCAGCGTCTGGTAAATGGCATCGGGGCTTTTGCCCTGCCCGGCCAGCGCCGCGATGGCTTCGGTGTAATCATTGCTCTGGGCAATGGCTTGCTCAAAAATAGAAGGGTTGGAAGTCATGCCGGAAACGCCGTCTTGCCTGATGAAGGTTTCCAGGGTGCCATCGTGTAACATGCTCCGGCGGATGAAATCCAGCCACACACTTTGGCCGAAGGTTTGCAATTGCTTCAGCGGGTTCATGGGGGGCCTCCTGAACAGGATGAGGAAATTCTACCACCCTCACGGCTGCCTGCAGCCGCCCGTTTGGGAAAGTTTTGGGGTAAAATGGAGATGTGTTGTAACGGTTCAGCCCCGGTGAGGGAACCACGGATGACGCGGATTTCACAGAAGAAACATCCGCCGATGTTACAGATTTGCACCGATTGGGCGAAATCACCGTTCAGCCTTTGACGGCGCACCGAGGCACATTGTAGGGCGGGATGCCATCCTGCCCTGCGCGGCAGCAAAGGGGCTGTGGGCGCCATTCCGGCCGAAGCGCTGCCCCGAATGCAGCCGGTCGTCGAACAGGGCTGTTCCCTTCCCCGCAGTGAGGAGCAACGGTCATGGCGAATGAAAAAATCCTGATAGTTGATGACGATATGGATACCCTCAAACTGGTGGGGTTGATGCTTCAGCGTCAGGGGTACCGTATTGTGGTGGCCAACAGTGGGCCGAAAGCCCTGACGATGGCAAAGACCGAAGCGCCGGATTTGATTTTGCTGGATGTGATGATGCCGGAAATGGACGGCTTTGAAGTTACCCGCCGTTTGCGGAGCGAAGAAGCCACGGCGAACATTCCGATCTTGATGTTTACGGCCAAAAGCCAGGTGGAAGACAAGCTCAGCGGTTTTGATGCCGGAGCAGACGATTATTTGACCAAACCGGCGCATCCGGCCGAACTGCTTGCCCGGGTGAAGAAGCTTCTGAAGGGGGCGCACACCACCGGCAATTTGCCGACGGCGCCGGCGGGGCCGGCACAGCCGCGCTGGACGGTGGGGGTGATGGGCGCAAAAGGCGGCGTGGGCACTTCCACGGTTGCCCTGACGCTCGGCATCATGCTGCATCAGGAAAGCCGGGAAGACGTGGTCATTGCCGAGCTCCGCCCCGGCCAGGGCACGATGGGGCTGGAATTGGGGCATCCGGCGCTCAACGGCCTGGGGTCGTTGCTGGCCCAGCCTGCCCAGCAGCTCACACCGCAGGCGGTGGAGGAAGTGCTGGTAAGTTACCTTGCCGGCGTGCGGCTGCTGTTTGCTTCGTTCGATCCGGCGGAAGTGGCCCGCAGCACCAACCTCACCGCTTTGGAAACCATCGCGCGGTATGTGCGGCAATCTGCCCGCTACAGCGTGCTCGATCTGGGCCCTTCGCTGCAGCCCGCGGCTTCCAAAATGCTGCCCCTGTGCGATGAAATCCTTATTGTGGTGGATGGATTCCCGCAGACGGTGCACATGGCGAAAACATTGGTAGATTATTTGCTCATGCACGGCATTGGGCAGGGCAAAATTTCGGCCGTGTTGGTCAACCGCACCCGCGCGGATATCCAGATGCCCTGGATGGACATCCAGAACCGCCTGGGGGTGCCGGTGGCGACGGTCATCCCGCCCATGCCGGAAATTGCTTACCGCGCCCAGCGGGCTAACAAGCCGATTGTGCTGATGCAGCCCCGCGGGCTGCTGGCTTCCCAGATGGGCAAAGTGGTGCGCGCCCAAATTGAAAAATCCCGTTGATGCTGCCGATTGCCATGCCTTTGACTGCCGAAAG
>JALUXH010000216.1 GCA_027019065.1 Anaerolineales bacterium
TGAACAAATCGGCATGGCGAAAGTCGCCACCAGCGCCGAGGAAGCCCGCGCGTGGGGCATCCTGACGCCCGCCGACCGGGTGGTGATGAACCGCGACCACCTGATTGCGGAAGCCAAGCGCGAAGTGCTGCACATGCTGGAAAGCGGCTGGCACCCGCCCATTCCCGAAAAGGTGTACGCCGCGGGCCGCGACACGCTGGCCGCGCTGCAAGTGGGCATCTACACCATGCGCGAAGGCGGCTACATCACCGAATACGAAACCCACATCGCCAACAAACTGGCCTACGTGCTCACCGGCGGCGATTTGAGCAAGCCGCAGTGGGTTCCCGAACAATACATCCTTGGCCTGGAACGCGAAGCCTTCCTCTCGCTGTGCGGCGAGGAGAAGACGCAGGAGAGGATGTGGCATATTTTGAGGACTGGGAAGCCGTTGAGGAATTAGAAATTGCGAATTAGGAATTAGGGATTAGGAAGCGCATGAGGAAGTAGGGATGGCGGAGCAGGAGCGTTCTTTTGAGGAATGGGAGCAGGAGGTTCTGCCGGAATTGCGACGCTCCCCACTGTGGAAAAGCACAGTGTATCGTAAGGCGATGTACCTTTACGACCTGGCATGGGTTGACTGTGATGAGCTAAAGGCGGATTTCCGTGGGCGTTCATTGGCCGACCAACTGATCCGGAGTGTGGGAAGTGTGGCTGCCAATCTGGAAGAAGCCTTTGGCCGCGGCGTTCAGACTGCCGACGCCCGCCGCATTCTGCGGATTTCGTTAGGCGAAGCCCGTGAGGCGCGTGGGTGGTATTTGCGAGCCCATCGGTTGCTTCCCACCGACTTGCTCCAACGCCGCATTGCGCTTTTGGATGAAATCATCCGCCTTCTGGTCGTTTCCATCCGCCGTCCCTAACCTCGCAATTCGCCATTCGCAACTCGCAACTCGCAATTCGCCATTCGCAACTCGCTACTCGCTACTCCCAAGGAGTGTTCTTATGGTTACAACCATCCCCGACCCCACCCGCGAACCCGTCATCGTCGCCGCGACCCGCACGGCTGTGGGCAAGGCCCGCAAGGGAAGCCTGGCGACGGTACGCCCCGATGAGATGGCCGCCGCGGTTATTCAGGAACTGATGCGCCGCGCCCCGGCCGTCAAGCCGGAAGAGATACAAGACGTGATTTTCGGCTGCGCTTTCCCCGAAGCCGAGCAGGGCATGAACGTGGCCCGCATTGCGCTGCTGCGCGCCGGCTTGCCCACCTCGGTGCCCGGCGAAACCATTAACCGCTTCTGCTCTTCGGGCTTGCAGAGCATTGCCCACGCGGCCTTTGCCATCATGTCCGGTCAGTTGGAAGTTGCCATTGCCGGCGGCACCGAATCCATGAGCATGGTGCCAATGACCAGCAACAAGTTTGCCCCCAACCCCAAACTGGCCGCCGACTGGCCCGGCGTGTACCTCAGCATGGGGCTGACCGCCGAGCGCGTGGCCGACCACTATGGTATCAGCCGCGAAGAGCAGGATGCCTTTGCCCTGCGCAGCCACCAGCGCGCCGCCGCGGCGGTGGATTCCGGCCGCTTTGACGAAGAAATCACCCCCCTGGAGGTGGAAATCAAGCAGGCCACCGACGACGGTGAAGTGGTGACTAAGAAGTTCGTCTTCAAGCGCGACGAAGGCCCCCGCCGCGATACCAGCATGGAAGCCCTCGCCCGCCTGCGCCCGGCCTTCAAAACCGGCGGCACGGTCACTGCGGGGAACTCCTCGCAGATGTCTGACGGCGCGGCTGCCGTGCTCATCATGTCCCGCGCCAAAGCCGAGGCGCTGGGCCTGAAGCCGCTGGCGCGCTTTGTTTCTTTCGCTGTGGCCGCGGTGGACCCCGAAATCATGGGCGTGGGCCCCATGTATGCGGTGCCTAAGGCGCTGGAATACGCCGGGCTGTCGCTGGATGACATCGGCCTGGTAGAGTTGAACGAGGCCTTCGCCTCGCAGTCGGTGGCCGTGATCCGCCATTTGGGGCTGGATGAGGACATGGTGAATGTGAACGGCGGAGCGATTGCCCTCGGGCACCCGCTGGGCTGCACCGGTGCGAAACTGACCACCCAGCTGGTCTATGAAATGAAGCGCCGCGAAGTCCAGTTCGGTGTGGTGACGATGTGCATCGGCGGCGGCATGGGCGCAGCCGGCGTGTTCGAGAATTTGCAGTAGGGAAACCACAGATTACGCAGATTTTTCGTAACTGCCTACGCTGGGGTGCCCTCCATACGTCTTGATGCGCTGTGCTTTTGCCATACCCTTCCCCTTGCTCCCCTCCCCGCATGCGGGGAGGGGATGGGGGTGGGGTCGATGCAGCGGCGGTGCCAAAGAAAAACGCGGTGGGAACCCATGCCCAGGGTTGCCATCGCCGCGATCTGGGTAGGTAATTACGATTTTTCGTAATTACTTGCCCGGATTGCAGCGATAGCAATTGTTATCACCCAGTGCTGCGTTTACCCCATCCCGTCCCCTCCTCGCAGGCGGGGAGGGGAGTCAGGGGAGGGGTACGACAAAGGCAAAGCGGGTGAAACTGCATGGAAGCATAACAGTGTAGGCAGTCGCGATTTTTCTGTGAAATCTGCGGTTTACTCATTTCAAAGGAGTGTAACGATGAGCGAAATCACCGTGAAAGAACTGATGGCTCGCATGCCCAAGGCGTTCCTGCCCGAAAAGGCCAAAGGCGTGGATGCCGTGATTCAATATCACCTCGGCGGCGATGAAGGCGGCGACTGGATTATTACCATCAAAGACGGCAAGTGCACCGTGGAAGAGGGCGTGGCCGACAACCCCACCCTGACTTTAGAGGCCGACGCACAGGACTACAAGAACGTCATCCTCGGCAAACTGGACGGCATGGCCGCCTTCATGCAGGGCAAATTGAAATTGAAGGGCAACCTCAACCTGGCGATGAAACTGACCGGCTTCTTCAAACTGCGCTGACGACCCAAAAGCGAACTCCCCGCCGGATTATGGCGGGGAGTTTTTCGTTGGTTTGGAAGTAACTGTTCAGCCGTGGCGGGGAAACCACCGATTACACAGAATTGCACAGAAGGCACAGCAATGCTCTTCGCGCCTTTGCGTCTTTGCGTTTTTTTTACGCTTCTGCGCGCACATCGCAAGCGGGTTGAACTGTTACGTTTGGAAAGTGCGCTTTACCACAGCCCCAACATTTCTGCTGCGCCTTCTTCCATCATGTCGCGTTCCCAAATTTCTGTGCCCAGTTCAATGGTGGTGGGCTTTTGCAACGTCTCCTCCACTTTGCGGCGCGCGGCTTCCAGAATGGCCGGGCCGTAAGGGCAGAAAGGCGTGGTCAGAATCATCACCAGGTTGGCCGATTCGTCAGAAATTTGCAGGTTGCGAATCAGCCCGAGGGTGATGATATCCATGCCGAGTTCGGGGTCGACCACGGTACGCAGGGTTTTTTCCACTTGTTCGGCCAGTTCGGGGTGTGTTTTACGGGCTTCCCATTCCGGCCGGTTGGGCTTGCTGGGGGCGTTGGTGGGTTCGCTCATGATACTTGACTCTCCGTGCTGGGTTTGGGGATGAGAAAACGGCACTGTTTATCGCCGTTGAAGATACACCGCTCGTGGCGAATTTTTTCGGGGGGCAGGTCGAGCAAGGCCGCCACGAAAGTGCGGTCTAACACGCATACTTCCGGATGCTCTTGCCCGACGTGGTAATAAGGGCAAATGGATTCCCGCAAAACATAGTGGTCGTCTTCTTCTTCCCATGTGACGACGAAGCCTTCGGTGTTCAACAGGTTGGCGACGAATTGCAGCCGTTCTTTAGGCCCCAGGTGTTGGCTTTCAATTTGGGGCACCCATTCGTCGGCCATATGGCGCGCCATTTCGGTAAAAATGCGGGAAACCATTGGGGCGGGCAATGTGGCTTTGAGCTGGTGCAGCAGTTGGGTGGTGAGCCGCACATATTGGGAAGGGAATTCTTCCAGCCCGGCCTCGGTGAGGTAATACAGCCGGCGGGGGCGTCCCACGCCGTGGCGTTCTTCTTTGGAAGCCACCAGCCCGGCGGCTTCCAGTTTGTTGATGTGATGCCGCACCGAAATGGGCGTAATGCCCACGGCTTCGGCCATCTCGTTGATGGTGCAATGCTGGCGGGCGAGCAGCGTTTGCAAAATGCGTTTGCGGGTCTCTTGCATGAAAGCGCACCGGAAGGTTGGAAATGCTGAAAGGAGGAGCCGACGGCCACAGTATAGCACGCTTGTCGGGATAAGTCAATATTTTGGATTTTTATAACGAATATTGACTTGAAAGAGGCGGAGTGCTATAATGAGCGCAAGAGCGAAACCTTTCCGGCCTCGGCCGGTTATTGCGGCGAAGCAAGGGCTTCACCGCCTATTTTACCGCCACGAGGAGTACCTTATGTCTGAACTGGTCATCCGTAACCTGCACGTCAATGTCGGCGGCAAGGAAATTCTCAAGGGGCTGGACCTGACTTTGCCGCAGGGTGAAGTGCATGCCATCATGGGCCCGAACGGCACGGGGAAATCCACGCTGGCTTATACGCTGATGGGGCACCCGAATTATGAAGTGACCGCCGGCGAGGTGATTTTCAAAGGGCAAAACATTTTGGAACTCGGCCCGGAAGAACGGGCGCACCTCGGCATTTTCCTCGCATTCCAATATCCTGTGGCCATCCCAGGCGTGACGATGGCCAACTTTTTGCGCGCGGCCGTCAACGCCAGGCGCAAGGCTGCCAACCCCGACGACGAGGGCATTCCGATTACCGAATTCCGCCAACTGTTGACGGAGAAAATGCGTCTGTTGAAGATGGATCCCTCCTTTGCCGGGCGTTACCTCAACGACGGCTTCAGCGGCGGCGAAAAGAAGCGCGCCGAAATTTTGCAGATGGCGATGCTGGAGCCGGAAATTGCCATTCTGGACGAAACCGACTCCGGCCTGGATATTGACGCCTTGCGCATTGTTTCCGAGGGCGTCAATGCCCTGCGTAACCCCAACCTCGGCGTGCTGGTGATTACCCACTACCAGCGCATTTTGCGCTACATTCAGCCCGATAAAGTGCACATCATGATGGGCGGCCGCGTGGTGGAAAGCGGAGGCCCTGAACTTGCCGAGCACCTTGAAGAACAGGGCTACGACTGGCTGCGCGAACGCATTGCTGCCTGACTTGTTGTTCGCAATCGCAACTGTTCAGTCAATGTAGGGAACGCAAAGAAACGCAAAGAAAGCAAAGACGCAAAGAGCACATTTGCAGAAAAACATCTCCAGAGATGCCACAGGAGAGCCACAGAAAACAAAAGTACTTTGCGCTTTTTGGACATAAAGAGGCCTTTGTCTGTACCCTCTCAAATTTCGTTCAATCGGTGCAAATCTGTGGAATCTGTGGATATCTTCTGCGGCCCCTGCAAAGTCTGTGGTTTCTCCCTGCCAAGACTGAGCTGTTACCGCAATTCATCATTCGCAATTCGCGATTTGTAACCTGGAGCCTCACCATGCCTGAGCAAACCGATACCGAACTGCTGGAAGGCATCGGCGAAAACCAGTATGACTTCCGCACCCCTGAACACTACGTTTTCAAGGCGCGCAAGGGGTTGGATGAAGAAGTCGTCCGCCAGATCTCGGCCATCAAGGGCGAGCCGCCGTGGATGCTGGAATATCGCCTCAAAGCCTACCGGCATTTTATGGAACGCCCCATGCCCAACTGGGGCCCCGACCTCTCGGAACTGGACTTTGACGACATTTACTATTACATCAAGCCCACCGACAAGGCCGGGCGCGACTGGGATGAAATTCCCGAGGAAATCAAAGAAACCTTTGACCGTCTGGGCGTCCCTGAAGCCGAGCAGAAATTCCTCGCCGGCGTGGGAGCCCAGTTCGAATCCGAAATGGTGTACCACCGCATCCAGGAGCAGCTGGAAAAGCAGGGCGTGATTTTCAAGAGCATTGAAGACGGCCTGCGTGAGCACCCCGACCTGTTCCGTCAGTATTTCGGCAAGGTGGTGCCCATCAACGACAACAAATTTGCCGCCCTCAACAGCGCCGTGTGGTCGGGCGGTTCGTTTGTCTATGTGCCGCCGGGGGTGGAAGTCGCCTTGCCGCTTCAGGCTTATTTCCGCCTCAACAGCGCCAACATCGGCCAGTTTGAACGCACCCTCATCATTGCCGACGAAGGCGCGCGGGTGCATTATGTGGAAGGCTGCACCGCGCCCATGTATTCCACCGAATCGCTGCATACCGGCGTGATTGAAATCATCGTGCGCCCGGGCGCGTATGTGCGCTACACCACCATCCAGAACTGGTCCACCAATGTCTACAACCTCGTCACCCAGCGGGCGATGGTGTACGAAGGCGGCACCATGGAATGGGTGGACGCCAACATGGGTTCCCGCGTGACGATGAAATACCCCTCGTGCTACCTGGTGGGCGAAGGGGCGCACGGCGAAATCCTTTCGGTGGCCTTTGCCCGCGACGGCCAGATTCTGGACGCCGGCGGCAAGATGGTACACATGGCCCCCAACACCAGCAGCAAAATTATTTCCAAATCCATCAGCAAGGGCACGGGGCGCTCTTCCTATCGCGGCCTTCTGAAAGTGCGCCGCGGGGCAGCCCACGTCCGCTCGCACGTCACCTGCGATGCCCTTCTCCTTGACGAGGCTTCCCAAACCGACACCTACCCCTACATGGAAATTGAGGAAGACGACGTCACCATCGGTCACGAAGCCTCGGTTTCCAAAGTGGACGAAGACCAGCTTTTCTACCTGATGAGCCGCGGCCTGAGCGAAGAAGAGGCCACCACGATGGTGGTTTCCGGCTTCATGGAATTCTTCGTCAAGGAATTGCCGATGGAATACGCCATTGAAATGAACCGCCTGATTCGCCTTCAAATGGAAGGCTCGGTCGGGTAAGGAGACACCGATGACCGCAAAGCAACCTCGTCCTCGGCGGGAAGTGCGCTTGCCCTTCACCGCCGAGATGCTCCCGCAAAACGAACCGGCAGGGCTTGCCGCCTACCGTCAGGCGGCCTGGGGAACCTACCAGCGCCTGCCGATGCCTCACCGCAAAATGGAAGCCTGGCGGCGCACCGACATCCGCGGGCTGCGCGGCGATACCCTGCGCCTGCCCGCCCCGGAAGCCTACCGTACCCTGCCCCCCGCGCCCGAGGCGCTTACCCAGCCCCTGGTGGACCGCGAGCACGGCGGCCAGATGATCCTGCTGCCGGGTGGCTTCCGCCGCACCGTGCAGCCCGGCCTGGATGCCCAGGGCGTGATTTTTACCGACCTGCGCACGGCGGCCGCCGAGCACCCTGACCTCTTGCAGCAAGTGCTGGGCAAAGTGGTGCCTTCCGAAGAGGGCAAGTTTGCTGCCCTCGCCGCTGCGTTTTCGCAGAACGGCGTGTTCGTCTATGTGCCCCGCGGTGTGCAGGTGGAGGCGCCCCTGCACAGCCTCGCGTGGGGGCCGGGCGTCGGCCTGGCGCACATTGACCACCTCGTGATTTGGGTGGACGAAGGCGCGTCGTTGACCTACGTCCACGAATCGGCTTCGCCCGATGAGGAAGGTCAGACCCTGCACGTTGGCCTGGTGGAAATTTTCGTGGGCGACGCCGCCCGCCTGCATTTCGTGGAACTGCAATCGTGGGGCCGCCACGTGTGGAATTTCACCCACGAGCGTGCCCACATCGGGCGGGATGCTTCCGTGGAGTGGATTTTCGGTGCTTTGGGCAGCCACCTGACCAAAAGTTTCACCCA
>JALUXH010000217.1 GCA_027019065.1 Anaerolineales bacterium
CATGGCGTCCGGCGCATTTTGACCATCGGGCGGCCGCGGCGGCCAACTGCGCCGCCTGTCACACCAAAGACCGCCCGGCCAACCATTTCAGCGGGCAGTGCTCGCTGTGCCACAGCACCACGGCATGGCGACCGGCGCATTTCAACCATCAGGCGGCCGCGGCGACCAACTGCACGGCATGCCACACCAAAAACCGCCCGGCCAACCATTTCAGCGGGCAGTGCTCGCTGTGCCACAGCACCACGGCGTGGCGACCGGCGCGTTTCAACCACCAGGCCGTGGGCGCGACCAACTGCACGGCGTGCCACACCAAGAACCGCCCGGCCAACCATTTCAGCGGGCAATGCTCGCTGTGCCACAGCACCACGGCATGGCGGCCGGCGCATTTCAACCACCAGGCCGTGGGCGCGACCAACTGCACGGCGTGCCACACCAAAAACCGCCCGGCCAACCATTTCAGCGGGCAGTGCTCGCTGTGCCACAGCACCACGGCATGGCGGCCGGCGCATTTCAACCACCAGGCCGTGGGCGCGACCAACTGTACGGCGTGCCACACCAAAAGCCGCCCGGCCAATCATTTCAGCGGGCAATGCTCGCTGTGCCACAGCACCACGGCATGGAAGCCGGCGCATTTCAACCACAGTTTTGACATTTACCACGGCGGTGCTAACGGCACGTGCAGCGTGTGCCACCCCAACGGCTACACTTCCTACAGCTGCCTGGCCTGCCACGATAACAATCAGGGCGGCGGAGGCGACGATTAGCCCCGCCGGGCTGAGAGCCTGCCCTGCGAGGCGGCCCTGCCGGGGGAGCGCCTTCCCCGGTGCGCGTGCTGCGGCTTTCTGTGCGCTTTCGGTGAACGAAGGGCCGGAAGCCGCGGCGCGCGATATGCCCGAAGGCGGCAGGGTTTCCCAAAATGCTCAAGGAGGTGGAAAGTGAGCCTGAGAGGGGCTTTCCAGCATGAACGCAAACGCCGCGAGGCGCTGGTCGCGGGCTATGTGGTGCCCGACAACGTGCGCTGTGTGCAATGCGGCATTTGTTCTTACAATTGCCCCATTGGCATTGACGTGCGCCGCCATGCCTGGCTGGGTGAGCCGGTGCACGATAGCCATTGCCTGACTTGCGGGGAATGCGTTGCCCGCTGCCCGCGCGGGGTGCTGCGTTTTGAAAAAACGCCCCTGTTCGACGCCGAGAAAAATCCCTTGCTGGGGTGAGCGCCATGAAACGCTATGTGATGGTCGGCGGCGGTGTGGCTGCACTGGCCGCAGCGGAAGCCGTGCGCAGACAGGATGCGGGCAGCGAAATTTTGCTTTTCAGTGAAGACCCTTTTGGGTTCTATTCGCGCCCCGGCCTGGCCTATTTGTTGACCGGTGAAGTGCCGGAGAAGCAGCTTTTCCCGTTTTCGGCGCAGGATTTCAGGCGTTTGCGCTTGCGGCTTTTACATCATCGGGTGGCGGCAGTGGATTTGCGGGCCCACGTGGTGGTGACGGCGGAGGGCAAGGAAGTCGGTTACGACCGTCTCTTGCTGGCGACCGGCTCCTCTGCGGTGATGCCTTCCCTGCCCGGGGCCGCGCTGGAAGGCGTGGTCAAACTGGACGATATGCAAGACGCCCGGCGCATTCTGAAACTGGCGCGGCGCGCCCGCCGGGCGGTGGTGGTGGGCGGAGGCATCACGGCGCTGGAACTGGTGGAAGGGCTGGCTGCCCGCGGTGTGCGGGTGCATTACCTGCTGCGCGGGGAACGCTATTGGCGGCGGGTGCTGGATGAACACGAGTCGGCCATTGTGGAACGCAAGTTGGAGGAAGACGGCGTGCGTATTCACCGCCATGCCGAAGTGGCCGAGATTCTGGGCAAACGCGGCAGGGTGGCCGGTGTGCGGCTGAAAAACGGCGAGGTCATCAAATGCAAGATGGTTGCCATTGCCGTAGGGGTGAGGCCCAACAAAGGCCTGGCCGAAGCGGCCGGGCTGCGCTGTGGGCGCGGGGTGCTGGTAGATGCGTTCATGCGTACCGGCGACCCCGATGTGTTTGCCGCCGGCGACGTGGCCGAGGTGTATGACCCCCTGAGCGGCCGCACCGTACTGGATACGTTGTGGCCTACTGCCCGCACCCAGGGCCGGGCGGCCGGGCTCAACATGGCCGGCGCGAATCATCCCTATCGGCGCAAAGTGCCCATCAATGTGACCCGCCTGGCAGGCATTACCACCACCATCATCGGCACGGTGGGGCAGCCCGGCGCCGATAAAGACACTCTGGGCATTGTGCGCGGCGACAGCGAAACCTGGCGCACCCTGCCCGACGCCATTGCCGCGCAGGAAGGCTTTGAGGTCAACCGCATTCGCCTGATGATTGCCGGGCGGCACATTGTGGGTGCCATCATCATGGGGAACCAGTTGCTTTCTCAACCGCTTTACCGCATGATCGCCGGGCAGGCCGATATCGCCCCCGTGCGGGAGCAACTGCTGCGCCCCGGCGCACCGATTGCCGATATTCTGGCCGCTTTCTGGGAGCAATGGAGGGTACAAGATGGCAACCGCACGGTATCGGTATAGCAATAGCGAACTCTGGATGGCTTTTTTCACCAATCTGGCCATTACCGCCCTGTATCTTGCCGTGGTGTGGCGTTTGGGGTCGGTTCCCAAAGCCAGTGCATTCTTCGGGCATTCGTTGGGCATTTTGGGCTTTCTGCTCATGCTGATGACGGAGACGTTGTATTCCCTTCGCAAGCGCACCCGCTCGGCGCGCTGGGGGCGCATGGCAACCTGGCTGAAATTCCACATCTACACCGGCCTGGTGGGCCCGTATATGGTGCTGTTGCACACTTCGTGGAAGTTCGGCGGCCTGGCCGGGGTGGTCATGTTGTTGACGGTGATTTTGGTCATCAGCGGCTTTATCGGGCGCTACATTTACACCGCGGTGCCGCGCACGCCGGAAGGCGCAGAGGTGGAAGCCCGCGACCTGGCGCGCGCCATTGAGGCTGCCGAAACCGATTTGCAGCGCTGGCTGGCGCAGCGCCCTCCCGAAACCCGGCAACTGGCGCGCCGCCTGATTGAACTTTCGGAACTCCGGACGGAAGCGCGCACCCCGCTGCTGGTTTTGGGACGCAGGCTTATGGAATGGCAGTACCGCTTGCGGATGTGGCAGGAAAAGCGGCGTATGGATCAAGCCGCGCGGGCTCAGGCGGCGCAACTGGAACGCCTGCTGGCGCGGCGGCGCGCCCTGCGGCGGCAGATGGCTTCCCTGGCGATGGCGCGCCGCCTGCTGGGGCTCTGGCACACCGTGCATATTCCCCTGGGGATGGCTTTGTTTACCCTGGCTTTCATTCATATCGCCGCGGCGCTTTACTACGCGACCTTGCTGCGCTGAGGCCGTTGCATTCCCGCCAAAGGAGGCTGTGCATGAACACGCGACGCCTGGGATGTTTCACCGCGACCGGCATTCTTGCGGCCATCGCGGCCGTGGTGCTGGCGGCGGGCTTTGTCTGGGCCAGGGGGGGCAGCATTTTCAGCCCCGGACCGCTCAATGCCCAAGCGGGCGGGCAGGTGCTGGGCGGAGTGCGTTCCCACGCGGAAATCGGCGGCCAGTGCGGGCGCTGCCATGTGGCGCCCTGGAGCGGCGAACACATGGCCGACCGCTGTATGCAGTGCCATACCGACATCGCCCAGCAACTGCTGCGCCCCGATTCCCTGCACGGCGCGCTGGTGCGTCAGGCCGGGGCGTTGCAATGCCGCACCTGCCACCGAGAGCATCGCGGCGCAGCGGCTTCCCTGACCGTGCTGGATACGGCGCATTTTCCCCATGAGGCCGTGGGGTTTTCCTTACATGCCCACCAAAAACGGCAGGATGGTTCGCCTTTTGCCTGCACCGACTGCCACGGGGAAAAATTGATTTCCTTTGACCAGACCGTATGCGCCGATTGCCACCGCAAGGTGGATGGTCACGCTTTTGTTGATGCCCATACCCAGCTTTTTGGCGACCGCTGCCTTGCCTGCCATGATGGCGTTGAAACTTACGGCCGGCATTTTGACCACAATGCTTTCTTCCGCCTGGAAGGGCAACATGCCCGCACGGCCTGTTCCCAGTGCCACACTGCCGCGCGCAGCCTGGCCGACCTGAAGCACACGCCGACCGATTGTGTGGCCTGCCACCGGAAAGATGATGCCCACAACGGCAAATTCGGCACTCACTGCGGGGCCTGCCACAAGCCCACCCACTGGAAAGACGCCACCATAGACCACAACAAAACCGGTTTCCCCCTGGAAGGCAAACACGCCCAGGTGAAGTGCGAAGCGTGCCACGCGAACAACCGCTTCAAGGGCACGCCGACGGCTTGCAGCGCCTGCCATGCAAAGGACGATGCCCACAACGGCAAATTCGGCACCGATTGCGCGGCCTGCCACACGCCCACCAACTGGAAAGACGCCACCTTTGATCACAGCAAAAGCAACTTCCCGCTCACGGGCAAACATGCCCAGGTGAAATGTGAAGCATGCCACACGAACAACCGCTTCAAGGGCACGCCGACCACCTGTGTTTCCTGTCATCAGGACCCGGCTTTCCATCGCGGCGCTTTTGGCACCCGCTGCGCTTCGTGCCACACCACCGCGGCCTGGCGGCCGGCAAAATACCTGGGTTCGCATCCTGCCATTGCCAGCGAAGGCGGGGTGGGCATCAATCACGGGCACACGTCCTGCCGCACCTGCCATCCCAGCACCGTGCGCACTTACACCTGCCTGGCCTGCCACAGCAACAATCAGGGCGGCGGAGGCGGCGATTAGGAACGGCGCTGCCGGTGCCTTTTCTTTCGCCTCCGCGGGTGGGTATGGTTTTGGGGTGAAGGCAAGGCAGCACCGGGAAGTAACAAAAGGCCATGCCAGGCATATTTTTGCCTGGCATGGCCGCGCCGCGATTCGGGCGGGAAGGCTTTGATGGGAAAGCCGGCGGCGCGGAGCAGTCGTGTTGCTCCGCACACAACCTGAATATCCGGGGGAAGCCGCCTATACCTGACGGCGCTGTTCTGCCCAGACGTCGGCTTCGTTATGATAGCCTGCCTGTTCCCAATAGCCGGGGTGGTCTTCGGGGGTGAATTCCAGGCCGCGCAGCCATTTGGCCCCTTTCCAGAAATAGGGGGTTTTCAGGTCGGGCCGTTGGGGAATAGAGCCGATCACCGCCCGCAACGGGTAGCCGTGCTCGGGGGTGAGCGGCTCACCGTTGAAGTGCGTGGCCAGCAGAAAGTTTTCCTGCAGCACAATCTCCAGCGGCAGATTGGCCGTGAAGCCGTATTCGGCATGTTGAATGACATAGCGGGCGGTGGGTTTAAGTTTGATGAAGCCCTGTTCCACCAGCGTGCGCACCGAGACGCCTTCCCACACCGTGTCAAATTTGCTCCAGCGGGTCACGCAATGGATGTCCATGACCACGCGCACACGGGGCAATTGCTGGAAGGCTTCCCACGTCCAGCGGACGGGCTGCTCCACTTCGCCCCAAATGCGGAAATCCCACGTCGCGGGGTCAAAAGAAGGAATAGGGCTGGCCTGCAGGGCAGGGAACTTGAGGGTTAGAGACTGGCCGGGGGGCAAACGGCCTTCCCGGCGCAGGCGTTCTTCCAGGGCGCGGCGGTCTGTGGATGACATGAGAGCCTCCTGCGAGTTGGGGTTTGGGTGTTTCCGGCGGGGGTTCCCGCGTGCCGATGATAACACAAATGGGCTCTGCCCTGTGCGGGGGTAAGATTGACGCGGTCTTGTTCGTCTGAAGAGTGACTATGCCGAAACCGTCTTTCCGGCCGAAAGCGGCTTCTGCTTCCGTTGATGGGGAAGGCTTGTAAGGGCCCGCCGGCCTTCCCCCAGTGACCCTAAAGGAAACAGGACATGAAGAAGATTGTTTGGTTTACCTTGCTCGTCTTTGCGCTGGTTGCGGCGGCGTGTGCTTCGGCGCCAACGCCTGCGCCGAAGCCTTCCGCGCCGCCCACAACGGCGCCCGCGCCGACCGTCAGGCCCACTGCCAAACCCACTGCGCCGCCTCCGCCTACGGCAACGGCAGCGCCCACGCAGGCGCCGGTGGCTTTCAATGAAACCGCCGCTGAAGAAGAAGGCTACTGGTATTCTCGCTACAACCTCGGAAACCTGGTCATGCGTTCCGGCCTGGGTGTGCCTTTCAAGCCGGATGCGGCCACCGTGCAGGCCATGGTCAAGGCTGCCGATGCCAACCCCGCCGATGGCGACACCGCCGCACCGGCCAAAGGTGTGACGCTGTTGCAAGCCGTGTATGCTGCCGGCGACCCCCACTATACCCAAAAACTCGTCCCGCCCGATTTCAGCACCCAGCGCTGGAACCCGGACACATTTGATGCGACCGTGACCACCCGAGCCATGGGCTGGACGATTACCAAAGAAAGCGAATGGGCCAAGCAGTTTCATGTGGACGATCACTTCGGCACCGCCAACGACAACTTCGGCGCACAATGGCGCTTTGTCGGGATGATTATGAACGCTTCTGCCAAAATGCAGTCGCTCTACGCGCTGAAAAACCTGAAAAACGCCGATGGCTTGTTCGTCAACAGCGATGGCACCCTGGACTACACCGGCAACTGGGTGATGCTGGAAGCCCTGAGTGATGTGGGGGGGACGCTGCAGGCCAAGACCCTCCCGCACAGCGCTACCAATCGCTACTACAACCCCGAGCAGGCAAAAATGTTCCTGGGCGCCGCCGACGCTCTCTTTGAGGCGCTGGCTCAGCGGCAGCCGGCCAACATTGAGGAAACCTCCCTGGCCATCCAGGCGCTGACATGGTACGCCGCCCACACGGCCAATGCCGACCATCGCAAGGCCGCCGTGGGGCGCATCACTTCCCTCGGGAAAGCATTGGCCGCCGAGAAACGCACCAACGCCACCGAGCAGGCCTGGGCCATTCGCGGGCTGATAGAAGCCTACCGTGTTACCGGCGATGACGCCTTTGTGAAGGCTGCCGCCGACGCCTTTGCGGCTCTGGCTGCCGATTATGATGCCGCCCACGGCATTTTCAACAGCCAGCATGCTTATACCATTGACCACGTGGCCGTCATCATGGGCGCCCTCAACAGCCTGCGCTACTACGCTGGTGACGCGGTGGACCAAAAGACGGTGAGCAACATCTTCACCCATTTCTTCCTGAATGTGGTCAACAAGAGCGGTTTGCAGCAATCGGTGCCGCCCATCCCGGTGGCCAAAGGCAAGTTTGAACAAAGCGAGCCGCCGATCTTCTACGGCTACCCGACCATCCCGAAGCCGCCGATGGCGGGCGGACCGTTCGGCATTGCCCCCGTGTTTGCAACCGAGGTCACTTTTACCGATGGGCACTGGAGCGTTACCGACGGCCGGTTCAATACTGCCGGCGCCATGCACGCAGCCAACGAGTTCATCTGGTTCCATAACGATGAGGTGAACGGCTTCCCCGAACTGCCCTGACCCTCTTTTGTGCGGCACGCCAAAGGCGGGAAGGCTGACTTCCCGCCTTTGGGCGCGCCCGGGCGGTGCAAGTGCGGCGCCCGTTTTTTTGCGGGCGAACGGCCGCTCGCTGCCGCGGTACGGCCGCCGAAAGACCATGCGGCTGAATTTTGCCATGCCGTGTCCAGTCAAATGAAAATGTTACCGGAAGGGAAATAACCGCCAAATGATAATGTTACCGGAGCAAAGTGACCGCCAAATGATAATGTTACCGGGACGGGGGTGGTATCTGGCGGGGTCAGAA
>JALUXH010000218.1 GCA_027019065.1 Anaerolineales bacterium
AGGTTATCCTTCAGCGCGTGGTGGATGTCCTCGGGCCCGGGGTCGGGGTTGTGTTCCAGCAGGGCGTGGGCGGCCATGATTTGGCCGGGGGTGCAGAAGCCGCACTGGGCCGCGCCGTGCTCCACGAAGGCTTCCTGCAGCGGGTGCAAGATGAATTCGTGGTCACGCTTCTGTGCCAGCCCTTCAATGGTGAGGACGCTTTTGCCGTCGGCGCGCTCGGCGGGGTAAATGCAGGAAAGCATCGCCTCGCCGTTCACTTCCACGGTGCACGCGCCGCACTCGCCTTCCTGACAACCGATTTTGGTGCCGGTCAGGCCAAGGCGGTAACGCAACACGTCGGCGAGGGTTTCGCCGGGGTCAACGTTGAGGGTATGAGGAGTTCCGTTTACGGTAAGAGTTATGGTGGGCATAGGAAGGAATTAGGAATTAGGAATTAGGGAATTAGGAATTGGGGGATTGAGGGCTCTGCGACGCAATTCGCAATTCGCAATTCGCGGCTCGCCACTCGCAATTCTTCACTCGCCACTCGCCCGCTCCCACGCCTTCCCCACGGTTTCGCGCAGCAAAATGCCCGCGAGGTGGCGGCGGTAGGTTTCGGTGGCGCGGTAGCGGCTGGTGCGGAAGTGGGCTTCGCGGAGCAGGGCTTCCACCGCGGCGTTCAGCGTCGCTTCGTCGGGCGTGTGGCCGCAGAGGACGCTTTCGGCGGCGGTGGCGCGGCGGGGCACCGGCCCAAACGGGCCAACGGCGATGCGGATTTGCGCGATGCGGTCGCCTTCCCGCGCCAGCCAGACCGCCGTGTTGAGTATGGGCAGCGCCACGCCCTGCGGGCGCATCACGCGGCGGAAGGCCGAAGCCGCCTTTTGCCTCGTCAGCGGCAGCCAAAAGCCGACCAGCATTTCCTCGTGCTTGAGCGCGGAGCGGCCGGGGCCGAGGTAAAGGTCGGCCAGGGGCACGCGGCGGCGTCCCTGCGGGGAAGCAACCTCGGCGCGGGCGTCCAGCGCGAGCAGGGCAATCGCGCCGTCCGCCGCGGGGAGGGCGTGAGCGACGTTGCCGCCCAAGGTGGCGACGTTGCGGATTTGGTAGCCTGCCATCTGGCCGGTGGCTTCGGCTAAAGCCATCGCGTGCTCGCGCACCAAAGGCAATGCCGCCACGCGGTTGAGCGGCACACCCGCGCCGACAAAGAGTTGGTCGCCGCGGATTTCCAGCACCCGCAGTTCAGGGATTTCGGTGATGTCCACCAGTGCCTGCACGGGCGGGTGCCGCCCCTGCTGCAAATCCAGCATCAGGTCGGTACCGCCGGCGATCAGCACGGCGGCTTCCCCTGCTTCGGCCAACATCTGCAGGGCTTCTTCAACGGTTTTCGGGCGGAGGTAGGTGTGCCACATGGGGGTTGAGGGATTGAGGGATTGAGGAATCGAGGGAATGGGGTCGTTAGGTTGTTAGTGCATAATCAACCCTGATAGTTGGTTTAGACCTTTTGCAACTTAGCGTCCAAATTTTTGATCTCTCCCTACCCCCGCTACGGTGACGCGGTCGCGTCACCGTAGCCGCCCCCTTCCCTCCCTTAGTAAGGGAGGGAAGGGGGCAGATGAGCCGAGCGCAGGCGAAGGCTCATCGGGGGATGGGTGAGATATTGCCACAAGCGCGACAGATCACACATTTCGCAATAACTGAAATCTTGTTTGAAAATGCATTGGGGCGTTAGGGCGTTGCGGCGTTCTATATCGTGCGAATGACAACGTGCTTGACAACAGAGGCGTTTTATTCCATAATGGTTCCAAAACGGAACCGGAGGAAGGTTTTCATGCCAACGCTAACCATCAAGAACATTCCCGACAACCTCTACGAGGCGCTGAAACGGCAGGCCGAGCGCCATCGGCGAAGCATCAACAGCGAGGTCATCGTGTGCCTTGAGCAGGCGGTGCGCAGTTACGCCATCCAACCGGAGGAGTTTTTGGCACGCGCCCGCCGGTTGCGGGAGAAAACCGCAGGCTACGCCATCACCGACGAGGCATTCAACGCGGCCAAGCGGGAAGGGCGGCCATGATTGTGGTGGATACGAACGTCATCGGCTACCTTTTCCTGAACAGCCCGCACAGCACCCATGCCGAGGAAGCCCTGAAAAAGGACAGCGCGTGGGCGGCTCCCTTGCTGTGGCGCAGCGAACTGCGCTATGTGCTCACCCTTTATCTCCGCAAGGGCTTGCTGACCCTGGAAGACGCCCTCCAAATCATGGACGAGGCAAGCCGCCTGCTGGCGGGGCGGGAATTCGCCGTGCCTTCCCTTGCCGTGCTCACCCTCGCCAGCCAGAGCGCCCTTTCCGCCTACGACTGCGAATTTGTGGCGCTGGCGCAGGATTTGGGCGTGCCATTAGTCACGGTGGATCGCCAAATCCTGCGCGACTTTCCGCACGTGGCGGTGGGGCTGGAGGCTTTTGTGGGGGCGGGGGATTAGAACGAATCAACCGGCCTGCACGCCCGCCATCAGCAGGCCCAGGCGCTCGGCGGTGGCTTCTTCCCGCGGCAGGATGTCCATCACCTGCCCTTCGTAGAGCACCGCAATCCGGTCGGAAAGCGCCAGAATTTCATCCAAATCTTCGGAAATCAGCAGCACGGCCACGCCGGCGCGGCGCTGAGCCAGCAATTGCTCGCGGACGTATTCGGTCGCGCCGATGTCCAGACCGCGGGTGGGTTGGGCGGCGATGATCACGCGGGGCTGCCGCGCCAGTTCTCGCGCCAGCACCACTTTCTGGATGTTGCCGCCGGAGAGGCTTTTCGCCAAAGTGTTGCGTGAGGGCGTCTTGATGCGGAACTGCTCGATGAGCCGGTCGCTGTGCCCGGCGATGTAGCGCAGGTTGAGGAAGCCGCGGCGGGAAAACGGCGGCTTGTGGTGCTCGTGCAAAATCAGGTTTTCAGCCACGGTGAAATCGCCAATCATGCCGTCGCGCATCCGCTCTTCGGGGATGTAGGAAAGCATTCGGTCGGTGCGCGCCCCCACGGGCAGGGCGGTAACGTCTTCGCCTTCCAGCAGAATGCGGCCCGCGGTGACCTCGCGCAGCCCGGCAATGACCTCCGCGAGTTCCAACTGGCCGTTGCCCGAAACGCCTGCGATGCCCAAAATTTCGCCAGCGCGCACCTCAAGGCTGACGTCCCGCAGGCCGGGGGTGCCGCGGTCGCTTTCGCAACTCACGCCCTCCAGCACCAACCGCGGCTCGCCGATTTCGCTCTCGCCGCGCTCCAGCACCAGCGACACCTCGCGGCCGACCATCCAGTTCGCCAAAATTTCTTTCGTGACCTCGGAAGTCGGGCGGGTGCCGATTTTGCGCCCGTCGCGCAGCACGGTCACGCGGTCGCTGATTTCAATGACTTCGTGCAGTTTATGGGAGATGAAAATCAGTGCGTGCCCGTCCTGCGTCATCTGGCGCATGATGGCGAAGAGTTCGTCCACTTCCTGCGGGGTGAGCACCGCGGTGGGCTCGTCCAGAATGAGCAGCGAAGCGCCGCGGTAGAGCGCCTTGATGATTTCCACCCGCTGCTGCTGACCCACCGAGAGCTGCCAGATGTAGGCGGAAGGGTCAATGTGCAGGCCATAGGTCTCGGCGAGTTCCAGAATGCGGCGGGAAACCACATCCAAATCGGTAAGGACGCCGCGGGATGAAGGCAAACCGAGGGCAACGTTTTCGGCGACGGTAAGGGTTTCCACCAGCATGAAGTGCTGGTGCACCATGCCGATACCGTGGGCAATGGCGTCGCTGGGGGAGTGGATTTCCACCCGCTCGCCGTCAATGTAAATTTCGCCCTCGTCGGGCTGGTAAAGCCCGTAGAGGATTTTCATCAAGGTGCTCTTGCCCGCGCCGTTTTCGCCGAGGAGCGCGTGCACCTCGCCCGCGTGGACGTCAAAATCCACGTGGTCGTTGGCAAGCACGCCGGGGAAGCGCTTGGTGATGCCGCGCATCGCCACGGCTTGGATGCGGCGGGTGGGTAGGGCCGGGGCGTTAGGGTGGGTCATGGCATCGCACCATCAGGGGTAGGGGCGTAGCGCCGCTACGCCCCTACGCTTGTGGGCAAGGTTACTTCTTCAACTCAATCTTGATGGAGCCGTCTTCAATGCCCTTGATGGCGTCTTCGGCGGCTTTCTTCACCTCGGGCGGCAGGTTGTACTGCGGGTTGTATTCAATCACCTCGCCGCCGTTCTTCAGGTTGATGGTGAAGGATTGACCACCCAGCGTTCCATGCTGAATCAGGTCAATCATCTTGGTCAGCACGACCTCCCAGTGGTAAACCTGATTGGCGACCACGATGTTGGGGGCAAGGGAACTCTGGTCGGCCTGGGTCCCGAACCAGAGGACGTTCTTTTCCTTCGCTACGCCGATTGCGCCCACGACCATTTGCGCCGTGCCGGTGAGCGCATCCGCGCCGGCGGAAATGTGGGTATTGGCGGCTTCGGCTGCGGCGGAAACATCCGAGAACGAGCCCGTCCACGTCACGTTGACCTTGATGTTGGGATTGGTGGCCTTCGCGCCAGCGATGAAGCCCTGCACGTAGCGCGAAGCGTCGCCGGTTTCAATCGGTCCAATCACGCCCAGCACGCCGCTCTTGGAAAGTTTCGCCGCCATCACGCCGTTGACATAGCCGCCTTCCTCAGAAGCCGCCTCGTAGGCAAACACGTTGGGCATCCCGAAAGTGTCCACCGTGGTGCCCCAGGCGAAACTGGTCTTCGGGAAGTCGGGCGCGATTTCCTGCAGCGATGAGCCGTATTGCGAGCCGTGGGCGATGACAAGGTCGTAGCCCTGCGAAGCGTAATCGCGGATGGCAGCGGCGGCGTCGTCCACCTTGTACATGCCGTCCGAATACACGAACTGCATGGCATCCTTGCCACCCATCTTCTTCTGCACCGCGAGCAGCGCCTGATACATGCTCTGGCTGAACGCCAGGTCGTTGATGGAACTGGGCAGTACCACCGCGATGCGGAAGGGCTTCTTGGGGGCTTCGGTCTTGCTGGGGGCGGGCGCGGCCTTCCCGCAGGCCGCCAACACGAACGCCGCCACCAGCAGCACGGAGAGGAGAACATAAAGTTTCTTGCTCATCGGTTCCTCCTTCAAAAGGTGAAAAGCGGACGAAACGAACCACAGATTACGAACCACAGATTACACAGATTTTTCTGCAGAATCTGCGAAATCTGCGGTTTCAACCATCCGTTCGGTGCAAATCTGTGTCAATCGGTGGATTCACCCTTCCCGTTCAAACGGTTTGGCAAGAGCAGAGGGCGCACGCACTTTGGAAACCGTGACCATGAGCACCAAAATCGTGAGGACGTAGGGCATCATCACGGCCAAATCCGGCGGAATGGGCACGCCCACGACCTGCATCCAGAGTTGCAGCGCGTTGACCATGCTGAAAAGCAGCGAGCCGCCCAGCACACCCAAAGGACGCCATGCCCCAAAATAGACCAGGGCCACGGCAATGAAGCCCATCCCGCTGGTCATGTTTTGCTGGAAGACGTTGAGCAAGCCAATGGAAAGCGACGCGCCCGCAATGCCCGAAAGCACGCCGCCCTGGATGATGGTGTAATAGCGCACCGCCGCCACGCTGATGCCCAGCGAATCCGCGGCCTGGGGGTTTTCGCCCACCGAGCGGATTTTCAGGCCAAGGGTGGTTTTGTTGAGCACAAACCACGCCAGCGGCACCAGCGCGTAGGCAACGTAAACCAAAATGTTCTGCTGGAAAAGCACCGGCCCCAGCACCGGCAGGCCGCTCAGCACGGGAATGTAAATCGGGGGGAAGCCCTGAATGGTCTTCACCGTGCCGACGAGTTTCTGGAAGAGCAAATCGCTCAGCCCCAAGCCGAATAGGTAAAAGCCGATGCCGCTGATGCCCTGCTCGGCCTGCAGGTTGACGGTGACGAAGGCCATCGCCAGCCCCATGAGCGCACCCACCACCGCCGCGGCCAGCACACCCAGCCACAGGCTTCCCGTGACCAGGGTGACATAGAAGGCGAAAAACGCGCCCAGCAGCATCTGGCCTTCCACGCCGAGGTTGAGCACACCGCTCCGCTGACCAAAAGTTTCACCGATGGTCGCGTACAGGTACGGCGTCGCCAGCCTGACGCCCGAAGCCAGAATGCCGATCAACACCGAAGCGGAGAGCAGTTTCGCGAGCATCGTTGCCTCTTATCAAGTAAAACCGCAGATTACGCAGATTTCGCCGATTGAGGAATAAAACCACAGAAGACACAGAATTTTACAGATTGGACTTTTGACAAAATAGGCGGAACTGTGTCAAGATGTGGGTATGAACAAGCCACACAACCTAACACAGTTCCGGCAACAAGTGTACCAGAACTTTAACAAACGGGCCGATACGTTGATGGACCTGCTGGACGCTCTGTCCAGCAACCAGCATGCCCGCCATGTGGTCGAGCTCAGTCTGGAACCAGCCTTTCGGCGTCACTATACCGCCCTCTTCCAAGCCATTGGGGGCTATCGCCCTCAGGCTGGGGCACTGGCTCATCTGGCAGCGAAGTATCTTCCCGTTCCCAAGAAGCGCGCCTTCTGGCTGATGGGCGTCGATGTGACCTCGCAGCCGCGGGAATATGCTTCCACTCTGAAAGACCGCACTTTCGTGTACAAGCCAGGGGCGCTCAAAGACAACAAGCCAGTGACTATCGGACACCAGTACTCCACGGTGGCCTTACTGCCGGAGAAGGAGGCAAATTCGCCCGTGCCTTGGGTGGTGCCGCTTTCCTGTGAGCGGGTGCCCTCTGATAAGCGCAAGTTTGAGGTCGGGAAAGAGCAAATCAATGCCTTGTTGTCCGACCCTCAGATGCCTTTTCACAGTCAGTTGGTGGTGGAAGTGGCGGACAGCGACTATGCCCGCCCCAGTTATCTGGCTGCCCACCGCAAGCATCCCAATCTGGTCACCATTGTGCGTTCCCGCAGCAATCGGGTGTTTTACCGCCAAAACGAGCGCAGTGCAGCCAAAACGGGCGGGGCGCCGGGGCACTACGGTGCGGCTTTCCGCCTGCAAGACTCTGCCACTTGGCATACGCCTGATGACACCCTGGAACTTCCCTTCGTCAGCCGGCGGGGCAAACACTACACCGTCCGTATCCAAGCCTGGCACAACATGCTCATGCGCGGCAAGAACAAGCCCCACCGACTGCGCATGCACCAGTACCCCTTCACCTTGGTGCGTATCGTCCTGCTGGACGAAAACGGCCAGTCTGCTTTCAAGCGTCCCCTCTGGCTACTGATATTCGGGGAGCGCCGTCACGAACTCAGCTTGCAAGACATCTATGAAGCCTACGCCCAGCGCAGTGACCTGGAACACTTCTTCCGCTTTGGCAAACAGCGCTTGCTCCTGGACAAGTTCCAGACCCCAAAAACGGAACATGAAGAGCATTGGTGGCTTTTGGTTCATCTGGCCTACTTGCAACTTTGGGTCGCCCGCCACGCGGCTGTCGCCACCCCGCGTCCCTGGGAGAAGTATCTCCCTCACTACAAGCAGGGCAAAGCCACACCTTCTTCTGTCCAGCGGGACTTCAAGCGACTTCTTCGCACGTTTGGGACACCGGCTCGGCCTCCCAAACCCCGAGGAAAGTCGCCGGGTAGGGCGAAAGGCACTCGCCTTTCGCCCAGAAAGCGGCACAAAGTGCTCAAAAAGGGCGCTCAGGCCGCTTCCTGAAGCC
>JALUXH010000219.1 GCA_027019065.1 Anaerolineales bacterium
GCGTGGGAAGTCATCCGCCCCCGCCTGCATGCCGCCGCCGAAGGGGAAACACCCCCGCCCGTGCTGCTCCACGGCGTTACCGGCAGCGGCAAGACCGAAATCTACCTGCGCGCCGCGGCCGAAACCCTGGCGCTGGGGCGGCAGGTGGCCGTGCTGGTGCCCGAAATCGCCCTTACCCCCCAGACCGTGCAGCGCTTCCGGGCCCGGTTTGGAAGCGCGGTGGGGGTGCTGCATTCCGGCCTTTCGCAAGGGGAACGCTACGCCACCTGGCTGCGGGTGCGGCAGGGGGAAATCCGGCTGCTCATCGGCCCCCGCAGCGCCCTGTTTGCCCCTTTTGCCGACCTCGGGCTCATCGTGGTGGATGAATGCCATGAGGAAGCCTACTACGAAGCCGAGCGGCTGCCCCACTACCACGCCCGCGAAGTGGCGCTGGCCTACGGCCGCCTCGCCCCGGCGCCGGTGCTGCTGGGCAGCGCCACGCCCGATGTCGTGACCTACGCCCGCGCCCGCCGCGGCTTCCTGACCCTGCTGGAACTGCCCGACCGCATCCTCGCCCATCGGGAAACCGTGGCCGCGCACCCCACGGCGGCTGCCCGCCCCCGCTACCGCCCCCTGGCCGGCGACGCCCTGGCCGCCGACCTCCCGCCGGTGGAAGTGGTGGACATGCGCGCCGAATTGCGTTCCGGCCACACGGGCATCTTCAGCCGCCCTTTGCTGGCGGCGCTGGAAGCCACGCTGGGCCGCGGTGAGCAGGCCATTCTGTTCCTCAACCGGCGCGGCAGCGCCACCTATGTTTTCTGCCGCGATTGCGGCCACGTCTTCCGCTGCCCCCGCTGCGACCTGCCGTTGACTTACCACAAAGAGGAAAACACGCTGATTTGCCACCATTGCGGCTATCGGCGCAAGATGCCGAAAACCTGCCCGGTATGCGGCAGCGAGCGGGTGCGGCCTTACGGCGCGGGCACCGAGCGGGTGGAAGCCGAGGTGCGGCGGCGCTTTCCGCAGGCGCGCACCCTGCGCTGGGATGCCGACGCTGTGCGCGCCGCGGGCGGGCACGAAGCCATCCTCAGCCATTTCGTCGCCCGCCGCGCCGACATCCTCATCGGCACGCAGATGCTCGCCAAGGGGCTGGATCTGCCCTATGTAACCCTGGTGGGCATCGTGCTGGCCGATGTGGGGCTCACCCTGCCCGATTACCGCGCCGCCGAGCGTGGTTTTCAGATTCTCACGCAGGTCGCCGGGCGGGCCGGGCGCAGCCCTTTGGGCGGCAAGGTGATTTTGCAGACCTACATGCCGGAACACTACGCCATCCAGGCTGCCGCCCGGCACGATTTTCAGGGCTTTTACCGGCAGGAACTGGCCTACCGCCGCAAACTGGGCTACCCGCCCTACGCACACCTCGCGCGGCTGGTTTACCACGGCTGGGAGGCTGAACGCACAGAGGAAGAAGCCGCGAAGATGGCAGCCCGCCTGCGCGCCTGGGTGCAGGCCGGGCCTCACCCCGCCACGCAAATCATTGGCCCGGCGCCGTGTTTCTACGCCCGCGTGCGGGGGCGCTACTGCTGGCATGTGTTGCTGCGCGGCCCTTCCCCGGCAGATATTTTGCGCGGCCGCCGCCTGGGCGAGTGGGATGTGTTCCTCGACCCGCCTTCCCTGCTCTGATCCGCCGCCTCGCCTGACGCGGAAATACCCGGCGCCGGCTCCCTTTTAAACGCCGCCGCCCCTCACCATCAGGCGGGGGCTGCCGGTCGTCGTGCTATGCGGCCTGTTTGCGGGCCTTTTTCGGCTTGGGGCGGGTCTTGCCGTGCGAACCACGCCAGATTTTGCCGCGGCGGGTGCGGCGGTCGCCTTTGCCCATGAGCACACCTCCTTGAAGAAAATCGGGGAAGTGAGTAAGGGACATGCGAAGGGGCAACGCGACGTTGCCCCTTGCGGCAGGTGGAGATGGCGGGAATCGAACCCGCGTCCGAAGAAGTCGGCCCTCGGATGTCTACGAGCGTAGTCGGTCGTTTGTTCTCGCCCAACCACCCCACGACCGACAGAGGGGTTGGCCGGGCCAGCCGCCGGCGCCCGAAAGCGCCTCTTTCGCACGGTGAGCGGCATCCCGTGCGGCACCCCGGCTTTGTCCCGCCCGACACCACCTCCGGCCGGGGAACGGGGTGGGCGGACGCCGCCTCATGTTGAGACGGTAGTGCCTGCCTTCAACTGCTTACGCAGCGAGAGGCATGGCAGCAACAGGAGTGCGGTTGGCACTTATTTTTTGCGCTGATTTTACGAGTTCGGCGCCTCTCGGCTCGCAATCCGGGACCTTGCCTTCTCCGTCGAAGCCTTTCATCCCCGGGTTGTGCTTCCATTATAGCACGGATTTTATCAGAATGGCGTTAGAATTCGGGGGCAGCAGGGCAAGGCAGGAACCCCTTGCAAGCGCGTTCCCCGCGCCAGGCTTCCCGGCGGTACAATAGACGCGCCCTCGTGCTCATTTCCCCAAAGGAGCCTCCGGATGAGAACAATCCTTGCCGAGTTAGAGCAGTGGCTGGCCGCCGGGGAGCGCGTCGCGCTGGCCGTGGTGGTGCAGGCGCGGCGGCCCGCGCCGCGCCCGGCGGGGTCGTGGCTGGCCGTGACGGCGTCGGGGAAAATCGCCGGGTCGGTCAGCACGGGCTGCGTGGAAAACGCCGTGGTGCAGGAAGCCCAGGCGTTGCTGGCGGGCCGGTCGGCGCGGGTGCTTCACTACGCCCCTGCCGACGAAAACGGCTGGGAAGTTGGGCTGACCTGCGGCGGCGAAATTGAAGTGCACGTTACGCAGTTCACACCGGTGCACGCGCACTTGCTGGCCGCGTTGCGCCGAGGTGAAACCGTGGCGCTGGTCACTTCGCTTGCCGGGCGGGGGCATTTGCTCGCCTGGGAAGACGGGCGGCAAGAAGGCAACCCGGCGCTTGCCGAAGCGCTGGCAGGAGCCTTCCCCGGCCCTCAGGCTGTGCGCCGCGCCACGGCGCAAGGGGAATGCTTTGTTCAGACTTTTACCCCGCCGCCGGTTTTGAACATTGTGGGGGCCGTTCATCTGGCACAATTGCTGGCGCGGCTGGCTGCCGTGGCGGGCTATCGGACGCGCATCATTGACCCGCGCCCGCTGTGGAACACCCCCGAGCGCTTCCCCACTGCTGCAACGCGGGTGCTGGCCTGGCCGCAGGAAGCCCTCACGCCGCCGTTTTTGCGCCCTTCCGACGCGGTGGTGGTGCTTGCCCACGACCCCAAATTTGATGTGCCGGCGCTGGCAGCCGCGCTGCGCAGCCCGGTGGGGTACATCGGCCTTTTAGGCTCCCGCCGCACACAGGCCCACCGGCAAGAGGCTTTGCGGGAACGCGGCTTTACCCCCGCCGACCTGGCCCGCATTCATGGGCCGGTGGGGTTCAGGCTGGGGGCTTCCTTTGAGGCCATTGCGACGGGCATCATGGCAGAAATTGTTGCTGCTCACAACGGAAAGCTCCCTCTCTCAAGCGGTTAGCCCGCGCCGGCGCGCGGAGAGGCTTTCGCGCGCCGACGCGGGCTTCTGCCGCGGTGAGCCTTGGCTCACACTTTTTGAATGCCAAGCGTGACCTTGCCGCCTGCGGCTTCGGCAGCAAAAGCCCCTTCGGGCGGGGCGGCGGCGGTCATTTCCACAGCCAGCACTTCGCCCATGATGTAATCCCGATAGGCTTCCACCGCGGCGGCGATGTCTTCCGGCGCCTGGTAGAACAGGCGGATGCGGTCGGCGAGGTCGAGGCCGGCTTCTTTGCGGGCGTTTTGCACCCAGCGCACGAAGTCGCGGGCGAGGCCTTCCTGCCGCAGTTCGGGGGTGATTTCGGTGTTCAGCGCCGCTAAGTACGCGCCTTCGCTGACCACGGTCAGCCCGCCGTGGGCTTCCATGATGACTTCCACTTCGTCGGGCTGAATTTCGTAGGTTTGCCCGTCCACTTCCACGGTCACGGGCTCGCCTGCCAGCAAGCGGTGGGCGGCGGGTTCGGCTTCCAGCGCCAGAATGGCCTGCCGCACTTTCGGGAACAGCCCCTTGTATTTCTGCCCCAGTTGCTTGGGCAGCGGCTTCAGGCGGAAGGCCACCGCCTCGCTCTGCCCGTGGAGCACACGGACGCGCTTGACGTTCAGTTCGTCGGCCAGCAGGTCGGCGTAGCGGGTGATGACATCCTGCTCGGCGGCGCGCCCGACGGCGAAGGCGGCTTCCTGCAGCGGCTGGCGCACCTTGATGCCGGCTTTGTTGCGGGCGGCATGGCCGAGGGAAACCAGTTTGAGCACCAGGGCCATTTCGGCGTTCAGCGTTTCGTCGATCGCGGCGGCGTCGTAGGTCGGCCAGTCGGCCAGGTGGACGGATTCGGGGGCGCTTTCATCCACGCCGCGCACCAGGTTTTGGTAGAGTTCCTCGGCCATGAAGGGCATCGCGGGGGCAATCAGTTTGGCGATGGTGGTCAGGGCTTCGTAGAGGGTGCTGTAGGCAGCCTCTTTGTCAGCGTCCGAGGCGCTCTTCCAGAAGCGGCGGCGGCTGCGGCGCAGGTACCAGTTGGAAAGCCGTTCCACGAAGGCTTCCACCGGGCGGGTGGCGCCGAGGGCGTCGTAGGCTTCGTAGGCTTCGGTAACCTGTTTGGTGAGGGCGTGCAGTTCGGAACGCAACCAGCGATCAAGTTCGGTGTAGGCGGGCTGGGCGTCGGGGGAAGGTGTCCAGCCGTCCAGGCTGGCGTAGGTGGTGAAGAAAGCGTACACGTTCCAGAGGGTGAGGGAGAAGCGGCGCACGCTTTCGCCCACCAGGTTGGTGGAGAAGCGCTTGCTGTCGCCAGGGGGGCCGGCGGTGAAGAGATACCAGCGCAGGGCGTCGGCGCCGTGGCGGTTGATGACTTCCCACGGGTCAACGATGTTGCCGCGGGATTTGGACATTTTGAGGCCGTTTTCGTCCAGAATCAGCCCTAAGCAAACGACATTTTTGAAGGCTACATCGTCGAACAGCAGGGTGCTGATGGCGTGCAGGGAGTAGAACCAGCCGCGGGTCTGGTCAACGGCTTCGCAGATGTAGTCGGCGGGGTGCTGTTTTTCAAAAAGTTCTTTGTTCTCAAAGGGGTAATGCCACTGGGCGACCTGCATCGCGCCGGAGTCAAACCAGACATCAATGAGTTCGGGCACGCGCTTCATCTCGCCGCCGCATTTGGGGCAGATCAGGGTCACTTCGTCCACGTAGGGGCGGTGCAGGTCAAGGTTGCTGAGGTCTTTTCCGGCCATTTCGGAAAGTTCGGCCACGGAACCCACGGCGTGCTGGTGGCCGCATTCCTGACATTCCCACACGGGCAGGGGGGTGCCCCAGTAGCGTTCCCGCCCCAGGGCCCAGTCAATGTTGTTTTCCAGCCAGTTGCCGAAGCGCCCGTGCTTGATGTAATCGGGCACCCAGTTGATTTTTTCGTTCAGCGCCACGAGGCGGTCTTTCTTCTCGGTGGTGCGGATGTACCAGGTGGGGCGGGCGTAGTAGAGCAGCGGGGTGCCGCAGCGCCAGCAGAAGGGGTAACTGTGGGTGTAGGTTTCGCCGCGGAAGAGCAGGCCGCGCTTTTGCAGGTCTTCCATGATGAGCGGGTCGGCGTCTTTGAAGAACATGCCCGCCCACGGGCGCACGGCTTCCACGATAGTGCCGTCGGGCTTGACGGTGTTGATGACCGGCAGGTCGTATTGGCGCGCCATTTCCATGTCGTCTTCGCCAAAGGCGGGCGCCATGTGGACGAGGCCGGTGCCGTCTTCGGTGGTCACGAAGTCGGCCAGCACCACGAAGTGGGCGGGCTTTTCGGGCGGCACGAAGGTGAAGAGGGGCTGGTAGCGTTTGCCTTTGAGCGCCTTGCCGGGGAATTCGGCCACAATGTCCACTTCCTCGTCGCGGAAGACCTTTTCCAGCAGGGGCTGTGCCACGATGAGGAATTCTTCGCCGCCGCCGGGCAGGGCGCGGCGGACTTTGACATAGGTTACATCGGGGTGAGCGGCGACGGCGACGTTGGCGGGCAGCGTCCAGGGCGTGGTCGTCCACACCAGCAGGGCGGTGTTGGGTTCGTCTTTCAGCGGCAGGCGGACGTAAACCGAGGGGTCGTCGGTTTCCTTGTAACCCTGCGCTACTTCGTGGTCGGCCAGGGGGGTGCCGCAGCGGGGGCAGTAGGTAACGACCTTGTGGCCGCGGTAAATCAGCCCCTGTCCCCACAATTGCTTCAGCATCCACCACACGCTTTCAATGTATTCGTTGTGGTAGGTGACGTAAGCGTTTTCCAGGTCAACCCAGAAGGCGATGCGCTCGGTGAGCTTTTCCCAGTCCTGGATGTATTCAAAAACCGATTGGCGGCAAAGTTTGTTGAACTCGGCGACGCCGTATGCCTCAATCTGGCGCTTGCTGGTGAAGCCGAGTTTCTTTTCCACCTCAATTTCCACGGGCAGGCCGTGGGTATCCCAGCCGCCGCGGCGGATGATGTGGTAGCCGCGCATGACGCGATAGCGCAGGAAGATATCTTTGAAAGAGCGGGCGAGGACGTGATGCACGCCGGGTTTGCCGTTGGCGGTGGGGGGGCCTTCGTAGAACACGAATTCCGGCCCGCCGCGGCGGGTTTCCTCGGTTTTGTGGAAGATGTCGCGCTCGCGCCACAGTTTGAGGCTGCGTTCTTCCATTTCGGGAAGGTTGACTTGGGGGGAAACGGGGGTGAAGGGCATGGGAAACCTCCGAGGTGATAATGAGGAATGAAGAATTAGGAATTAGGGGGCGGCACGGTCATCATTCGCCATTCGCAACTCATAATTAACACACAACGCTCCCGCCCCGTGCAGGGACGAGAGCGCAGAACTCCCGCGGTACCACCCTGGTTCCCGCCGCGAAGGGCGGGCACTCGGTCGGGCACGGCCTGGGCAGGCTTATGCCCGCGCCCTGGTAACGGTGGGCGAGGCCGGCGCACCTACTAAGGGCTTGTGCCCCGTTGGGTTTGCGGCTCCGGAGGGATTTTCGGCCTGGCGCTGCCGCCCGGCTTCCACCGTCCCGGGCTCGCTGCAGGCTTTGGCAGGCTTACTCGTCTCCATCAATGCCTTTAGACCGGTTTTCCAGTGCTTTCATTATGCCACAAAGGCAGGCAGGGGTCAACCTTTGCGCGTTCTGGAGACCGTTCCAATTTGAGTGGGGGCATGAAAAACTGACGGGGTTCCCCTAAAAAAGGCAAGAAAGCCTCATGGGCCTATCGGTTGAAAATGCTGTTATTAGAGATTCTGGAGAAAGCGCCCAAAGTGACGGGAGAGACCAACAACCGTACCGGGCAAGTGATTGGACGAGCGTTCAAGGTGCGCACGCGAACGATGAGGGGGTTCAAACGAGATGACAACCGACCTCGGTTCCTGAATCTGGCGCTGGATGCTCGCACCCGGCGCGAGGGGGCGGTTTACTTGCCCTAAAAAGAAGATGTACGGGGGCACTATCAGCGTTTGGCCACGTCCTGAGCTTTTCCACCCAATTTGGCACGGTCACTCTTTGCCGGCTATGACAGCCACCGCTTGCCTGTTTTATTTTCCCCTTTTCCCCCACCTTTGGCCGTCTGCAGGGGCGGTTGGCGGTGGGGGTTTGCTTTTGGAGCGTGGCTGCGGTGCTATAATGAGCAGGGGCACATCCCTGCGGCTTTGGCCGCGCGCGATACGAGGTTATGGCATGAATTTTCTCATCACCGGTGCAGCCGGTTTCCTGGGCGCGGCTTTGGCCAACCGCCTGGTGCGGGAAGGCCACCAGGTACGCGGGCTGGACGACCTTTCGGCAGGCGACCGCGAGGCCCTTTCGCCGGAAGTGATGTTTACCCGCGGCGACATCAACGACCGCCCGAAGTTGTGGACCCTGCTGCAGGGCGTGGACTGCGTGTATCATCTTGCAGCCCGCGTCTCGGTGCCTGAATCGGTGCTCTACCCGCGCGAATACAACGCCGTCAACGTTGGCGGCACGGTGGCTTTGATGGAAGCCATGCGCGACGTGGGCGTGCGGAGGGTCGTGCTGGCTTCCTCCGGCGCGGTGTACGGCTTCCAGGAAAGCCAACCCTTAAAGGAAGAGATGATGCCCAACCCGCGGTCACCTTACGCCGTCTCCAAACTGGCTGCCGAGCACTATGTGCGCACCATCGGACTGTTGTGGGGCATGGAAACCGTGGTGCTGCGGGTGTTCAACGCCTACGGCCCCGGCCAGCACCTGCCGCCTTCCCACCCGCCGGTTATCCCCAGTTTCCTGTACCAGGCCGTGCGCGGCGGCACGCTGGTGGTCCACGGCGATGGCAGCCAGACGCGCGACTACGTCTTTGTGGACGATGTGGTCAATGCTCTGGTCGCTGCGGCCACGGCGCCGCAAGCCGCAGGGGAAATCATCAACGTGGGCAGCGGTAAGGAAACCAGCGTGCGCCAACTGGCCAATCTGGTGCTGGAAACCGCCCGCAGCCATGCTCAAATTGTCTACAACCCCCGCTCGGGCGGGGGGGTGCCCCGCATGTGTGCCGACCTGACCAAAGCGGAACGCATCCTGAACTACCGCCCGCGGGTGGGGCTGGCCGAGGGGCTGCGGCTGACTTTGGCCCGCGACCCCCGCTTTCAGCCCGCCGCAGCCGCTCCGGCGTAACCCTTCTCGGGCCTGTTCCCCCGAAAAGCCGTGCCATTTTGCGGAGGTGTGTCATGCGTGCCTGGCGATTGTATGCTCACGATGTGATTGAGAACGAGCCTATGCGCCTGGAAGAAGTCCCCATGCCTGAGCCTGGGCCGGGGCAGGTACGGCTCAAAATCCGCGTCTGCGGCGTCTGCCACACCGACCTGCACACCGTGGAAGGCGACATCCACCCCCCGCGCCTGCCCATCACGGTGGGGCACCAGGTCGTCGGCATTGTGGATCAACTCGGCGAGGGCGTCACCAACCTCAAAATCGGCGACCGCGTCGGTGTGCCGTGGTTTTACGACGCCTGTGGCAAGTGCGAGTATTGCCGGCGCGGCGAAGAAAACCTCTGCCCCAACGCCCGTTTCACCGGCTTCCACGTGGATGGCGGCTATGCCGAATACATGCTGGCCGAAGCCCGCTACGCCCTGCCCATCCCTGAAAAGATGGACGACCTGCACGCTGCTCCGCTGCTCTGTGCGGGCATCATCGGCTACCGCTCGCTCAAGAAAGCCGACCTGCAGCCGGGGGAACGCCTGGGGCTGTTCGGCTTCGGGGCCAGCGCCCACATTGCCATCCAGGTGGCGCGCTATTGGGGCTGCGAGGTCTATGTGTTCACCCGCTCGCCGAATCACCAGCAACACGCGCAAGCACTTGGCGCGGCGTGGGTTGGCCGCCCTGACGAAAAAGCCCCCAAGCCGCTGGATCGCGCCGTCATCTTTGCCCCCGCGGGCGAAGTGGTGCCTCGCGCCCTGGAAAACGTCCGCCGCGGCGGCACGGTGGCCATCAACGCCATTCACATGAGCCCCATTCCCGAAATGCCCTACCCCCTCATTTACTGGGAACGCACCCTCCGCAGCGTCGCCAACGCCACCTATCAGGATGGCGTGGCATTCCTGAAACTCGCCGCCGAAATTCCCGTACACACCACCGTCACCGAATACCCGTTGGAAGACGCCCAAAAGGCGCTCCAAGACCTGAAAGCCAGCCGCATCAACGGCGAGGCGGTGTTGCGAGTGGCGTCTGACTCTCCTTGAAAAAGCCGACATGAAATGACAGAACGCGCCCTCCCCCCACTTTGGCTCGCTGCCCGATATAATGGCGGCGCGTCCAACGCCCTTTTTGCCCCAGAAACCACGAAATCATGGCAACCGCACCCACCTTCACCCCTCCCCAACAACCCGGCACAGCCCTGCAGGTCACGGCCGCGGCCGTGCTGGCCGCCAGCGCAGGGGTGTGTTATTACCTTGCAGCCCAACCCGCGGCACAGGGCGGCCTGGCTTTCCTGCTGTTAGGGCTGCTGCTGACCGCGCCGCTACCGTTGCTGCTCTACGGCGCTTACGCCCTGCGGCAGGCCGTTTACGCTGTGAACCGCGACCGCCTGGTGCTGCAATGGGGATGGTGGGTAGAAGAAATCCCCATGCAAGCCATCACATGGGTACAAACCGCGGACGCGCTGGAAACCCCGCTTCCTCTGCCGAGAGCCCGCTGGCCCGGCAACCTGACCGGCGAACGTCAAAGCGGCGGGCTGACCTACACTTTCATGGCCTCGCAGCCTCAAGGGCTGGTCGTCATTGCGACAGAACACCGCCGCTATGTCATTTCGCCCACCGACCCGGCGGCCTTCCTGGAAGCCGTGCGCCGTGCAGCCGAGGAAGGCTCACTGGAAACCGTCCTTTCGGCCTCACACCGCCCCACCCGCTGGCTGAACGCCATCTGGAACGACCCCTTGGCCCGTGCCTTGTTGCTGGCCGCCTGGGGGGTGACCCTGGCCGCAGTGCTTTGGAGCAGCCTGGCCGCTTCAAGCCTGGCCCCGTCCCGCGGGGCGCCTGCCGACGACCGGGCTGTGCTGCTGGCAGCCGCGGCCGTGCTGTTCCAGGGGCTGAATGCCGGGTTAGGGCTTTTTGCCTATCAGTCTCCTCTTCGGCGGGCGATGGCCTACCTCATCTGGCTCACCGGCGCGCTGGCGGCGGCGGGCTTTTTGGCCTCGGTCGGTGTGGTGCTGCTGGGAGGCGCGGGATGAGCCTGTGGACGCAGATGGGGCTGGGCAGCGCCGCTGCGGCGCTTGTGGCCTGGGGAGCCTACCGGGCGCGGGCGCTGGCCTCCAGCGGCGCGTGGGCTGCCGTGTTCATCGGCGGGGTCATTTTTGGCCTGGGCGGCTGGGCATGGGCAGGGTTGCTGCTGGCCTTTTTCATTTCTTCCAGCGCGCTCTCTCACCTTTTTCGGCGGCGCAAGCGCACCCTCGGCGAAAAATTCGCCAAAGGCAGCCGCCGCGATTGGGGGCAAGTGGCAGCCAACGGCGGGTTAGCCGCGGCGCTGGCCGTTTTTCATGCCCGGCAGCCGGAAGCCCAATGGGCCTGGGTGGCTTTCGCCGGCGCGCTGGCAGCGGTAAATGCCGACACCTGGGCTACGGAAATCGGCGTGCTTTCCCCCTGGAAGCCCCGCCACATCCTCACGGGGAAGCCCCTGCCCGCGGGCACATCGGGCGGGGTATCGCCCCTCGGGCTGGCCGCTGCCCTCGGCGGCGCAGCACTGCTCGGCGGCTGCGCAGCGTGGGGGCCCACCGGCTGGCCGGCTGCTCTCGCCATCACTGCAGGCGGCTTTGGCGGCGCGCTGCTGGATTCTGCCCTCGGAGCCACCGTGCAGGCCATGTTCTTCTGCCCTCACTGCCAACAGGAAACCGAACACACCCCGCGCCATACCTGCGGCACACCCACCCTCTGGCGGCGAGGCTGGCAGTGGATGAACAACGACGTCGTCAACGCCCTGGCATCCCTCGCAGGCGCAGTGCTGGCCGCAGGCATCTGGGCGCTGGCGCGGTAACACCCCCGCCCCTTTCCTGCGCGCACACTGCACGCGAAAACGCCTCGGCAGGCGCAATGACCTGCCCCCATCGCGGCGATGGCAACCCCGGGCATGTGTTTCCCCCGCGTTCCCCTTTGGCGCCGCCCGCCGGGGCTAAATGGGCCCCGCCTGCAAATTTTCGCTTTGCAACGCCCACAAACGGCTGTAAAGGCCGCCGCGGGCGAGCAGTTCGGCGTGGGCGCCGCGCTCGGCCACTTCCCCCTTGTAGAGCACCACAATTTCATCCATCGCTTCCAGCCCCACCAGGCTGTGCGTGACCCACAACACGCTGCGGCCGCGGGTGGTCTCCAGCAGGGTTTCCACCAACGCCCGCTCGGTGATGGCGTCCAGGTTGGCGGTGGGTTCATCAAGGAGCAAAATCGGCGCGTCGCGCAGCAGGGCGCGGGCAAGAGCGAGGCGCTGGCGCTGCCCGCCGCTGAGTTGCAGGCCCTGGCCGCCCAAGTCGGTGTCGTAGCCCTGGGGCAGGGTGCGCAGCCAGTCGGCGAGGCGTACGGCTTCCATCACCGCGTCCAGGCGGGCTTCGTCGGCGTCGGGCGCGGCGAGGAGCAGGTTTTCCCGCAGGGTGCCGCTGAAAATGAAAGGCTTTTGCCGCACCACCGCGAAACGGCCGCGCACCTCATTGGGCAGCAATTTCCGCAGGTCGCGCCCGCCCAAGGTGATGCGCCCCTCGTGGTATTCCCAAAAGCGCAGCAGCAGGGCAATCAAAGTGGATTTCCCCGCGCCGCTGGGCCCCACCACCGCAATGCGCCTGCCTTCGGGCAGGTCAAGGGAAACCTGCCGCAGCGCGGGCGGCTCGTCGGGGGCGTAGCGGAAGGTGAGGGCTTCCACCCGCAGGTCGTTGGCCGCGGGCAGCGCCGCGGGTCGGGCAGGCGGCTTCACGGCGGGCTCGGCGTCCACCAGTTCAAAGAGGCGGCGGGCGGCGGCGAGGTTGCTTTCCAGGAAGGCGGCCGCTGTGGGGAGGCCAAAGGCGGCTTCGTAACCGCTGAGGGCCACCAGCACCAGCGCCACCCAGGTTACGCCGCCCAAAGCGCCCGCCCGCACCAGCGGCACGCCCAGCAGCAGCACCGAGAGCATCCCCAGCCCCGAAAAGAGGATTTGCAGCGCCTGCTCCGCGCCTTCCAGCGAGGCCATTTTGGCCTGCGCGCCGAGGATTTCCTCGCCTAAGCGCAGGGCAAGGCGGCGCTGGGTTTCGGCGTAGTTGTAAGCCAGGGCGTCGGCCAGCCCCTGCACATGGTCTACCAGCGCGGCATTGAGGGCCGCCCGGCGGGAAACCAGCGCCTGCCCGGCGCGGCGGGCGCGCAGCCGCGCCCATACGGGCGCCGCCACCGCCGCCAGCAGGAAGAAGACCAGCCACGCCAGCCCTAAGCGGGGGGCAAAGGCTGCCAAAAAGCCGGTCAGCAGCACCGCGGTGAGGGTGGCAACCCACGGCGGGGCGAGCACCCGCACGAAGAAGTTTTCCAGGGTGCGGATGTCGGCGATGATGCGCGCCAGCAGATCGCCGCTGCGGTAACGCTGCAGGCGGGCGGGGGCGAGGGGTTCCAGCGCGGCGTAAAACCACACCCGCAGGCGGGTGAGCACCCGAAAGGTGGTGTCGTGGGAAACCAGCCGCTCGCCATAGCGGAACGCGCCGCGGGCGATGCCGAAGAAGCGCACGCCCACGATGGCGACGTTCAGGTCGCCGATGGAGGGGTGCAGCGCGGCTTTGGCGATAATCCACGCGCCGGTGCCCAGCAAGCCCACGCTGCTCAGCACGGTGGCTGTGCCCAGCAGCACCGAGGCGAGCACCATTTTCCAGAACGGCATCACCATGCGCAACAGGCGGCGGAAGGCTTGACGGTTGGTCATGCACTTCTCTCCTCGCCCGCAGCGCGCCGGCGCTCGTATTCCGGCTTGAGGATGGCGTACACCAGCAGGTCGTAGTATGCCCCATCGCGGAAGACCGCGGCGCGCAGGGTGCCCTCGTAGGTCATGCCGATTTTCTGCATCACCCGCCCCGAAGCCGGATTGTTGTGCAGATAGCGCGCCTGAATGCGGTAGAGTTCCTGTTCGCCAAAGCCATAGGCCAGCACCGCGCGGGCAGCCTCGGTGGTGTAGCCCTGCCCCCAATAGGGCACGCCCACCCAATAGCCTATTTCGGCCACATGGCGCTGCTTTTGAAAGCGCAGGTCAATCGCACCCATGAAGTAGCCTTCCTGCCGATGGGTCATTGCCCAGGTTACAGCATGGTCCTGTTCAAAGGCCTCCCGTTGGGAAGCAATCCAGCGGCAGGCAGCCTCTTCGCTGTAGGGATGAGGAATGGTGGTGGTGCGGGCAATTTCCCAATCGCCGGCAAGCCGCACCAGGTCGGGGATGTCTTTGGGGGTGAACGCCCGCAGCAGCAGGCGCGGGGTGGTCAAAATGGGGAAGGTCATGGGTATTTTTAGGGCAAGGGGACAGCCGTTGGGGAAGCAGCGAAGCGGTTTTGCGGGGAGATTATAACTGAAAACCGTTTTAACGCGAGCAGGCGGCGTGTGGATGCACACGCCGCCTGCCCCAGCGAAGGAGGAAAGGAGTCAAGGCACGGGCTGCAAGGCTTCTTCGCTGCCCGGCTGGCCCTCTGCCTTTTCCAAACCTGAAAGGTATTTGTGAATCGCCGCTGCCGCGCGTCGCCCGGCGGCCACGGCGGTTACCACCAAATCCGGGCCGGTGGCGGCGTCGCCGCCCGCGTATACGCCCGGGCGGGAAGTCTCACCGGTTTCGGGGTCGGTTACAATCAGGCCCCATTTGTAGGTTTTCAGGTCGGGCGTGGTCTTGCCGAGGGTATCGTCGGGCCAGTAGCCGATGGCAAGCACCACGATGTCGGCGGGCATGGTGAAGTTGGAGCCTTCCACGGGAATGGGGCGGCGGCGGCCGCTTTCATCGGGCTCACCCAGTTTCATCCGCACGCATTCCACCGCTTTCAGGCGGCCGTTCTCGTCGCCGATGAACTTCACCGGCTGGGTGAGGAACTGGTATTCCGCGCCTTCCTGCCGTGCCCAGGTGCGGTCTTTCAAGCCGCCGGGCATTTCGGCTTCCGAGCGGCGGTAAACGCAGGTGACTTTAGCCGCGTTCAGCCGCACCGAGGTGCGCAGGCAGTCCGAGGCCGTATCGCCGCCGCCGACCACGATGACGTGTTTGCCTTCCACTTCCAGCGGGCCTTTGCCTTTGTATTCTTCCGGCCAGATGTCTTCCGGCACATTGGCGCGCACCAGGTATTCGGTGGCGGGATACACGCCTTCCAGATCGTTGCCTTCCACTTTCATGGGCGCATCCACATTGGCGCCCACGCCGATGAACACGGCCTCAAAGCCTTCCGCGAAGAGGTCGTCAATGGTCTTGTCCACCCCAATTTTGGTGTTGTAAACGAATTGGACGCCCGCCTGTTTCAGGTCTTCCACGCGGGCGAAAACCACGTCTTTGGGCAGTTTGAAATTGGGGATGCCGTAGGTCAAGAGCCCCCCGGCTGTGGGTTTGGCGTCGAACACAGTCACATCGTGGCCTTTTTGGCGCAATTGCTCGGCGCAGGAAAGCCCGGCCGGGCCCGCGCCGATGACGGCCACACTGTGGCCGGTGGGCTTCCCCACAGGCACTTCTACCAGGCCGCCCTTGACCCGCCGCTCGTAATCTACCACGAAGCGCTCCAACATGCCGGTTTGCACCGTGCCGTCGTAAGCCGAGCGCACGCAGCCGCCCTCGCACAGCACTTCGTGGGGGCAAACCCGGCTGCACACTTCGGGCATGGAACTGGTATCACGATAGAGGGCTGCGGCTTCCAGAAAACGCCCCTGCTCAATCAGCCACATGGCCGAGGGGATGTCGTTGTGAACGGGGCAGGCCTGCATACACGGGGCAGGGTCAGGGCAGTGAATACAGCGGGAGGCTTCCCGCTGGGCTTCTTCGGGGGTCAGGGGAATGTGAATATCGTTGAAATCGCATACGCGCTCTTCGGGGTCGCGCAGCGGGAGTTCCAGGTAAGGGATCACCAACCGTTTTTTGCGGTCAATGGGCAGCGTCTCGCTGGGCACTTTCTGCATTACACACCTCCTCTCCAACCTTCGCAAGGTGGCTTAATCCATACCAGAAAATGGGCTTTTTCGCAGGTGACGGTTGTCACAAATCACCGCGCTTTTTTCGGTTTGCATATTTTACCGCGAAAGTGAATTTTTTGCCTGCCTGCACTGGCAGGCTTCCTTAATTGCCTCGCCGCGCCGCAGGAAGCCGTCGTAGGGCTGCCCCGTGCCGCCGGAAACCCAGCCGTCCAGCACCCAGGGCAGGCCGCGGTCGGCGGAAATCCATTCACCGTTGTATTTGCGGGCAATGTGGAGATGGGCGGCATTGGCAATGCCGCCTTCGCAGGAAGGATGCCCGATGCGTTCCCCGGCGTGCAGGTAAGCGCCGGGCTGCACGCGCCCCTCGGCGGCAATGTGCAGGTAGAGCACGTCCCAGCCGGTCTGTTCGTAGCCATCGCCGTCCAGGTCTTGCATCACTGCGCCGTCGGCGGCCCGCACCACCAGGCCGTCGGCCACGGCAACCACCCACGCTTTGCTGACGATGCAGCCGCCGTTGGGGGGCAGGTCGTCGGGGGCAAAATCCAGCGCGGCCCAGGCCGAGCCGTCGCCCCAGGCGCTGTGCGGCCCGCCGGTGAAATACCATGTGGCCCCTTTCTCAAAGGGCAGTTGCATGGGCGGCTGGGCCAGCCCGGGCGGCACAAGCGGCTCCACGGCGTAGTCAAAGGGATAGCCAAAGAGGCGGCGGTAGGTCGCGGCCAGCCCGTCGGGCCCCACATCGTGCTGCCAGGCCTTTAGCCCGTCTATCAGGGCAAAGAAATGCTGCACCGCCGCGGTTCCGGCGTTCACCGAGGGTGCGGGGCGCACCAGCAGGCCGTCGGCCAGCACAAAAGCCCCCAGGGCGTTGACCCGCCAGAGGTAATAGCCCCGGTTGAGTTCATTGGCCGCCCAGTGGAGTTGCTGCCAGAGCCCCTCCCTTTGGGGAGCCTGCCAGCCAAAGGGGTAAGCCCGCTGGGAGGCGGGCACGCGGGCGTGGGTTACCCAGCCGCTTTCGTATTCCAGCAGCGCCAGCAGCAGCCGCGGGTTGACGGAATAGTCGCGCGCGACGCGCGCCAGCATCTCGTCGCCGCGCATCGTCGTGCCGTGGACGTCTTCCCGATAGGTTGCCAGGAAACCGCCCGCGTGGGCTACAAAGGCTTTCACATCAAAAGCCGCGTTGCTGGGGCCGGCCACCAGTTCGGAATCGGGAATGATTTTGAAAGCCGGTGCCGCGGCGGCAGGTGTTGGAGCGGGGATGGTGAGGGTTTCCCCCACGGAAAGGAGGTTGGGGTGGGTCAGGTGGTTGGCTTCCACAATGGCCTGCACGCCGACTTCAAAGCGCCGCGCCAGCACGGCCAGGGTGTCGCCGGGCTGCACCTGATAGCGCTGTTCTCGGGCGCGCAAGGTGGGCAGGGGGCGGGGCGGGTTGGGGGTGGGGGAAGGCGGCATTTCGCCGGGTTTCCGCACGGGGGTGGCAAAGGGCAGCAGGGCGGGCGTCGCGCCGGAAGCGGGCGCGTAAGCCGCGGTAGGCGGCTGCCAGGCAGGGGACGTGCATCCCCCCAACCACAACACGCCTATCAGCCAGAGCCAGAGCCCGCGGCGCACCATGCCTCCCATTTTACAACAAAATCGGTAATTCACGTGACGCAGCGGTGATTGACGGCAACTTTCACCCTATGAAACCGTTGAACCTTTGGTTTTTTGGCCCTCACCACTCCCCCTTCGCGGCGGCTCAGCCCCCTTTTCTTTCCCAACGGGAGAGGAAGCAGAAAAACCTCCACCGATTTCGCAGATTCGCACAGATTGGGCGAAAGGCGCCGTTCAGCCTTTGGCGGCGCGCTGCGGCCCGTCGTAGGGCGGCCCTACGCGGCAGCCAAGGGGCTTTTGGCATCATTCCGGGGCAAATCGGCCGCGGCTGCCGCACCCCGCTACTTGGGATTAGGCTCTCCGGCAGTGCTCAGTCACCCGGCTTGATCTCACCCCAGGCGGGGCAGATGGCGCCTTCTGGGATGACCAAAATCTTGTTTGAGAACGCGCCGGGCAGTTATTCCATTTCCCCAAAATAGCCCATTTCGGCCAGCACGGCCAGCACCAGCGGCGCGGCATCGCGCCGCACGGCCACCGCAGCCGGGCCGAGCACCGGCCCCAAAAAGCGCGCCGCGCGGCTCTGCCGCAGGGCTTGCAAAATTGCCGGATCGCGCACCTGCAGCACCGTCATCGGCTTGATGGCAGCCTGCACGCCTTCGGCCTCCCAGCGGCGGATGGCCTGGACGATGGTCGGCGGCAGGGCGCGGGTGTGCTGCTTCAGCAGCGCGAGCACCTGTTCGGCCGGAATGCCCTGCTCGGCGGCGCGGCGCAAGGATGCCGCCGTCAGACGGAAGCGGTAGCCGCTGCGGTCGGTGCCTTCCCATTCGGCAAAGCGGGCGACGTGATAACGCACCACCCGCGGGCTGCGCCACGGGGCGAACAGGCGGCCATCGGCGCGCAGCATCAGCGGCTGGTCTTCGGCCTGGCCCGGCGGGGCCTGCCCGGCCAGCAGCGCCCGCCCGCGCCGGGTCAGGCGGAAGGCCGCCGGCAGCACGCCCTTTTTGGGCGCGGCCAGGGCCACAACGCCAAACCACGCCAGCGGTCCGGTCAGCAGGAAGCGGAGCAGCGCGCCGTCCACCGCGTCCCAGTGCTCCCAACCCGAGAGCGGCTCGCCGTCGGCCGAGCGCAGATACCATGAATCGTAATCGCCCGGGGCGGGGCGCTGGAAATCGGGGCAGCACTGGTGCACGGCGGCCACCAACCCTTCCAGGCTCCACCATGTGCCCGCAGGCAGGCGTTCCAGCCAGCCGAGCACGGCCTCGCGGGCGCGGCGGGGGTCGTTTTCCCAGGGGCCTTCCGCCACCACGCCGGGCATCAGTTTGAGGTCGTTGAAGGCCAGCCCTTCCCGCCAGGCAGGAAACAGCCGCAGCAGCGCCTCGCCGCGAGGAGCCTCCAGGAAAGCGCGCACCGCGACGGGGTTCACTTCGCCGGTAGGGGTCAGTACCCCCAAGGCGTGAGCGAGGGCTTCCAGATGGGCGGGGGTGTAGCGCCAGGCCTTGCGGTCGGGGGCCTCTTCGGGGAGGCGGCCGGCGCGGCGGGCGGCCAGGTAGGTGGTCAGGTGGTCAAGGATGTGGTCGTGGGAAGGCAGGGGGAAGGCGCGCTCGGCAGGCGTGGCGGGACGGCCGGGCAAAGGCTTTTCGGCCTGGGGCGGCGGGGGCAGCAGGGCGCGCATTTCGTCGGGGATGTAGGCGAATTCCAGCGGCCCGGCGGGGCCTTCCAGGAACGCCCTGCCCACCCATCCGGCGTACCACAACACCTCGGCGGGGGAAACCGGCTGTTCGTGGGGCTTTTCCCGCTCGCGGCGGCCGGGGCCCATCTCGCGGAAAGGGCCGAAACGCCGCACGAATTCCGCCCACGGCAGGCGGCCTTCGCGGGCGTGCAGGGCCTGCAGTGCGGCGCGGGCGTCTTCCGGCAAGCGGGCGAGCACGGCTTCGGCCTCGGCGGGAGCGCGCATCGCGGCTTCCAGGGCATCGGCGCCCGCGGCCACCGTGGGGAAGGTTTCCGGCACGCCCCACGTGCGGGCAAAAATGCGCAGCAGGCCCAGGTCGGCCTGGTGAAGGTGGTAGTGGAGGGAAGGCATGGAACAGGGATCAGTGGGAAGGCGGCGCGGCGACGTGCAGCGCCTGGGGCACGATCTCCACTTTCAGGCGGCGCACATGGGTATCAAAACCGGCAAAGATTTCGCCGTCCATGTGGATCTGCAGCGGCCGGTCGGCTTCCAGGTGCAGGGTGTGGAAAGCGCCCAGGTCCACCGCGGGGTGCGCACCGTGGGTGCCGTGCATGACCTGCGAAACCAGCCCCAACATGCCCGGCCGGGAGACCGGGCCGATGGCAAGGTAGTTCAGCAGGCCGTCGTCGGGGCGGGCCGCGGGGGTGGTCAGGAAGCCGCCGCCTTCCCGCGGGCCGTTGCCGATGACCAGCATCATCAGGTCGGCTTCGCGGGGGCGGCCGTCAATTTCCAGCCGGAAGTGGGGCACGCGCAGGTCAAAGGCAATCGTTTGCAGCACCGCGGTGAGGTACATCACGAAGCCGCGCACCACCGGCAACTGGTGCGAGCGGATGGTGACGATGGCATCAAAGCCGATGCCGAGGGTGTTATCCACAAATTCCACCCGGCCGTGCTCATCTTCCGCGCGCATCACATCCACGGGGCGTGGCGGGGCGGTGAGGGCGATTTCCAGCGCCTTGTGCGGGTCGGGCGGCAGGCCGACGGCATGGGCAAAGTCGTTGCCCGAGCCGAGGGGCACGACCCCCAGCACGGGGCGGGCTTCCGGCGGCAGGCGCAGCAGGCCGTTGACCACTTCGTGTACCGTGCCATCGCCGCCCACCGCCACGACCCGCTCGTAGCCCTGTTCGGCAGCCTGCCCGGCCAGCTGCGTGGCATGGGTGGGATACACCGTGCCCGCCCAGTCCAGGCGGCCATCGGCGAGTTCTTCGGCCAGGGGGCGCAGGTCGGCAATCCGCCGCCAGGCATGGCCGACATCGGCATTGGGGTTGAGGATGATGAGGGTTTTGGGGGGCATAGGCAAAACCGGGGGGAAGGATGGCCGGGCGTGTGATAGGATTATACGTAACTGCTCAGCTTTGGCAGGGAGAAACCACAGATTACGCAGAAAAATATCCACCGATTTCACAGATTAGCACCGATTGGAAACACAGAAGACACAGAAGAACCACAGAAAACACAGAAATTTACTTTGCGTCTTTGCTTCCTTTGCGTCCTTTGCGCTATCTTGGCGCCCTTGGCGACCTAAAATCTGCATTCATCCATGATTATCCGCGTCGTCTGCGGGCTGTTTTCCAAAGGCTGAACAGTTACGATTATACAGCATTTCCCCCGCCGCGTGCGGGGACGGAGGTGCGGCGAATGCGCGAGCGCAGGCGCTTTTATGTGGTCTGGAAGGGGCGCAAAACCGGCGTTTTCCCTTCGTGGGAAGCCGCCCGCGCCCAGGTGGAAGGCTTTTCGGGGGCGCAATACAAGGGCTTTGCCAGCCGCGAAGAGGCCGAGCGCGCCTGGCGGGAAGGCTACGCGACCCGGGCAGGCAAGCCGGCTTCCCTGGGGCGCTGGCGCACGGCAGCCCGCAAGCCGATGCTGCCCGGCCTCGCGGTGGACGCCGCGGCTTCGGGGGCGCGCGGCCCGATGGCCTACCGCGGCGTGCGGGTGGAAAGCGGGGAAGAAGTTTTCCGCCAGGGGCCGTTTGCAGTGGGCACGGTCAACATCGGTGAGTTTCTGGCGATTGTGCACGCCCTGGCCTGGCTGGAAGCCCGCGGCCTGACATGGCCGGTGTATTCGGATTCGCGCGTGGCGCGCGGCTGGGTGGCGAAGGGGCGCTGCAACAGCCGCCTGCCGCGCACGCCGGAAACCGAAGCCGTCTGGGCGCTTGTGGCCCGCGCCGAAGCCTGGCTGGCAGCGCATCCCGAGCACGCGCCGGTGCTGGCCTGGGAAACGCGCCTGTGGGGGGAGATTCCGGCAGATTTCAATAGAAAGTAAGGGGGCTCTCAAGGCCTCGCGCGGTGAGGCGAGTAGAGCGTTTCATGACGAGGCGAGCGTTCTCGCTTCTTCAATTCTCCCCCTTGACACCCTCCGCCTTTGTGATACAATGATACAAAGATACAAAGATACTTTCGGCCAAAAAGGGAGTTTTGCCGTGCCCGCGCCTTTGCGCCGCCTGCCGCTGGAAGTGGACTTTCGCCAGCGCACCCCCATCACCGAGCAAATCCGCAACCAGATTCGGTTGCTCATCAGCCGCGGGGTGCTGCGGCCGGGCGATCAGTTGCCCACCGTGCGCCAACTGGCAGCCGATTTGCGCATCAACTTCAACACGGTGGCGCGCGCTTACCGGCTGCTGGAGGAAGACGGGCTGATTTCCGTACAGCATGGGCGCGGCACGTTCGTGCTGGCCCCGGCCTCGCCCCAGGCCGAGGCTCACCTCAAGCAAGAAACACTGGCCTTGCTGGCCCGGCACTTCGCTGCCCAGGCGCGTGAAATGGGCTTTTCGGCCGATGAAGTCCTCGCCGCCCTGCGGCGCGCCTGGCAGGAAGACGAGCCGCCCTGATTCCCCGTGCTTCTTTTGCCCCCTGTTCCGCTTCAACCCGACTTCTCCCGTATCTATTCAGCCTTGGTAAAGAGAAACCACAGATTCCGCAGATTTCACAGATTTGCACCGATTGGAAACACAGAAGACACAGAAGAACCACAGAAATTTACTTTGCGTCTTTGCGCCCTTTGCGCTATCTTGGCGCCATCGTGGCGAGCTTGGCGACCTAAATCCGCCTCCATCGGTGATTAGCCCCATCATCCGCGGGCGATATCTCCAAGGCTGAACAGTGACCTTCTCCCTTCCTCTTGGAGGTTGACAATGCTCAAGAAGTTTCCGGCTTCCAAAGCCAAAATGGCCAATCAGCCGCACATTGCGCCCGTGGCCGTGCTGGCCTTCTTCGTGCTGGAAGGCATTGCCGTGGGCGGCGCGCTCTGGTTGCAGCCCCGCTACGGCGATGCCCTTGTCGGCGCCTGGGTGGGGTTCTTCACGGTGGTGGCACTGTACATCCTGTTTTCCTGGCAAATTGCCAACCAGTGGGAAAAGGCCGTGGTGCTGCGGCTGGGCAAGTTTCGCGGCCTGTATGGCCCGGGGTTGTTCTGGATTGTGCCGGTGGCCGATACCATCGCCACCTGGGTTGACCAGCGGGTGATGGTCACGCCTTTTCGCGCCGAAAAGACCCTCACCAAAGACACGGTGCCGGTAGATGTGGATGCAGTGCTCTTCTGGATGGTGTTTGACGCCGAAAAAGCCGCCCTGGAGGTGGAAGATTACCGGGCTGCGGTGTCGTGGGCGGCGCAAACCGCCCTGCGGGAAATCATCGGGCAGAAAGACCTGGCCGAAATTCTGACAGGCCGCGCGGCGATGGACGAAGAGTTGCAGCGCATCATTGACGCCCGCACCACGCCGTGGGGTGTGAGCGTGCAGTCGGTGGAAATCCGCGACATCGTGATTCCGCCCAACCTGGAGGAAGCCATGAGCCGCCGCGCCCAGGCCGAGCGGGAACGCCAGGCGCGCGTCATTCTGGGACAGTCGGAAATGGAAATCGCGGCCAGTTTCTCTGAAGCCGCAAAAGCCTATGCAGAAAACCCGACCGCGCTGCACCTGCGGGCGATGAACATGCTCTTTGAAGGGCTGAAAGAGAAAGGCGCGCTGGTGATTGTGCCCAGCAGTGCAGTAGAAACGATGAACCTGGGCGGATTGAGCGGGCTGGTTTCGCTGAGCGGTCAGCAGGCCGCCGCGCAGGAAGCCGCCCGCGGGCAGCAGTCCGGTACACCGCCGCGGTCGGCCGCCCAGGGCAGCAACGACCGGCCTGCGCCATAGCCCGGGCCGAAGTTTCACATGAAACACCCCGGCGGGGGTTTCACGTGAAACGCCTGCCAAAAGAGAAAGGAGGTTGTGATGAGCAACAAAGCGGCGATAGGATGGATTGCGGCCATTTTTGTGCTGATGGCCGCGGTGACGGCAGCGGCTTACCCTCACCTGCCGGCGGTGATGACCACCCACTGGGGCGCCAACGGCCAGCCCAACGGCACCATGTCCCGCTTTTGGGGGGCGTGGCTGGTGCCTTTGCTGGCGGTCGGGGTCACAGCATTGCTCTGGCTGGTGCCGTCCATTGACCCCCGCCGCAGGAACTACGCCGCCTTCCGCACCACCTATAACGCCTTCGTGGTCGGCATGGTGGCCTTCCTGGCCTACGCGGATTTCACCACCCTGGCCTGGAACTTGGGCTACCGCCTCCCTGTGGGAAAGACGCTCGCCCCTGCGCTGGGTGCGATCTTCATCGCGGTGGGCGTGCTGCTCCGCAAAGCCCGGCCCAACTGGTTCGTCGGCATCCGAACCCCCTGGACGCTTTCCAGCGCCACCGTGTGGCAGAAAACACATCGCCTGGCCGCACCCGCCTTCATCGCTTCAGGGGCGGTGTGTGTGCTCGGCGTGTTGTGGGAGCCGCTCATGTGGGCAGGGGTAGGGCTGGTCATGGCCGCCGCCGTGGGCGTCTCGGCATATTCCTACTTCGCCTACGAGGCCGAACAAAAACGCGCCCCGTAGCGCCCTGCACCGCGGCCTGTTTCCCCGCAAGGGCTTTTTAGTTGCCCTTGCGGGTTTTTTGTGCTATCCTACCCCCGCGCTTTGCTTTGGAGGCTGCGATGAACCCCCTTTTGATTCCAACGGCCGAACCGTTTTTCTTCCCCGGCAACCCCACGGCCTGCCTGCTGGTGCATGGCTTCACCGCCACCCCGCGGGAAATGCGCGGCCTGGGTGAGTATCTGCATGCCGTTTATGGCTATACCGTGCTGGGCGTCCGCCTGGCAGGGCACGCCACCACGCCCGAAGATATGGCGCACATGCGCTGGGAAGACTGGCTGGCTTCCGCCGAAGACGGCTGGCATATGCTCCGCAGCGCCGGGCACCGCCGCATCGCGGTGGCGGGGCTTTCCATGGGAGGCGTGGTCGCCCTGCTGCTGGCTTCCTATCAGCCGGTGCTGGCCGTGGTCAGTATGGCTGCGCCCTACGCCCTGGAAATCACCCTGCGCGAACGGCTTTGGGGGCTGGTGCGGCCTTATTTTCCCAAAGGCGAGGGCCGGGTGTATGACCCCGAAGGCTTCCGCGGGCGGGTGGCGTATCCGGTCAACCCGGCCCGCAGCGCGCTGGAACTGGTCAAGATGCTCGGCGTGCTGCGGGAAACCCTGCCCACCGTGACCGCGCCCGCGCTGGTGTTGCATTCCCGCAACGACCGCTATGTGCAGCCGGCCAACGCGGAGCGTATTTACGCCGCTTTGGGAAGCCCCCGCAAGCGGCTGGTGTGGGTGGAGCGCAGCAGCCACGTGGTAACACTGGACGCCGAGCGCGAGCGGGTGTTCCGCGAAGCGGGGGGGTTTATCGCCGAAGCCGCCCTGCAGGAAGCCGCGCCGCAGGATGAGCCCCCGCCCGGAGAGACGCCATGAACCGGGACCTGCGCCTGCTGAGCGTTTCGCTTTTCATCTGGGGCATCGGCGAGGGGCTTTTCTTTTACTTTCAGCCCCTCTATTTGCAAAAACTGGGCGCGTCGCCGGAAGTCATCGGCGTGATTTTGGGCATCGGCGGCCTGGTGCTCAGCCTTTCTCACATTCCGGCAGGCGCGGCGGCCGACCGCTTCGGGCGGCGGCCGGTGATGTGGGCTTCGTGGCTGACCGGGCTGGTGGCAGCCTGGACGATGGCGCTGGCGCGCTCGCTGCCCGTGTTTGCCGCGGGGGCGGTGCTCTACAACCTTTCCGCCTTCGTCATTGCCCCGCTGAACAGTTACGTCACGGCGGCGCGCGGGCGCTGGAGCGTGCAGCGGGCGTTGACGATCACCTCGGCGTCGTTCAATGCCGGTGCAGTGGCAGGCTCGCTCATCGGCGGGCAGCTCGGTCAGCGGCTGGGGCTGGCAGCCATTTATCAGGCCGCGGCGCTGATTTTCATGGTTTCGGTGGTGGTGGTGCTTTTCGTCCATGCCCAGCCGGTGGTGCCGCCGGAAAGCCGCGGCGGGGCAGGCCGTGGACGGCGGTTTTCGGCGCGTTTTTGGGGCTTCATGGGTTTTGTGTTCCTGGTCATGCTGGTGCTTTACCTGCCGCAGCCCCTGGCCCCCAACTTTTTGCAAAACGTGCGGCATGCCTCCCTGGGCGATATCGGCACGTTGGGCGCCCTGGCCCGCGGCGGGATGGTGGTCATCAGCCTGGTGCTGGGCAGTTTTGGCGCCTGGGAAGGCTTCCTGCTGGCGCAGATCTCCGGCGGGCTGTTTGCGCTGCTCATCTGGAAAGGCAGCAGCATGTGGGTTTACAGCGCCGCGTATTTTTTCGCCGGCGGCTACTGGGCTTCCAAAGCAATGGCAGCGGCCGAGGTGCGCAGCATGGTGGCAGAGGCCGCGATGGGGCTGGCTTACGGCCTGAACGAGACGATGGGAGGGCTGGCCGTGTTTCTGGCTTCTACCCTCGCGGGCTGGATGTACGCCCGCGCACCGGAAAGCGTTTTCCGCTGGACGGTGGGGCTGCTGCCGTTGCTGTTGCTGGGGAACCTGCCTTTTCACCCCCGCTGGGGGCGCAAGGTTTCATAAAAAAGCGCAATTTTTGTGCCTATTTTGAAAAAAGCAGCCGCGCAACCCGTTTGCTTTGAAGAAAACATCGGGCTGCGCGGCCGGGGTGGAACAAGCGAGTGCTCCAGAAGGCTTTTACACTTTCGCGAGGGCGTCTTCCAGGTCGGCAAGGATGTCGTCGGTGTTTTCTATGCCCACGGAGAGGCGCACCAGGCCGTCGGTGATGCCGATGGCCTCCCGCTCTTCCCGCGGCACACCGGCGTGGGTCATGCTGGCGGGGTGCTCAATAAGGGTATCCACGTTGCCGAGGCTGACGGCCAGGGTGGCCAGTTTGATGTGCTCCATCAGGGCGGCTCCGGCTTCAAGGCCGCCTTTAAGTTCAAACGACACCATGCCGCCGAAGCAGTGCATTTGCTTTTTGGCCACGGCATGGCCGGGGAAGCTTTCCAGGCCGGGGTACATGACCCGGGCCACTTTGGGGTGTTTTTCCAAAAATCGGGCTACAACCATGCCGTTTTCGCAATGTCGCTGCATTCTAACCTCAAATGTTTTCAAACCGAGGTTGGTCAGCCAGGTATCGAAAGGGCTGGGCGAGGTGCCGAGGCTTTTCAGCACGCTTTTGAAATCGGTGCGCATGAAATCAAGATGCGGGCTGACCACGGCGCCGCCCACCACCACCCCGTGGCCGGTGATGTATTTGGTGGTGGAGTGCAAAACAATATCAGCGCCCAGGGTAAGCGGGCGCTGACAATAAGGGGTGGCAAAGGTGTTATCCACACACATCCATGCCCCGTGTTGGTGGGCCATTTCGGCCACGCCCGCAAGGTCGGTAATGTCCATGGAAGGGTTGGCCGGCGTTTCCACATAGGCCAGGCGCGCCTCAGGATGTTGGGCAAAAGCCGCCGCCCAGCCGTCAAGGTCATCGCCGTGAACCCATACCACCTGAATGCCCAGCCGGGGCGCAATGTTGTGCAGGAATTCAAAGGTGCCGCCGTACACGACTTCCTGCGCAATGACCGTTTCACCGGCCTTCACGCGAGACATGATGGTGGTGCTGACCGCCCCCATGCCGGTGGAAAGCACCCACCCGGCCACCAGGTCATCCAGGCTTTGGCCGGGATGCCGGCGCAGCAGGTCGTAGGCTTCCAGCGCGGCAATTTTGCGTGCCAGTTGCTTGCTGTTGGGGTTGCCGATGCGGGTGTAGATGTAGCCTTCCCGCTGGCCGGCGAACAGCGCCGCGCCGGTGGCCACATCGGGGAAACTGAAGGTGGAGGTCTGATAAATCGGGGTCACGTGGGCGTGGTTGGGGTCTTGCCCTTCGCCGACGTGGATGGCCAGGGTCCCCATACCCAGGCGCGACCAATCTTTTTCTGTTTGGCTCATCTTTTTTCTCCTTGCGCGTTTGGGGTAGGATGGTTCGGTGCCGCGGCAGGCGGCTCGCGGGAAGCCCGCGCTTTACACCTGCAGGACGTGTTGCACGGAAGACGCCTGGGCGGGTTCGCGAGGCAGCACCACGACCATGGTCGTGCCTTTGCCTTCTTCGCTTTCGGCCCAGATGGCGCCGCCGTGGGCTTCGGCCATGGCTTTGGCAATGGCCAGCCCCAGCCCCAGCCCCCCGTGACGGCGGGTGAGGTGTTTTTCTACCTGATAGAAGCGGTCAAAAATGCGCCTCAGGTCCTGTGCGGGAATGCCGATGCCCGTGTCGCTGACCAGAATCTGGAAGTAATCTTCCAGCGGCTGCAAAGTCACGGCGACTTCCCCTTCGGCATCGGTGAAGGTGAGGGCATTTTGGAGCAGGTGGCGCAGCAAGATGCGGATTTTTTCAGGTTCCACTTGGGCAGGGGTGGGGGTTTCCGGCAGGCGGAGCGTCAGCCGAATGCGCCGCGCTTCGGCTTGGGGCTGAAACGAGGTCAGCACTTCCTGCAGCAGGGCATTCAGGTCGGTGCGCTGCAGGCGGAGGACGGTTTGCCCCTGCTGATAGTTTTCCAGTTGGCTGAGTTCTTCCACAATGTCTTTCAGCCGCAGGGCGGCCCGTGTCAGGGTTTGCATGGGGCCTTTGTAGGGCTCGTCAAGCACTTCCTGCAGGTGGGTGGCATAGCCGAGGATGATGCCCAGCGGCGTGCGCAGTTCGTGTGAGGCAATGGCGACAAAATCCGATTTCATGCGGTCTACTTTTTGCAGGGCTTCGTAGGCCTGCCTGGCTTCTTTGAGCAGCCGGGCGTTATGCAGCGCCACCGCCGCATGGGCAGCCAGGGTTTGCAGGGCTTCCGCGTCTTCGTCGGTAAAGCCGCCGGGTTTGTTGAGGGCTTCCAGCACGCCCAGCGGGCGCTCTTCCAGCAGCAGAGGTACGGCCATCAGGTTACGGGTGGTGAACCGGAGGGCGCGGTCCACTTGCCGAAAGTGGCGCGGTGAGCGCGGCACATTCATTTCAACAATCGGCTGACGTTGCGCCAGGGCTTTGCCCGCGATGCTCCCCCGCAGCGGGACGGACTGGTGTTTGAGGATTTCCCAATGCTCCGGCGTGGCGGCGGCAAAATGGAGTTGGTTGCTTTCTTCATCGTAGAGTAAAATAGAGGCGGCTTCGCTTTGGGTCAGTTCCATAGCCGCCCGAATGACCGTTTCCAGCACGGCCTGGGGTTCCAGGGTGGTACTGAGGGTGCGGCTGATTTCCAGCAGCCGCTCCAGGCGGTACACACGGTCGCGGGTGGGCATGGGAAAATCCTCCACAGCGAGATTATAGCATAGCAGCAGCGTTTGCAGCGTTCGGTGGGAGAGATGCCAGCCCCCCCGACGCCGACTTCACCCCACTTTTTCAGGAGGCAGCACATCATGGGAGACAAGAAAGTCCGTGTGGCCATCATCGGCGTGGGCAACTGCGCCTCGGCGCTCGTTCAGGGGGTGCATTTTTACCGCAACGCCAAAGACGACGACATCGTCCCCGGCCTGATGCATGTCAACCTGGGGGGCTACCACATCAGCGATATTGAGTTTACCGCCGCCTTTGACATCGTAGATACAAAAGTAGGCAAAGACCTCTCTGAGGCCATTTTTGCTTACCCCAACAACACCTACAAGTTTGCCGAGGTGCCGCACCTGGGCGTGCCCGTCTATCGCGGCATGACCCACGACGGCCTGGGCAAGTACCTCTCGCAGGTGCTGAAGAAAGCCCCGGGCCCCACCGCCGACATCGTCAAAATCCTCAAAGATACCGGCACCGACGTCGTCATCAACTTCCTGCCCGTGGGCTCTGAAATGGCCACCAAGTGGTATGTGGAGCAGGTGCTGGAAGCCGGCACGGCCTTCGTGAACGGCATCCCGGTCTTCATTGCCAGTTCGGCATACTGGGCGAAGCGCTTCCGCGACCGCGGGCTGCCCATCATCGGCGATGACATCAAATCGCAGGTGGGCGCGACCATTTTGCACCGCACCCTCACCACGCTGTTCGTGGACCGCGGCGTGCGCGTCGACCGCACCTATCAGTTGAACTTCGGCGGCAACACCGATTTCCTCAACATGCTGGAACGCGAACGGCTGGAATCCAAGAAAATCTCCAAAACCGGCGCTGTGACCAGCACCTTGCCTTATGAAATTGCCCCGGAAAACATCCACGTCGGCCCCAGCGACTACGTCCCCTGGCTGACCGACCGCAAGTGGGCTTACATCCGCATGGAAGGCACCACCTTTGGCGAAGTGCCCCTCAATGTGGAAGTCAAGATGGAAGTGTGGGATTCCCCCAACTCGGCCGGGGTGATGATTGACGCGGTACGCTGCGCCAAACTGGGGCTGGACCGGGGGCTGGCGGGGCCGCTCATCGGCCCGGCAGCGTATTTTATGAAGACGCCCCCCAAGCAGTTCCGCGATGATGTGGCCCGCGAGATGACCGAGGCGTTCATCCGCGGCGAGGAAACCGCATAGCCGCGCCGTGGGCGGGAACGGTGGTGCGGTACAATCAGGGGCATGGACACCCTGGCAGGCAAATTGCGGCTGGCTCTTGCGGCGGTGGGGTTGGGGCTGCTGGGGTGGGGGCTGTGGCCCCTGCCGCGGCACACCTATACAAATGACCTTGCCGGGGCGCGGCTGACTTTCACCGTGCCCACAGCCCTGCGGCTGGGCGATGCCCCGCCCGCCCAACTGGAGGTGGCCCCCCTGAAGGCCGCGCCGGCCGAAACGGCGGCCCCGGCCCCCCTGCAACTGACCGTCCGCCTGACGCTTGATGGCGCACGCGCCGCGCCGCAGGGCGAAGCCCGCCTGACGCTGGGGAAAGCCGCCCCGGTGCGACTGGTTTGGCGCGTCCACCCGCAGGCACCCGGTAGCGTCCTCGGCAGCCTGTGGGTGTATCAGGTTTTCCCCGACGGCAGCCGCATGGCGCGCCTCACCTACCCCCTGCACTTGCGGGTGCTTGCCTTCCTCGGCCTGAATGGGCCTCAAGCCCGCCTGCTGGGCGCCTTCGCCCTTCTGGTTGCCGCTGTGCTCGCCTTCGCAGCGCGGCAATAAGGCTTCCCCCCTGCGCCGCGTTGCCCTTCCCGGAAAGGAGATCGCCATGTCTCGCTTTGTTGACCTTTCAGCCCCCATTGCCCCCAGCCCCGAGGGCACGCCGCCTTTCCTGAAAACGGAAATTGAATATCACGACCACCAAGCAGGGGCCGCGCAGGCGCAGGCTATCCTCAAGGTGCCGCCCGAACTTTTCCGCCACGGCGAGGGCTGGGCCACCGAAACCATCACCCGCCTCGGCACCCACGACAGCACCCACATTGACGCCCCTTACCATTACAACAGCACCATCCAGGGCCAACCTGCCCAAACCATAGACCAACTGCCGCTGGAATGGTTTTTCAGCGACGGCGTGGTGCTGAACATGACCCACAAGGCCAAAGGCGACCCCGTCACCGTGGAAGACATTCAGCAGGAACTCGCCCGCATCGGCTACGCCCTCAAACCGCTGGATATCGTGCTGGTGCACACCGGGCAAGACAGGTTTTACCACGCCCCCGATTACCTCTTCCGCGGCCCGGGCGTTACAGCCGAAGCCACCGTGTGGCTGTATGACCAGGGCGTGCGCGTGATGGGCATTGATGCCTGGGGGTGGGATGAGCCGCTGGATCTCCAGGCGAAAAAAGCACTGCAGGCCGGGCAGCCGGGCGTGTTCTGGGCGGCCCATCAGGTGGATTTGCCCTACGCCCAAATAGAGCGGCTGGTCAACCTTGACCAACTGCCGCCGCTGGGCTTCAAAGTGGCCTGCTTTCCGCTGAAAATTCAAGGCGGCAGTGCGGGGCCGGCACGCGTGGTCGCCATTCTGGACACGTAACCGTTCGGCCCCGGCAAGGAAAAACCACAGAGATTTCGTAACTGTTCAGACTTGGAGACATCGCCCGCGGATGATGTGGCTCATCACCGATGGAGGCAGATTTAGGTCGCCAAGGTCGCCACAATGGCGCCAAGATAGCGCAAAGGGCGCAAAGGAAGCAAAGACGCAAAGTAAATTTCTGTGTTTTCTGTGGTTCTTCTGTGTCTTCTGTGTTTCCAATCGGTGCAAATCTGTGAAATCGGTGGATATTTTTCTGCGAAATCTGCGGAATCTGTGGTTTCCCTTTACCAAGGCTGAATAGCGAGATTTCACAAATGCACACAGATTTTCTCTTTGCGCTCTTTGCTCCCTCTGCACGCCCCCTTCCCGGCGGCTTTGGCGTTTGGGGTGAAGGGCGGGAGGCCGGCCCTGTAACATGAAAATTTACCTGGATACCATTGGCTGCCGTCTCAATCAGGCCGAAATAGAACGCATGGCGCGGGAATTCCGCGCCGCGGGCCACGAACTGGTGGCTTCCGCAGGGGAAGCCGACCTTGCCGTGGTCAACACGTGCGCCGTCACCGGCCCCGCGGCCGCCGATTCGCGCCAGCGCATCCGCCGCCTGGCGCGGGCAGGCGTGCCGCGCATCGTGGCAACCGGCTGCTGGGCCACGCTGGAACCCGACCGCGCCGCCGCCCTGCCCGCCGTGGCCGCCGTGGTGCCCAACCCCCGCAAAGACGCCCTGGTGCCCGCGCTGCTGAACCTGCCGCCAGAACGCTTTGACCTGGAGCCCATCGCGCGGGAACCCATCCCCGGCAGCCGCGCCCGCACCCGGGCTTTCATCAAAGTTCAGGATGGCTGCGACAACCGCTGCACCTTCTGCATCACCACGGTGGCGCGCGGGCCGGGGCGCAGCCGCCCCCAGGCCGAAGTGCTGGCCGACATCCGCGCAGCCCTGCGCGGCGGCGCACAGGAAATCGTGCTGACCGGCGTGCACCTCGGCTCGTGGGGGCGCGACCTGACGCCTCCCCGCCGCCTGCGCGACCTCGTCGCCGCCGCCTTGCGCCAAACCGGCGTCCCCCGCCTGCGCCTCTCTTCCTTAGAGCCGTGGGACTTAGACGCCGATTTCTTCGCCCTTTGGGAAGACCCCCGCCTGGCCCCGCACCTGCACCTGCCGCTGCAATCGGGCAGCGCCGCGGTGCTGCGCCGCATGGCCCGCAAAACCACCCCCGAAACCTTTGCCCGCCTGGTGGCGGCAGCCCGCCGCCTGATTCCCGATGTGGCCATCACCACCGACCTGATCGCGGGCTTCCCCGGCGAAACCGAGAAAGAATTTGCCGAAACCCTGGCCTTCGTGGAGGCAATGGCCTTTGCCGGAGGGCATGTATTTACCTATTCCGAGCGCCCCGGCACCGCGGCGGCCTCCATGCCCCGCCCCGTGCCGCCGCCCGTGCGCAAGGCGCGCAACGCCGCCCTGCGGCAGGTGCTGGAAGCCTCGGCAGCCCGTTACCGCGCCCGCTTCGTGGGGCGCACCCTGACCGTGCTCTGGGAAAGCGCCGAGCCGCAGCCGGAAGGCGGCTTCCTGCTGCGAGGCATGAGCGGCCGCGGCCTGCGGGTCGCAGCCCGGGCCCCCGAAAACCTCTGGAACCGCCTGACGCCTGTCACCATCACCGCCGCGGGGGCAAACGGCCTGGAAGGCGAAATTGCGGCCCCGCCCCGGCCGTGAAAGGCGCACCCAGGCACAGAAGGGGCGTTGCCGATGCCTGAACCCCGCGCAGCGCCGGCCCTGCCCGACCGCACCGCCCTGACGGCGCGGCTGAAAGCCGCAGCCCGCCGCCTCGGCTTCCACCTGGTCGGCGTGACCGACTGCGCCCCCGCCGAAACTTACGCCGCCTACACGGCCTGGCTGGACGAAGGCCGCCACGCCGGCATGGCCTACATGGCGCGGGAACGCAACCGCGAGCGCCGCGCCGACCCGCGCCGCATTCTGCCGGAATGCCGCAGCATCCTTGTGCTCGGCATCCGCTATTTCCGGCAAAGCGCCCTGCCGCCGCCGGAAAAGGGGCAGGGACGGGTGGCTTCCTACGCCTGGGGAGCCGATTATCACGACATCGTAGTGGAGAAACTGCGCGCGCTGGTGGCCTTCCTGGAAGGCGAAATCGGCGCGCCCGTGCCCAACCGCTATTACACCGATACCGGCCCGGTGCTGGAACGCGAATATGCCGTGCGGGCCGGGCTGGGCTGGGTGGGCAAGAATGCCATGCTCATCCACCCCCGCCTCGGCTCATACCTCATTTTGGCCGAAGTGCTGCTCGGCGTGCCGCTGGAACCCGACCTGCCCTTCCCCACCGACCATTGCGGCACCTGCACCCGCTGCATTGAAGCCTGCCCCACCCAGGCCATTTTGCCTACCCGCACGGTAGATGCCAACCGCTGCCTCTCTTACCTCACCATTGAAAACAAGGGGGCGATTCCCACAGCGCTGCGCCCGCCGATGGGCGAATGGGTGTTCGGCTGCGATATTTGCCAGATGGTGTGCCCGTGGAACCGCCGCGCCCCGCTGGAAGGCGACCCGGCTTTTGCCCCCCGCCCCGAAGTGCCCCGCCCGCGGCTCGCCGCCGAAATGCGCCTTTCCCCCCAGGCCTTCAACCGCAAATTCAAAGGAAGCCCCCTCAAGCGGGCCAAACGCCGCGGCTATTTGCGGAATGTGGCCGTGGCGCTGGGCAACATGGGCGACCCCGCGGCCGTTCCCGCGCTGGTGGAAGCCCTGCACGACCCCGACCCGCCGGTGCGCGCCCATGCCGCCTGGGCTTTGGGCCGCCTCGCCACGCCGGAAGCCTGCCGCGCCCTGGAAGCCGCATTGGATGCGGAAACCGACCCGGAGGTGCGCGCCGAACTGCGCGCGGCCCGCTGCCGATAAGCCGCGCAGTCGCCATTCCGCCTGCCCGGAAGAGGGGCGCCGAGGCGCAAGAGGAGCACAGAGACGCAGAGGAATTTCAAAACACGCGAAGCATCACGCCAAGAGCGCAAAGGGAGCAAAGACGCAAAGTCAATTTCTGGGTTTCCCTGGGGTTCTTCTGTGGCTTCCGGGTTTCCAATCGGCGCTCATCGTAACGGTTCAGCCTTGGAAAAACAGGCCGCGGATGGCGCGGAATTTAGGTTGCCAAGATCGCCAAGCAACGGAAGTAAGTGTGGCGCTTTTCCGCGTTTTTCACCCAATCTGTGCCGATCTGTGAAATCTGTGGATGTTTTTTTCTGCGCAATCTGCGGTTTCTTTCTGCCGAGGCTGAACAGCTACCTGCAATCTTTGCCTGCAACCCTCCGCACCCCCACGTTTGACCTGCGGCGGAACATGCGCTAAACTGGAAGCGTCGTCCGCACGTGCCCCGGGAGGCTGAGATGTGGTTCACCCAGGCAACCTTCATCGGCGTGGTGCCTTTGGCCGGGAGGCCCCTGGCCTACGCTGCGCTGGACGCCGAGCGCCGGCTGCTGGCTTTGGCGCAGGGCGACCTGGCCGAAGTGGTGGCCTTTTGCGGCGGCCAGCGGCAGGCCGTGGTGGCGATGGCGTCTCCCACCGCCCCCAGCCGCGGCCTGTTACAGCAGCCCGCCTACCGCGATGCGCTGGAAGCCCCTCTGCGGCCGGGACGGTGGCAGCAAGGCCGGGTTGCCGAATTCCAACTGCGCCGCCACAACCTGCGAATGCTGCCCACCCCTGCCGACCCTGCCCGCGCCCCTGCATGGATGCGCATGGGGTTCCGCCTGTACAACCGGCTGCGCCAGATGGGCTACCGGCCTTACCCCGCCGAAGACAGCCCCCACCAGGTGCTGGAAACTTACCCCTACGCCGCCTTCGCCGCTCTGCTGGGACGCCTGCCCTTCCGCAAAAACACCCTGGAAGGGCGCATCCAGCGGCAATTGCTCCTTCAGGAGCAGGGCCTTGACCTCCCCGACCCGCTGCGCATTTTTGAAGAGTTCACCCGCCACCGCTTCCTGAGCGGCGCGCTGCCGACCGAAGGGCTGCTCGCCCCGCAGGAACTGGATGCCCTGGTGGCCGCCTGGACGGCCTGGAAAGCCGCCGCCGCGCCGGAAGAAGTGATAGCCCTGGGCGACCCCGCCGAAGGGCAAATTGTGCTGCCCGTAGCCGCTTTGCACGCGCGTTACACAAGCCGATGACGCCATGACGCCCCCCGACCCCGTTTCTCCGCTGCCTTCGCCCGACGAGGAAAGCGCTTCCGCTTCCACCCAGCCGCCGCACCTTTCCCGGCGGATGCGCGTGCTGGGCTGGTGGCGGCGGCAAATGCGCGCCGTGGATGTCAAACGGCGGGGCACGGTCGCCGCCCAGTTACGGGAAGGCTCGCACCCCGATTTTGATTATTTCCTCATGGTGCTGCTTTCCAGCGTGATTGCCACCCTGGGGCTGCTGATCGATTCAGGGGCCACGGTGATCGGCGCCATGCTCGTTGCCCCGCTGATGACCCCCATTTTGGGGCTGGGGCTTTCTTCCCTCACCGGCGACGACCGCCTGCTGAAAGACGCCACCAGCGCCCTGGTGCGCGGCGCATTGGTGGCCATCGGCACGGCATTGGTGCTGACCCTCATCAACCGCCCGCTGCCCTTTGCGCCTTTACAGCGGCTGCCTTACGAGGTGCTTTCCCGCACCCGCCCCGGCCCCATTGACCTTGCCATTGCCCTGGCAGGCGGCACCGCGGCGGCCTTTGCCTGGGCGCTGCCTTCGGTGTCCCCTTCGCTGCCCGGCGTGGCCATTGCCACCGCCCTGATGCCGCCGCTGGATGTGGTCGGCATCGGCATCGGCCTGGGCCGCTGGGATGTCGCCGGCGGCGCTTTTCTGCTGTTCCTCACCAACGCCATCGCCATTGCCTTCGCTTCCATGCTGGTTTTCTATGCCCTGGGCTTTGGCGAAACCACGGTGTTCCAGATCCACAGCGTGCGCGACCTGCCCGGCGTACTGCAGCTTTCGGGGGTGCTGGTGCTGCTGCTCTTGCTGCCGCTGGCCTACCTGAGCGCCAGTTTTGTCCGCCAGGCCGCCCGCACCAGTTGGATCGACAGCGTGGCCGCCGCAGAAGTGCAGCGCATGGGCGCCGAACTGACCAACATCCAGTTTGAAGAACGCAACGGGGTGCTGCACATGAACCTGGAAGTCCGCACCCAGCGCACCCTGCGCTATGAAGAAGTGCGCGACCTGCAAAAGCGCCTGGCGCAGCGGCTGAACCGTTCGGTTTCCATTGTAGTGGACCAGATCCTTTACACCAAGCTCAGCCCCCTCATCCTGCCCACGCCCACCTTCACGCCCACGC
>JALUXH010000220.1 GCA_027019065.1 Anaerolineales bacterium
CCAGGCCCCTGCGGCCTCATGGCAAAACGGCAGCGGCGACCACCTGCCCTTCCCCGGGCCGGGCAACGACAGCCGCGGCTTTGTCCGTTACGCCGATACCTACACGCTGGAAGACGGCACCACCCACGCCCACGTGCTGGAAACCCACCCCCAGTGGATCCCCAACGGGATCATTTTCGGGAACTATCCGTCCGTCACCCTGCCCCCCAATGCTCATTTTCGGGCCAAAATCGGTTTCATCCGCCCCAGCGGCGGGTGCGGCAGCGGCAGCGTGGACTTCGTGCTGAGCGCCCGTTTCAACGGCTCGCTTATCGGGCTGGTGCTGCAAACATGGCACAAAACCTGCGATGGCAGCCTGCGCAGCGTTGATGTCGATCTGTCTTCTTATGCAGGGCAGCACGCCGCCTTCTCGTTAGAGGTGAAAGCCGGGCCTTCTTCAGCCCAAGACTGGGCGGTATGGGTCTCGCCGATCGTCAGCACACCGTAAACCCGCCCCGCGCCGGAAGCGCTGCGCCTGTGCAGGCAGGAGCACGAAAGATTGTGGGAAACGCCCCCACAGGCAGGCAAGTGTAGGGCGGGACGGCATCCCGCCCTACACCATTTGAGCGCGCCTGTGCAGATGCTTCTGGCTTTTCGGGCGCAAGGCAGGGTATAATCTGCCCATGTCCAAATTCAGATGGTTCTGGATCGTGCTCGGGGCGGCGGTGCTGGGGCTGTGGCTTTACAACACACCGCCCGGCCTGTTAGGGAAGGCCGACGCGGTCGCATACGCCGTTTGTTCCCGCAACCCTTTGCATTCGCCGTTCTTCGGGGGGCGGCAAATGCCCCTTTGTTTCCGCGATACCGGCATGCACCTGGGGGCGCTGCTGACGCTGCTCTTTCTCACCTGGCGCGCGCCCCGGCAGGGGCTTTTCCCCAAAGGGCTCACCGCATGGGCGCTCGGCGGGCTGGCCGCCGTGTTTTTCCTTGACGGCGGCAATTCTTTCGCCCGAGACGCGTTCGGGCGCGCCCTCTACACCCCTCATAACACCCTCCGGCTGTTGAGCGGCCTGGGGATGGGCATTGTCATCGGCGCGCTGCTCTATGCCGCTTTTCAGCAAACCGTGTGGCAAACCTGGGAAAGCACCCCTGCCCTGACGCCGCGCCGGCTGGGTGTGCTTTTGTTACTCGCCCTTGCAAGCGGCGGACTGGTGCTGACCGATAACCCCCTCGTGCTCTACCCCCTTGCATTGCTGACGACCGCCGATGTGGTATTGCTGCTCAGCCTGATTTACGCCCTTTTTACCCTGGGCTTGCTGCGGCGGGAAAACACCGCCCGCACATGGCGAGACATGGCAGGCTTCTTCTATGTAGGCTGGCTGGTTGCCATGCTGCAAATCGGTGCATTTGACGGCGTGCGGTTTGCCCTCACGCACACGTGGGGCGGCTTCCCGCGCCCCTGAGGAGACCAGGATGGCCGCGCTCACCGGTCTGTTTTCGGCCTTTGGCCTGGCTGCCAGCGCAGGGTTGAACGCCTACATCCCGCTGCTGGTTATTGCCCTGCTGGCACGTTTTACCCCCTGGCTCACGCTTTCTCCTCCGTGGAACACGCTCACCCACCCTGCCGTGATCGTCGCCCTGGTGGTGCTGGCAGCCCTTGAATTCTTTGCCGACAAAGCCCCCGCCGTCAATCACCTCAACGACCTGCTGCAAACCTTCGTGCGGCCGGTCGCGGGGGCCATTGCCTTTGCTGCCGGAAGCGGCGCCATCGGGCACGTGCACCCCGCACTGGCACTCATCGCCGGGCTTCTGGTGGCCGGCAGCATCCACACCGCCAAAAGCGCCGCCCTGCGGCCCGCCGTGACGGCAGCCACGGGCGGGCTGGGGAACATCCCCGTCAGCATGGCCGAAGACGCCGTAGCCACCACGGTTTCGCTGGTGGCGGTGCTTGTGCCGCTGGCGCTGTTGCTGCTGGCAGCGCTGGGGCTGGGGTGGGCCGTACGGCGGGCACGGCGCGCCCGCAACCTGACCTCGTGAGGTATCGCGTGTTTGAAGAAACCCTTTCCCCCCTTCAACAGCGGCTGCTTTACATCCAATCCCGCCTGCTGCAGGTCGAGCAGGCCCTGCGGGAAGCCCCCCATCACGCCGCCGTGGTGCTGCCCGACCTGGCCCACCTCAGGGAATCGCTGGAAAAACTTGATACCCAGATTCGCCAGTTTGAACACGAGCGGCAGCGGGTGTTTGCCCTGGCCGACGTCTCCCAGGTGGTGAATTCCAGCCTGGAACTGGATGAAGTACTGCGCATCGTCATGGACACCATCATCCACCTCACAGGCGCCGAACGCGCCTTCCTGATGCTCAAAGACGAGCAAGGCCGCCTGCGGGTGGAAATTGCCCGCAACTGGGACCAGGAATCGCTGAACGAAAACGACCTCTCCATCAGCCACACCGTCATCAACCGTGTGGTGGAAAGCGGGGAGGCCGTGCTCACCACCAATGCCCAGCAAGATCCGCGCTTCAAAGGCCAGGAAAGCGTCATCTTCCACAGCCTGCGTGCGATCTTGTGCGTGCCGTTGAAAGTAAAAGGGCAGGTCACGGGCGTGATTTACACCGATAACCGCCTGCGCTCGGGTGTGTTTGCCGAAGAAGACCGGGACATTCTGACGGCATTTGCCAACCAGGCCGCCGTGGCACTGGAAAACGCCCGCCTGTTCGATTCGGTGCGCCGTACCCTGGCCGAAGTCACCGAACTCAAAAACCTGTTAGACAACGTTTTTGCCTCCATCGCCAGCGGCGTGATTACCGCCGACGCGGAAGACAAAATCAGCCTTTGCAATCAGGCCGCGGAGCGCATTCTGGCATGTAAAGCCGATGAAATCGTAGGCCGACCGCTGGAAGAAGTGCTGGCCCCCTTGCGCAGCGTCATTCACGGCCATCTGAGGCGCGTCAAGCAAACGGCGCGGCCGGTGGTGGGGCTGGAAGTCGCGCCGGAATGGCCGGGGCGCGGGCGGATGTTCCTCAACCTCAACCTTGCCCCCCTGCGCGGCTCGGAAGGCACACCGCAGGGCGTCACCGTGGTGGTAGACGACCTGACCGAAAAACGGCGGCTGGAAGCCATGCGGTCGCTGTTTGAACGCATGGTTTCGCCGCGGGTTATTGACCAGTTGGACCCGGAAGCGCTGCACCCGGGCGGTAAGCGCACCACGGTCACGGTGCTCTTTGCCGATATCCGCGGCTTCACCCACTTCAGCGAAGGGCTTGCCCCGGAACGCCTGGTGTCGGTGCTCAACCGTCACCTGGCCGCCGCGGCCGAAGCTATTTTGGAAGAAGAAGGCACCATTGATAAATTCATGGGCGATGCCGTGATGGCCTGGTTCAACGCCCCCATTCCCCAACCCGACCATACCCTGCGGGCCGTGCGGGCAGCCCTGCGCCTGCGGGAACGCATCCGGCGGCTTTCAGAAAGCCTGCCGCCCGAGCTGAGGCTGCATTTTGGGGTAGGCATCCATGTGGGGGAAGCCGTGCTGGGCCTGATCGGCACGGAAAAGCGGCTGGAATACACCGCCATCGGCGACAGCGTCAACACGGCCAAGCGCATTCAGGAAAACGCAGCCGCCGACCAGATTTTGCTGAGCGGGCCGGTCTATCGGTCGGTGGCCGGCCGCGTGCTGGTGCGGCCGGTCAGCCCCCTGCGCGCCAAAGGCAAAAGCCGCCCGCTGGAAGTGTACGAATTGCTGGGGGTAAGAAAGGGATAACCCTTTGCCGCCAAAACAGTCTCCCTGGGGGCAAAAAGGGGATTGCTTTGCCCCTTCGGGGCTCGCAATGACATCACGACGATATTTTGTAATTACCTACGTGGTGGCAAAACGCCTCTGGCGGCAGTTTTTCTTTGGCGTGCGGCGACGAGTCGCCGCTTTCCAAAGCGGTGCCCAGGCACCGCACTCCAAAAAGCGCTTGCAAAGGGGAATATTCTCCGTGTCCTCTGGGTGAGCATTTACGGGCACAGTGCTTCGGGGTAGGTAATTACATCAGGTCACTATCAAACTTGATGATAGGTTTAGCCCCCACGGCGGTACTCAAGGCCAGGTCGCTTTGCTTGATCTCTCCCTACCCCCGCTCCGGCGAGGCTTCGCTTTCGCTCAGCCCGCCGGAACCGCCCCCTTCACCCCACCCCCATCCCCTCCCCGCACGCGGGGAGGGGAGCAAGGGGAGGGGTTGAGGAAAGGGGGCAGATGAGCCTCGCCTGGCCTTCGGCTTCGCTCAGGCCAGGCGAGGCTCATCGGGGGATGGGTGAGATTTTGCCACGAGCAGGGCTGATTGTGTTTTCCGAATGTAACTGTTCAGCCCTGGAAAAACAGGCCGCGGATGACGCGGGTTTTAGGTCGCCAAGGCCGCCAAGAAACGGAAGTGAGCGTTGGGCTTTTCAGCGTTTTTTGCCCAATCAGCCCCAATCTGTGCTCATCCGTGAAATCTGTGGATGTTTTTTCTGCGCAATCTGTGCAATCTGCGGTTTTTTCTGCTGAGGCTGAACAGATACTTCCGAGTTACCAAAATCTTGTTTGAGAATGCACTGGCAACCTGAGAAGCATAGGGCAGGGCGCCGGCCGTGGGGGTGGGATGCCATCCCGCCTCACATGGCCCGCCACGGGCAGGCTGAAGCGTTACGAAATCGGTGGACGTTTTTCTGCGCAATCTGGGGCTTCTCCGGAGGCCGAAGGAGCGGTCAGGCGCCGACCAGGGTGCCCACCGATTCGCCGTACAGTGCGCGGCGCAGTGCACTTTCATCCCACAGGTTGAGGACCAAAATCGGCATTTCGTTGTCCATGCAGAGGGAAAGGGCTGTGGCGTCCATCACCTGCAAACGACGGTTGAGGGCTTCTATGTAGGAAAGGTGGTCAAAGCGGCGGGCGTCGGGGTGGGTTTTGGGGTCGGCATCGTACACGCCGTCCACCTTGGTGGCCTTGATGAGCACATCGGCGCCGATTTCCATGGCCCGCAGGGCCGCGGCGGTGTCGGTAGAAAAGTAGGGGTTGCCGGTGCCGCCGCCCAGAATGACCACCCGGCCTTTTTCCAGGTGGCGGATGGCGCGGCGGCGGATGTATGGCTCGGCCACCGAGCGCATTTCAAGGGCACTTTGCACCCGCGTGGGAATGCCGGCGCGCTCTATGGCATCCATGAGGGCAAGGGCGTTCATCATGGTCGCCAACATGCCCATATAGTCGGCGGTGGCGCGGTCCATGCCGCGCTGCAGGCCTTCGGCGCCGCGCCACAGGTTGCCCGCCCCAATGACCACGGCCACCTGGACGCCCAGGCGGTGCACTTCGCCAATCCGGGCAGCCAACACTTCCGCCGCTTTAGGGTCCACGCCGCGGCCGCCATCTTGCGGGGCCAGGGCTTCCCCACTGAGCTTGAGTAAAATCCGGTTATAGTGCAATTGGGGCATTGCGCTTTCCTCACTTCCGACCACCGGCGGTTCAAAAAAAGCCAACCCGGCGGGTTGGCTTGGCGAAGGCGGCTATTCAGCGGTTTCTTCGGCTTCCCGCTCGCTGAATTCGCCGAGTTCCCAGCGCACGAACCGCCGCACAACGATATTTTCGCCAATGGCAGCGATGTTCTGGTTGAGCAGGTCGGCAATGGTCATTTTGTCGTCGCGGATGTAGGCCTGATTGAGCAGGCAAACCTCGTCCTTAAATTTCTTCAGGCGGCCTTCCACAATGCGGTCCACGATTTTTTCGGGCTTGCCTTCCCGCAAGGCCTGTTCGCGGGCAATGCCGCGCTCGTGTTCCAGCACCGCTTCGGGAATGTCTTGTTCGGAGACATAACGCGGCGACATGGCAGCAATTTGAAGCGCAATTTCGTGCGCCAGTTTGCGGAAGGCTTCAGAGCGGGCCACAAAGTCGGTTTCGCAGTTGACTTCAACCATCACACCCACGCGGCCGTTGCCGTGGGAATACAGTTCAATGACGCCTTCAGAGGCTTCACGGCTGGCGCGTTTGGCGGCCTTGGCCAGCCCTTTTTTGCGGAGGACTTCCACCGCTTTGTCGAAATCGCCGTGGGCTTCCACCAACGCATTTTTGCAGTCCATGATGCCTGCGCCGGTAGCGGCGCGCAGTTCTTTAACCTGTTCCATCGTTACAGCCATAGTGTGCTCTCCTTCGGGTAGCATGGCACGCTGGCATGGGGGGAAGCCATGCCAGCGCGGGGGTCCTTCCGGGTTTTCGGGGAAGCGTTATGCTTCGGGGGTTTCGTCTTCAGCAGGTTGAGCGGCTTCAGGCTCGGCGGGGGGTTCAGCAGCCTCTTCGGCTTCGGCGGCCGGAGCAGCCGCAGGCGCTTCGGCCTCGGCCATCTGCTGGATTTTTTCCAGGGTAGAAGCACCCAGCAGGGCATCTTCGTCCAGCTCAGCCTGCTCTTCGGTTTCGGCATAAGGAGCAGCCTGGGCCGCGGCTTCTTCTGCTTCGGCCTGCTCTTTTTCGCGAATGGCCTTGCCCTCCAGCACGGCATCGGCAATTTTGCCTACAATCAGTTTGATGGCCCGGATGGCGTCGTCGTTGGAAGGAATGACGTAATCCACGCTGCTGGGGTCGCAGTTGGAATCCACCACGGCCACCACGGGAATGCCGAGGCGGTTGGCTTCTTTAATGGCCGTTTCTTCACGGCAGACATCCACCACAAAGACCAGGTCGGGCAGGTTTTTCATCGTACGCAAGCCCCCCACGCGCTGGCGCAGCCGTTCGATCTGGCGGTTGAGGTGCAGTGCTTCTTTTTTGGGCAGGCGGTCAAATTCGCCGGCGTCGCGCCGGCGTTCCAGCGCTTCAAGGTAACGGACGCGCTGGCCGATGGTGCGCCAGTTGGTCAACGTGCCGCCCAGCCAACGGTAGTTGACGTAGGGCATGCCGCAGCGGTTGGCCTCGTCGGCGATGGTTTCCTGCGCCTGACGCTTGGTGCCCACGAAAAGCACCGTGCCGCCGGCTGCGGCGGTTTTGCGCACCAGGTCGTAAGCCTGACGCAGCGATTTTTGGGTAATCTGCAGGTTGAGGATGTGGATGCCGTTGCGCTCGGTAAAGACATACGGGCGCATCTTGGGGTGCAGTTTGCGGGTGCGGTGTCCGAAATGCACGCCGCATTCCAGCATGGTTTTCATTGAAACCAGAGCCATAAAACCTCCTGAGCGTTTTGCCTCCGCCTCCTTCGTCCTCACCCGGCATCGGGGCAGCGGCCCTCTGCCCCGACACGCCCCGGCAAGTCGGGAGGCGTGCGGAATGGGCTCCCGCCACAGCGGGAGCGGGGAGAGTATATCACAAAGCGAGGGGTTTCGTCTATGATTTTTGCCGCCAGGAACAGGGCAAACGCATCTAAAGTGAATTTTGGCGTTTTTATGACCGAAACAAGTATCTATCCGAAAAAACGGCGGGGCTGTACGATGCATCGCCTTGCGGCGACGACCTCGCTGCTGATCTCCCTAACCCCCGCCCTGGCCGCGCGTTGCGCGGCCAGGGCCGCCCCCTTCCCCTCTTAGTAAGAGGGGAAGGGGGCAAAGGAGCCGAGCCGTAGCGAGGCTCCTTGAG
>JALUXH010000221.1 GCA_027019065.1 Anaerolineales bacterium
GCTTACGAAGAGGGGAAGGGGGCGGCCCTGGCCGCGCAACGCGCGGCCAGGGCGGGGGTTAGGGAGATCAGCAGCGAGGTCGTCGCCGCAAGGCGATGCGTCGTACAGCCCCGCCGTTTTTTCGGATAGATACTTACTGGTCTGTGACCAGATGATTTTGACAAGAGAGGACTGTCTATGAGTAACAAGCCTTTACGTATCATCCCTTTGGGCGGCGCCGGTGAAATCGGCAAGAACATGACCGCCTACGAATACGGCGATAACATCCTGTTGGTGGATGCGGGCATCATGTTCCCCACCAACGACATGCTGGGCATTGACTACATCGTGCCCGACTTCCAGTATTTGCGCGACAAGCGCCACAAGGTGCGCGGCATCGTGTTCACCCACGGCCACGAAGACCACATCGGCGCGGTGCGCCACCTGCTGGAAGAAATCAACGCCCCGATTTACGCCACGCCCCTCACCATGGGGCTGATTGAGGTCAAACTCAGCCGAGGCGGCCTGAAAGACAGGGTGCAGCGCATCACCGTGCACGCCGGGGAAAGCGTGCAGATGGGACCTTTCAGGGTGGAATTCTTCCACGTCAGCCACTCCATTCCCGACGCGGTGGGGCTGGGCATCACCACCCCCGCCGGGCTGGTGGTGCAAACCGGCGACTACAAGTTTGACCACACCCCGGTGGACGGCTGGCCGACCGATTTCGGCAAACTGGCCGAATTTGGCCGCCGCGGCGTGCTCGCCCTGCTGGCCGATTCCACCAACGCCGACAAAAAAGGCTGGACGCCTTCCGAAAAGGTCATCGTGCCCGCGCTGGAAACCGTTTTTCGGGAAGCCCCGGCGCGCATCCTTGTGGCGACCTTCGCTTCGCTGGTTTCCCGCATGCAGCAGGTGGCCGATGTGGCGCTGGAGCACGGCCGCAAAATGGCCTTTGTGGGCATGAGCATGGTGGAAAACGCCAAAATGGCCCGCAAACTCGGCTACCTTGACATCCCTGAAGCGATGATCGTGCCCCTGGATCAGGCGCTCAAACTGCCGCCCGAGCAGGTCGTGCTGATGTGCACCGGTTCACAGGGCGAGCCGTCGTCCATCATGGGGCGGCTTTCCATGGGCACCAACCGCGCTTTTGATATTCAGGAAGGCGACACCATCGTGCTTTCCTCGCACCCCATTCCGGGCAACGAGGAAAACGTCTACCGCACCATCAACCGCCTCTTCCGCCGCGGCGCGCGGGTGATTTACGACCCCATCGCGCCGGTGCATGTCTCCGGCCATGCCAGCCAGGAAGAGATGAAGTTGATGCTTCACCTGGTGCAGCCGAAATACCTGCTGCCTGTGCACGGCGAATTGCGGCATCTGCACCAGCACGCCGCCATGGCGCAGGAACTCGGCCTGCCTGCCGAGAACATCGCCATTGTGGAAAACGGTCAGGTGATTGAATTCCAGGATGGCGAAATGCGCCTCGGCGAGCGGGTGCCCGGCGGCTGGGTGTTTGTGGATGGCAGCGGCGTCGGCACGGTGGATATGGACATTCTGCGCGAGCGGGAAGCCCTGGCCCGCGACGGCCTGGTGGTGGTCAACCTCGCACTGGATGCCAACACCGGCCATCTGCTGGACGAGCCGGAAATCATCACCCGCGGTTTTGTGCATCCGGGCGATTCGCAAGACCTGGTGGATGCCATCCGCCGACGGGTGGCGCGCACGGTGCGCTCGGCGCGCGGCGATGTGCGCAACGATGTGGAGCAAATGCTCAAGTCGTACCTGTTCAACGAAACCCGCCGCCGCCCGCAGGTGTTCGTGGCGCTCACCGAGGTGGAGCGTGCCCGCAGCCGCGAGCCGCAGGCGGTGTAACGGAAAACCGGCTGGCTTGAAAACATGGCGGGGCAGACCCTTTTGGGCCTGCCCCGCAGTGCGTTTGGGGGAAGCCGTGCCGCGGGCTAACGCGGCTTGTGGGCGGTCAGCGTCACCCAGTCTTCCATCTGGCGGCGGTGGGTGAGCACCAGCCCGTGCCGTTCGGCCGCCGCGGCCACTTCGGCGGCCTGGTCTTCCAGAATGCCGCTCAGCACCAGGTGTCCCCCCGGCGCGACCAGGGCGGCCAGGTCGCTTTCGTCCAGCAGGCGCACCAGCACCGGCGCGAGGATGTTGGCCAGCACCAGCGGGGCCTGCACCGGCCCGAGGGGCGGCTGCCGGAGGGCTTCCACCGAGCCGGTGGCCGCCCGAAAGCCCGCCGCCACGCCGTTGCGGGCCGCGTTTTCCTGCGCCACGGTCACGGCCTGCGGGTCGGTATCCACGCCCAGCGCCCGGGCTGCCCCCAGTTTGAGCGCCGCAATGCTCAGGATGCCGCTCCCGCAGCCGACATCCAGCACGGTGATGCCCGGCTGCACCAGCCGTTCCACCTCGGCCAGGCACATCTGCGTGGTGGGGTGCGTGCCGGTGCCAAAAGCCATCCCCGGGTCCAGCAGCAGCGGGACGCGCTGGGGGTCGGGGTTTTCCAGCCAGGCGGGCACAATCATCAGGCGTTCCCCCACCGCGATGGGGCGGTAGGCGAACTTCCAGGCTTCGGCCCAGTCGGTTTCCTGCAGAAAGCGGTAAGCCGGTTGGGGCAGCGGGCGGATGAAGTGCAGGTGCCAGAGGGCTTCTTCCAGCCGCTGGCGGGCGGCTTCCAGGCTGGCATCCACGGGCAGATAGGCGGCCACCCGCACCGGCCCGGTGGGCACGCCTTCGCCGTCGGGCTGGTCGGCGATGGCGGTGGATTCCAGCACCACGCGGTTGGGGGCGAAGCGCGCCAGCACCTCGGCCACCGCTTCGGCCATTTCGCCGTCCACTTGCAGGCTGACCTCCAGCCATTGGGAAGAGGTGGGATTTTCCATGCGGCTATGATACTACAGGTGGGGTGGTCAGGGAAGGCCGAGCTGGCGGTCGGCGGCGGCGCACATGCCCCGTCCGGCATGGAAAAAGCGTGAGAGGGTGGGGCTTTGGCGGCGGCCGGCGCGGGCGTCCTGGTAAATCGGCCAGCCGAGGCGCACGTAAAGGCGGGTTTCGGCAGGCCAGAGGTTTTCGGGAAGGCCGATGACCCCCAGGCCGCCGTTGTAGCCTGCCAGCGCGAGGCGCACATTGCCCCCCGAACGCTGCAGGGCGGCCTGCAGGTAGCCCAGCCCGCGGCGGGCGTTGGTTTCGGGGTCAAAGGGGTTTTCTCCGGCAGCGAAGTGGAACGGCATCACCTGAAACAGCCCCCGCGCGCCTGCGGACGAGACGGCGCGCGGGTTGCCGCACGACTCAATTTGCATCACCGTGGCAATCAGGTTGGGGTCAAGATGGTAGGCCGCAGCCCAGCGCAGGATGTCGCCTTCCCAGTGGCGCACTTCGGGGGTGAAGAAGGGCGCAATGCGGCCGGAAACACGAGGCGCGGGATGCGCCTGGGCCGGCGCGACGCGGGCAGCCGCGGGTTGGGCGGCGGCGAAGGCGGGGGTGTAGCGCCACACGACGAAGACGGCGAAGCCCAGAAAAGCCAGCACGCCCGCGAACGCCACCAGGGTGATGTAAGCCGCCGGGGCATTCAGCGGCGGCTCTTCGGGTGCAGGCCAGGCGAGGGCTTCCTCTGGCCCGAGAGGGAAGGCAGCGGGGCGGGCGCGCATGGTCGGCCTGGGAGGTCAGGAATAGCGCGCGGAAGCGTCGTTGGCGGAGCGGGCGGCGTAGGGGTGGTAGCGGCTTTCGCGCCCGGTGGCCGCCGGACGGGCAGGGCGCTGGGCGCGGGCTGGCGGACGCGTTGCGTTGGCCGCGGAAAGGTGGAAGAGGCGGTCGCCGGCCATCGAGAAGGTGCCGATGATGAGCACCCGAATCAGCCACACCATCACCGCCACGAACACCGGCACTGCTTTCAGCAGCGTTCCCCGGCTGATGACCGCGCTGCCCAGGCTCTGGTGTTCCAGAATGGCGATGGAAACGCCCCACCAGGTGAGCATGGCGTTCATCGTAGCCGCCAGCAGCCACGCACCGAAGAGATACCAGACCTCTTTGGGCTCGTCGCTGCCCTGTTCGGGGGTGAACAGGCGGGCAATACCGGCGAAGTCAATGCCGCAGAAGGCCACGGCCAGAATGGTAGCCCAGGGCAGGCCGACGAAACGCAGGTCGCCCAACAGGTCGTGGAGGGCAAAGTCGGTGGTGCTGTAGTTGAAAATCTCAAAAGCCAGCAGGGCGGCGAGAATGAGGAAGCCAAAGAGCATGCCGCGTTGCAGCCTGAGGCCGCGGAAAGGGAACGATTTGAAATCCATGCGTCAACCTCCTGAAGGGGGAAAGGAACATGCCGCGCGAGAAAGGGGGCCTTGCCCTGGTGTGGCTTGCTCGCAGGGGGGCGGTTGCAGTGGCGGCGTGCCCTTGCGCTCGCGACCGAAAAAGAGGGGAAGGAGCGCTTTGATTGTAGAACAAGTGTTCTGTTTTGTCAAGCGAGAGCGGGCAATGGCTTTGAGCCCTGCGGTGGCTTGTCGGGTTCGCATGGGGGGGATTTGGCAAAGGCGGCTGTGCGGTGTTGAGGGGGCGAAACGGCGGGCACGGCGAGTGAAAATGAAACGAAAAGAGATGCCGGCTTTTGCGCTTTTGCGCAACGCGCCCTGCCTCGGCGCAAAATTCGGCTGCCGGAGGGCAACTGTGGTAAACTTGCCGATGGTTGCAAGCAAAGATTGCCGGCGCTTTGCGCGTTTTTTGGTTTTTCAAGGAGGTAGCCATGAACAAAAAATGGGTTTATCTGTTCAAGGAGGTTGCAGAAGCCGAGAAGTATGTCGGCGGCAGTTGGGACGGTGTGCGCGGGTTGTTGGGCGGCAAAGGCGCCAACCTGGCCGAAATGACCCGCATCGGCGTGCCCGTGCCCCCCGGCTTCACCATCACCACCGAGGCGTGCAACGCCTATTACGAAAGCGGCGGCAGGTTCCCCGAGGGCATGTGGGAGCAAACGCTGGCCGCGCTGAAAGATATTGAGGGGCAGGCAGGCAAGAAATTCGGCGACCCGCAGAACCCCCTGCTGGTTTCCGTGCGCTCCGGCGCCAAGTTTTCCATGCCCGGCATGATGGATACCGTGCTCAACGTCGGCCTCAATGACGAGACCGCCAAGGGCATGGTGGCGCTTACCCAAAACGAGCGCTTCGTTTACGACGCCTACCGCCGCCTGATTCAAATGTACGGTTCGGTGGTGCTGGATATTCCCGACGAGGCTTTTGAAGATGTGCTGGAAGCCATGAAAGAGGAACGCGGCGCTGCCGAGGACACCGACCTCACCGCCGACGACCTCAAGGAACTGGTGGAACGCTTCAAGAAGGTGGTCAGGGAGCACAAGGGCTTTGAATTCCCGCAGGAGCCCATTGAGCAAATGCGCCTGGCGATTGAAGCCGTGTTCCGCTCGTGGAACAGCAAGCGCGCCATTGACTACCGCAACGCCGCCGGAATCCCCCACGACCTGGGCACCGCGGTCAACATCGTGACCATGGTGTTCGGCAACATGGGCTGGGATAGCGGCACCGGCGTGGCCTTCACCCGCAACCCCAGCACGGGCGAAAAGAAACTGTGGGGCGAATACCTGCTCAACGCCCAGGGCGAAGATGTGGTCGCCGGCATCCGCACGCCTTCTCCCATTGAAAAGATGGCCGAAGAGCTGCCCGAAGCCTATGCCCAGTTCGTGGACATTACGAAGAAACTGGAAAAGCACTACCGCGACATGCAGGATGTGGAATTCACCATTGAGCGCGGCCGCCTGTGGATGCTGCAGACCCGCACGGGCAAACGCACCGCCAAAGCCGCGGTGAAAATTGCGGTGGACATGGTGAACGAGGGGCTGATCACCAAAGAAGAAGCCGTGATGCGCGTCACCCCCACCCAGGTGAACACCCTGCTGCACCCGCAGTTTGACCACGCCGAGGTGGAAAAGGCCAAGAAGGATGGCCGCCTGCTTGCCAAAGGCGTGAACGCTTCGCCCGGCGCTGCCGTGGGCAAGGTGTACTTTGACGCCGACACCGCCGAAAAAATGCACAAGGAACACGGCGAAAAGGTCATCATGGTGCGCCCGTTCACCAAGCCCGATGATGTCCACGGCATGATTGCTTCCCAGGGCATCCTCACCAGCGAAGGCGGCGCGACTTCCCACGCCGCGGTGGTGGCCCGCCAGTTCGGCATTCCCGCCGTGGTGGGCGCTTCAGCCGTGCGCATCGACCTGGACAATCGCCAGATGACCATCGGCGACACGGTCATCAAGGAAGGCGAGTGGGTTTCCATTGACGGCACCACGGGCGAAATCTTCCTCGGCCAGATGCCCACCGTGGCACCCAGCCTGGAAGAACAGACCGAACTGCTCACCCTGCTGACATGGGCGGACGAAATCGCCGCCACCCCCGGCATCCGCCAGGCGCCCGAAGGCTGGCCGACCACCGGCTTGCAGGTTTGGGCAAACGCCGACTACCCCGAAGACGCCCGCCGCGCCCGCGCTTACGGCGCCAAGGGTATCGGCCTGGCCCGCACCGAGCACATGTTCTTTGAACAGGAACGCCTGCCCATCGTGCAGCGCATGATCCTCGCCGAGAGCGAAGAAGAGCGCAAGGCTGCCCTGGATGAGTTGCTGCCCTTCCAGCGCGACGACTTTGAAGGCCTGTTTGAAGCGATGGACGGCTACCCGGTCATCATCCGCCTGATTGACCCGCCGCTGCACGAGTTCCTGCCCTCGCTGGAAAGCCTGATTGAAGAAGTTGCCACCATGAAGGCGAAGGGCGAAACCGCAGGGCTGGCCGAGAAAGAGGCGCTGTTAGAGAAAGTGCGCGCCCTGCACGAAAGCAACCCGATGATGGGGATGCGCGGCGTGCGCCTGAGCATCGTGATGCCCCAAATTGTGGAAATGCAGGTGCGGGCGATTTTTGAGGCCGCCTGCAACCGCAAAGCCGCCGGCGGCACCCCCAAGCCCGAGGTGATGATTCCGCTCACCAGCCATGTGAACGAGTTGAAGCGCATCCAGCCGCGGCTTGAGGAAATCGCCAAAGCGGTGATGAAAGAGAAGGGCGTGACCGTGGAATACAAGTTCGGCACGATGATTGAAATTCCGCGGGCGGCGCTGACCGCGAAGGAAATCGCCGAGGTGGCGCAGTTCTTCTCCTTCGGCACCAACGACCTCACCCAGATGACCTTCGGCTACAGCCGCGACGACGCCGAGCGCAACTTCCTCGCCCTCTATGTGGAGCAGGGCATCCTGCCCGCCAACCCCTTCCAGACCGTGGACCAGGACGGCGTAGGCCGCCTGATGAAGATGGCGGTGGAAGAAGGCCGCAGCAC
>JALUXH010000222.1 GCA_027019065.1 Anaerolineales bacterium
ATCAGCCGGTCGGGGCTTTCGCGAATGCTGTTTCGGGAAACCGATGTCCGGGCGTTCAGCACACCGGCGCAGTTGTGGTTCAACGTGCGGCAGGCGCTGGCCGAAGCGCCGGGGAAAAAGCGCTATCTCTGGGTTTATTGGGGCGCCGTAGACGGCCTGGAACATCACGAAGGCCCCCACGACCCGCGCGTCCTGGCCGAAGTTCATGCTTTCGGCTGGGCCATGGAGCGTTACTTCCTCAACGCACTCACACCCGCCGAGCGCGCCGAAACCGTGCTGCTCATCACGGCCGACCACGGGCACATCCACACCCACGACACGCCGCACTTTGACCTCGCCGGGCACCCCAGCCTGCGCGCGGTACTTCACATGCAGCCGTGCGGCGAAAACCGCCTGATGTACCTTTACCCCCGACCAGGCCGGGAAGAGGCCATGCTGGCTTATTTCAGGGAAACCTGGCCCGGCAAGTTCACCCTGCTGCCCTCGGTACAGGCACTGGAAGCCGGCCTGTTCGGCGATGCCGGCCCGCGGCACCCCGACCTGCTTTCCCGCATCGGCGATTGGGTGGGCATTGCCCGCGGCAACGCCTATTTGTGGTGGGCCCACAAGAAAAACCGCCTCATCGGGCGGCACGGCGGGCTTTCCCGCGAAGAAATGCTGATTCCTTTCCTCGCGGCGCGGCTGGACTAAAAAAACCTGACAGGCCCGCGAAGGCCTGCCAGGTTTTCATTCCCACCAAACGGGGGAAATCAGGCGCGGCTGTTGGCATCCATCACGGCCACGGCCGCCATGTTCACGATGTCTTTCACTTCGTCGCCGGTCTGCAGCACATGCACCGGCGCGCCCATGCCCAGCAGCACAGGCCCAATGGCCTGCGCCTTGCCCAGCCGCGCCAGCAGTTTGTAAGCGATGTTAGCGGCTTCCAGCGAGGGGAAGACCAGCACGTTGGCATCTTTCACCCGGCTGAAGGGGTAACGTTTTTCCACGATTTCGGCCACCACCGCGGTGTCGGCCTGCATTTCGCCGTCAATCACGAGGTCGGGGCGCTTCTCGCGCACAATGTCCACCGCGCGGCGCACCTTTTCGCTCGCGGGATGCGGCGTACTGCCGAAGTTAGAGAAGGAAAGCATGGCCACGCGCGGCTCAATTTCCAGCTGGCGGGCAAAGTCGGCCGCCAGAATGGCAATTTCGGCCAGGTCTTCGGCGGTCGGGTCGATATTGACCGTCGCGTCGGTGAAAAGGTAGACCCGGCCTTCCACCACCATAATGTAAACGCCCGCGGCTTTGCTCACGCCGGCAGCGGTGTGGTGAATTTGCAGCGCCGGGCGGATAACCTCGGGGTATTCATAAGTCAGGCCGGCCACAAAAGCATCGGCGTCGCCCATTTTCACCATCATCGGGCCGAGGATGTTCGGGTCGCTGATGTGTTTGTAGGCCTGGGAAAGCGTCACACCCTTGCGCTGACGCAGGGCATAGTAAGCCCGGGCGTATTCATCGCGGCGGCCGAAGTGGTACGGATCCACCACTTCAGGCCGGTGCTTCAGTTCCATGCGGGTGATCTTCTCGGCAATGACTTCAGGGTCGCCGATGAGAATCGGCTCGGCGATGTTTTCTTCAATCAGTTGCATGGCGGCGCGCAGGATTTTGTCTTCTGCGCCTTCGGCGAACACCACGCGTTTTTTGCTCTTGGCCGCTTTGGCCTTGTTCATGATGAAATGGCGCACCTGGGCGCCCTTGCCCTGGCGCAGCGCCAGTTGTTCCTTGTACGCTTCAATGTCAATGTGCTTGCGGGCCACGCCGGTTTCCATCGCGGCCTGCGCCACCGCCGGGGCTTCCCACAGCAGCACCCGCGGGTCAAACGGTTTGGGGATGATGTAGTCGGGGCCGAATTTCAGGCTTTCCAGGCCGTAAGCGCGCAGCACGCTATCGGGCACGTCTTCCTTTGCCAGGGCTGCCAGTGCTTTGGCCGCGGCAATCTTCATCTCATCGTTGATGGCCTTGGCCCGCACATCCAGCGCGCCGCGGAAAATGAAGGGGAAGCCCAGCACATTGTTGACCTGGTTCGGGTAGTCGGAGCGCCCCGTAGCCACAATGGCATCGGGGCGGGCTTCCTTGGCCACTTCGTATTTGATTTCGGGGTCGGGGTTGGCCATGGCGAAGATAATGGGGTTGGGCGCCATTTTCTTGACCATTTCCGGGGTGAGGATGTCGGCCACGGAAAGGCCGTAGAACACATCCGCCCCCACGATGGCTTCGGCCAGGGTGCGGGCATCGGTGTCGGCGGCGTATTGCTCTTTGTAGGGGTTCATGCGCTCGGTGCGGCCTTTGTAAATCACGCCGCGGCTGTCGCACATGATGATGTTTTCTTTTTTCGCGCCGAGTTTCACCGCCAGGTTGCTGCACGCAATGGCCGCCGCCCCCGCGCCGGAGACCACGATCTTGATGTCTTCAATTTTCTTACCGGTCAGTTCCAGCGCATTGAGCAGCCCGGCCGAAGAAATGATGGCCGTGCCATGCTGGTCATCATGGAACACCGGAATATCCAGCATGGCCTTCAACTTCTCTTCCACGTAAAAGCACTCCGGCGCTTTGATGTCTTCCAGGTTAATGCCGCCGAAGGTGGGGGCAATGGCTGCGGCCACCTGAATGAGTTCGTCGGGGTCGTGGGTATTGACCTCAATATCAAAGACGTCAATATCGGCAAAGCGCTTAAACAACACGCCCTTGCCTTCCATCACAGGTTTGGCAGCAAGGGCGCCGCGATCGCCGAGGCCCAAAATGGCCGTGCCGTTGGAAAGCACCGCCACCAAATTGCCTTTGGCGGTGTATTCGTAGGCCAGTTCGGGGTCTTTTTCAATTTCCAGCACCGGAACGGCCACCCCAGGGGTGTAGGCCAGTCCCAGGTCGCGCTGGGTTTCCAGAGGCTTGGTGGGCAAAATGGAAATTTTGCCCGGCTTGCCGTTCATCCGATGGTATTCCAAAGCCTCTTCACGGGTAATGGGGGTTTTGCTCATGAGAACTTCTCCTTTCCGGCAAAAGATGCGGGACTTTCGGACAGGCGCAAGCAAAATGTGTAGAAACCGCCATGCTGCAGGAAGCGCCCTCGCCCCTCACAGCGGCTTTCCCCTCTCGCCGCGCAAAGGGGGGCAGCGCGCGGGCAAGGGAAGACAAAGCAGGCGGCTGCCTCTACACCATTTGCCTGCGCCCTTTCGGGTCAAACAGGCCCAACAGAAGCAAGTATATTATGCCGCGCTTTGGCAAAAGGCGGAAGTTACATTAGTCACTACGTTGAAGAATAACCCCTTTCCACTGCAAAAGGCGCGTATTTCGCCCATCTGCCTTATGGTATCATTACCCTGCCAATTTCGCTTCGGGAGGTCTTCCCATGAAACAAATCGCCGTGGTCGGCGTGGGCTACGTCGGCCTGGTCACCGCTGCCTGCTTTGCCGATTTGGGCAACAAAGTCATCGCTCTGGATATTGACGAAGGCAAAATCGCCCGCCTGAAGCGCGGCGAAATTCCGATTTACGAACCCGGCCTGGAAGAACTGGTGCGCCGCAACGTGCACGCCGGGCGGCTGGCCTTCACCACCTCGTACAAAGAAGCCCTCACCGGCACGGAATTCGCCTTCATCGCCGTGGGCACGCCCGAAGGCGTGGATGGCGAGGCCGACCTGCGCTACGTGGAAGCGGCAGCCAAATCCATCGCCAAAACCATGCAGGAACCGCTCATCGTGATCAACAAATCCACCGTGCCGGTGGGCACAGGCGACTGGGTGGCGAACATCGTCCGCGAACATCAGCCCCAGCCGGTGCCCTTCTCGGTGGTTTCCTGCCCCGAATTCCTGCGGGAAGGCTCGGCCATCGCCGACTTCATGAACCCGCACCGGGTGGTGCTCGGCTCCACCGACAAAGACGCCGCCGAAAAGGTGGCCCAACTCCACCTGCCGCTGCGCGCCCCCATCATCGTCACCGACCTACGCACCGCCGAAATGATCAAATACGCCTCCAACGCCTTCCTTGCCACCAAAATTTCGTTCATCAACGAAATCGCCAACATCTGCGAGGCGCTGGGCGCGGATGTGGAAGAAGTGGCCGTGGGGATGGGCTACGACCCCCGCATCGGGCCGCTCTTCCTCAAGGCCGGGCTGGGCTACGGCGGCTCGTGCTTCCCGAAGGATGTCAAGGCCCTGGCCCACATGGCCGAAGAAAAGGGACGCCACCCGCAACTGCTCCACGCGGTGATGGACATCAACGCCGACCGCCGCACGATGGCCGCGGCGCGCGTCCAGGAGATGCTGGGCGGCGACCTGGAAGGCAAAGTCGTCGGCCTGCTGGGGCTGGCCTTCAAAGCCAACACCGACGACATGCGCGAATCGCCCGCCACCGACATCGCCCGCGCCCTGCAGGAAGCCGGTGCCGCCGTGCGCGCTTACGACCCCGTGGCGATGGACAACGCCCGCGCCCTGCTGCCCGACGTCACCATGTGCGCCGACCCCTACGCTTTGGCCGAAGGCAGCGACGCGCTCATCGTGGTGACCGACTGGAACGAATTCAAGCAGCTTGACCTGGAACGCGTGCGCGGCCTGATGCGCCAGCCCGTGGTTTTTGACGGCCGCAACATCTACGACCCCGCGGCGATGTGCCGCCTGGGCTTCCACTACCGGGGCGTGGGGCGCGGCTACAACGGCGAATGCGTGCAGGAAGCCGCCGACCAGGACGCCTGACCTCTGGCTATGACCCATCCACCCATCTGCGACTACGAAGGCTCCGACTACCAGCAGCGTTTCTGGGAACAGGGCGGCCGCGCTTACGAAGACGGCGCCGAAGCCGTCGCCCTGCGCCACCTGCTGCCCCCCCAGGGCGGCGACCTGCTGCTGGAAATCGGCGCGGGCGCCGGCCGCAACACCCCCCGCTACCGCAACTACCGCCGCGTCGTGCTGCTGGATTATTCCCGCACCCAACTGCGGCAGGCGCAGGAGCGCCTGGGCCGCAGCGACCGCTACATCTACGTCGCCGCCGACGCCTACAACATGCCCTTCGTGGACGGCCTGTTTGACGGCGCCACCATCATTCGCGTGCTGCACCACATGGCCGAACCGCTGGCCGTGCTGCAGGAAACCCGCCGTGTGATGCGCCGCGAGGGCATCTTCATCCTGGAATTTGCCAGCAAGCGCAACCTGAAGGCCATCCTGCGATGGCTGCTGCGCCGCCAGGCGTGGAGCCCTTTCACGCCCGAGCCGGTGGAATTCGCCCCGCTGAACTACGACTTCCACCCGCGGCAGGTGCAGGCATGGCTGGCCGAAGCAGGCTTCACGGTGGAAAACATCCGCACCGTCTCCCACTTCCGCATCGGCCTGCTGAAGCGCCTGGTGCCCGCCCGCGTGCTGATAGCCCTGGACGCCCTTGCCCAGCCCACCGGCCGCTGGTGGCAGTTGACGCCCAGCGTGTTCGTGCGCGCCCGTGCCCAGGGCCTGCCGGAAGCCGCACCCGATGGGGTCTTCTTCCGCTGCCCGAGTTGCGGCCGCGCCCTGCCGGAAACCCGCCCCGACCTGCTGGCCTGCCCCCACTGCGGCGCACGCTGGGCGATTCGCGACGGTATCTATGATTTCAAAGAGCCGATGTGATGATGCAAGATGCAGGATGCAGGATGCAACCTGCACCCTGCAACCTGCATCCTGCAACTTGCAACCTGCAACCTGCCCCCTGCAACTTGCACCCTGCCCCCTGCAACTTCCCTAAATCGCTAACCTTATGCCTCCTCAAACCCCCGTAACCACCGCTTTAGACGCCCTCGGCCTGCCCTATCGGGTGGTAACGCACGACCATCACCCCAAGAGCGCCGAGGAAGCCGCCGCCCTGCGCGGCCAGAAACCCGAACAGGTCGTCCGCAGCCTGCTCTTCCGGCTGGGCAGCGGCGAATTCGTGATGGTGCTGGTGCCGGGCGGCTACCGCGCCCATTGGCCCACCCTGCGCCGCTACCTGGGGCAGCGCCGCATCAGCATGGCAAAGCCGGAAGAAGTGCAGGAAGTCACCGGCTACCCCATCGGCACGGTTTCCCCCTTAGGGCTGCCCAAACCCATCCGCATTTTGGCCGACGCGCGCATCTTCCGGCAGCCCGAACTTTCCATGGGCATGGGCGTGCGGAAAGCCGCGGTCATCCTCACCCCCGAAACGCTGCAGAAAGCCCTCCCCAACCTGGAAATCGGCGACTTCGCCGTACCCAACCCCGAGGCATAGGAGCGCCCCATGTCGCCCCGCCGGATGGCAGCGTATGCGGCAGCAGCCGTGGTCTTCCTGGGGGCAGCAGCCCTTGCCCTCGGGTGGGCCTTCGCGCCGCGGCTGGTATCGGTTTCCCCCGCGGCAGGAGTGCAGGCCCCCAGCGGCGCGGTGACGGTGCGGCTCACCTTTTCGCGGCCCGTCCGCCCGGAAAGCCTGCAAACCCATGTGCGCTTTGCCCCGGAGGTGCCCGGCCAATGGGCGCTGGAAGGCAGCACGGCCGCCTTCACGCCTTCCCAACCCTGGCAGCCCGGCGAGACCGTGCATATCACGGTAAGCCGCGGGCTGAAAGCCGCCAACGGCCTGCCGCTGCTGAGCGGCCAAACATGGGCGTTTCACATCGCGCCGGTGCTGCTGGCCTATGTTTCCCCGCCGGAAGGCGGCGACATCTACATCCTGGATACAGCCAGCGGGCACAGCCGCCGCCTGACGACCACCCAAGGCGTGCTGGGCTACGCGCCTTCTGCCGACGGCCGCTTCGTTTATTTCAGCGCCGTGCGCGGCGTGGGCGTCAGCCTGTTCTCGGCCGAGCGCCGGCCCCACGGCCAGCCCGCCAAAATCCGTCTGTTGGCCGACTGCGGCAGCGACCAGTGCCTGCATCCGGCGCCTTCCCCCGACGGGCGCTGGCTGGCCTACGAACGCAGCGACGGTCCGGACGGTGCGCCCCGCGTGCACCTGCTGCGGCTGACCGACCGCCGGGAAGCCGCCTTCCTGCCCGCCGACCACGTGACCTTCAGCCCGATGTGGTCGTCCGAAGGCCTGCTGGCCTACTACGACCGTACCCGCAGCGGCTATGTGGTAGTGAAGCCGGAAGACGGTGCGGAACAGGCCTTCCTGCCCAACGACACCGGCGAAAGCGCCGCCTGGGCGCCCGACGGCCATGCCATTGTGGCCGTGGAGATGCTGCTGGAAAAAGTCAGCGCCCCCAACATCGCCCCGCAGGCGCCCTCGGCAGCCCCCTACCTCGCCGCCCACCTCTGGCTCTACCGCTTTGCCCCCGTTCAAAGCCGCACCGAC
>JALUXH010000223.1 GCA_027019065.1 Anaerolineales bacterium
CTTTGGCACCGCTGCCGCTGCGTTGACCCCACCCCCGTCCCCTCCCCGCATGCGGGGAGGGGAGCCAGGGGAGGGGTATGGCAAAGGCACAGCGCATCAAAACGCATGGAGGGCACCCCAGCGTAGGCAGTTACCAAGAAACGAAAGTAAGCGTTCCAGTTTTCCGTTTTTCGCCCAATCTGTGCTCATCTGTGCAATCGGTGGATGTTTTTCTGCGGAATCTGCGAAATCTGCGGTTTTTTTTGGCTGAGGCTGAATAGATACACGTCATCTGTGGTTGCTTCTTGCCAACCCTGATGCTACCCGTTCGCCACCGCTTCCAGTTCCTCAATCACCCGCATCATCAGATCCACCGCCTTGCGCAGGATGCCGGCATCCATGGCAAACTTCGCCCCCGCGGCGGCGTAGAGTTCCGGCAGGGTAACGGTGCCGCCCAGCGCGAGCGCCTTGCGGTAAGCCGCCACCGCAGCTTGCTGGTCTTCCAGCGCGTTGCCCCACACCTGCACCGCGCCCAACTGCGCCAGGCCGTATTCCACATAGTAGAACGGGTACTGGAAAATGTGCAGTTTGCGCATCCAGCCCGAAATTTTGGCGTCTTCCAGGCCGCGCCAGTCGGTCACGGGCATGAAGCGGTCCCACAGGCCGCCCCAAATGCGGTCGCATTCGGCGGGGTCGTGGGCTTCTTCGGGGTGCTCGTAAACCCAGTGCTGGAAGGCGTCCACCACGGCCATGTAAGGCCAGAAGAGCAGGCTGCGTTCCAGGTGCTCCAGGCGGGCGCGGGCGGCTTCCTGCGGGGTGTAAAAGCCGCCGAAGTCGCGGGTGAGGTAGGGGGAAGCCAGCAGTTCCATGCTCATGGAGGCCACTTCGGCGAATTCCATCGGCACCTCACGCTGGTGAATGTAGGGCAGCGCAAAGCTTTCAAAGGCGTGGAAGGCGTGGCCGGATTCGTGGAGCATGGTCTGGACGTCGTCGTGCAGGCCGACGGCGTTCATGAAGATGAAAGGCCGCTTGCTCAGCGGGAAGTCGGTGCAATAGCCGCCGGGGGCTTTGCCCTTGCGGTTTTCCAGGTCAAGCAGGTTTTCTTCCCGCATGGTGTGGTAATACGCGCCGAGTTGGGGGTCTACGTGCTGGAAGATGGCTTCGCTCTTTGCCTTGAGTTCTTCCACATCACGGAAGGGGCGCAGCGGCGGACGGCCTGCCGGATCCACGTTCAAATCCCACGGGCGCAGGCGGTCAAGGCCGAGGCGCTGGCGGCGCTTTTCCAGCACGGCTGCGGCAGCGGGCACCACGACTTCTTCAATGGCCTTGTGGAAAGCGCGGCAGTCGTCGGGGGTGTAGTCAAAGCGCCCCATCTGCTGCCAGCGGAAGGCGCGGTAGTCGGGCTTGTCGGCGTTGGCGGCCATCTGCTGGCGCAAATCCAGCATTTGCTGCCAGATGCGGGTGAGGGGGCCGCGGTCGCGCAACTGCCGCTCGGTCATCAGCCGCCAGGCTTCCTCGCGCACGGCGCGGTCGGGTTCCTGCAAAAAGGGGCGCATCTGCGAAACCGTGTATTCCTTGTAATGCCATTCCACGGTCTGCGCGCCGACCACCTGGTTGTAGGCGTTGCGGAGTTTTTCTTCCTCCACCTGCAGGGGCAGGTTTTTCTCGCGGAAGAGTTCAATTTCAGCGCGCATGTTGCGCAGCGGAATGCGGAAGCCTTCCGGCTCCAGGCCGCTTTCCACGAGTTTTTTCGCCAGCGCCTGCTCGGCTTTTTGGGCTTCGGGAAGCACGCCTTCAATGAACGCCACGAAGCGCTGATGGGCTTCCTCGTCGGTGGTATCTACCGTAACGGCGACGTGCAGGCGGCTGGCGGTTTCGTAAAGGTACTCGCCGAGGCGCGACCACTCGGCCAGCCAGCCCTTCACGCTGTCGGCGGTGAGGGCGGCTTTGCGGAGTTCGTCGTAGTAGGGAGCAATGTTCTCCCACGGCCAGGTCATGAATTCGGCAAGGTCGGGCAGGTTCATTGGGGAGCCTCCATAACGAGGAATGGCGCAAACAAGAAAAGCCCCCGCCGATTACTCTTCATCGGCGAGGGGGTCGGGCGTATGGCGGTGCCAGTCGGTGGCCTGCTGGTAAAGGTGGGCGGCTTCCAGAATGAGGTCTTCCCGGAAGTGGGGGCCCATGAACTGCAGCCCGATGGGCAGGCCGAGGTCGTCAAAGCCCACCGGGAAAGCCACGCCGGGCACGCCCGCGAGGTTGGCGGGCAGGGTGAAGATGTCTTCCAGATACATGGAAAGCGGGTCGCCGGTGTGCGCGCCGATGCGGAAGGCGGTGCTCGGCGCGACGGGCGCGGCGATGAGGTCAATTTCCTCAAAAGCCTGCTCAAAATCGCGCTTGATGAGGGTGCGGACTTTCTGCGCCTGCCCGTAATAGGCGTCGTAATAGCCCGCGGAGAGGGCGTAGGTGCCCAACATGATGCGGCGTTTGACTTCGGGGCCGAAAAGTTGCCCGCGGGTGTGGTAGAACACATCCCACATGGTTTCGGCTTCGGCACGCGGCCCGTAGCGGATGCCGTCAAAGCGCGCCAGGTTGGCCGAGGCCTCGGCGGGGGCAATCAGGTAATAGACCGGCACGGCATATTCGGTGTGCGGCAGGCTGATTTCCCGCACCTCCGCGCCCATGTCGGCCATCAAATCCAGCGCGGCGCGCACCGCGTGGGCCACCGCGGGCTGAATGCCCTCGGTGAAGTATTCCCGCGGCACGCCGATTTTCAGGCCGCGGAAGTCTTCCCGCGGCTTGAGGGAAAGCGGCGGCACGGGCACATCCATGCTGGTGGCGTCCAACGGGTCCTGCCCGGCCATCAGGTGGAGGAAGAGGGCGGCGTCTTCGGCGGTCTGGGCGAGCACGCCCACGGTATCCAGCGAAGAGCCGTAGGCAATCAGGCCATAGCGGGAAACCCGCCCGTAGGTGGGCTTCAGGCCGGTGACGCCGCAGAAGGAAGCCGGCTGACGGACGCTGCCGCCGGTATCGGTGCCCAGGGCCACGGGCACCATGCGGGCCGCCACCGCGGCCGCGCTGCCGCCGGAAGAGCCGCCCGGCACGCGTTCCACATCCCAGGGGTTGTGGGTCACGCCGTAGGCCGAGTTTTCGGTGGAAGAGCCCATCGCGAACTCGTCGGTGTTGGTCTTGCCCACGATGATGGCCCCGGCCTCTTTCAGGCGGCGCACTGCGGTGGCGTCGTAGGGCGGGACGTAGTTTTCCAGGATGCGTGAGCCGCAGGTGGTGCGGATGCCGCGGGTGCTGAGGACGTCTTTCACCGCGATGGGCAGCCCCAGCAGCGGGGGCACGCTTTCGCCGTTGCGGCGGGCTTCGGCCCGGCGGCGGTCGGCTTCATCGGCGGCTTGCAGGGCTTTCTCGGGCGTAAGGGTGAGGAAAGCGCGCACCACCGGCTCCAGCCGTTCAATGCGGGCCATCACGTCTTCGGTCAGTTCGCGGCTGGAAACTTCGCCGCTCGTCAGGGCATTCAGCCATTCGGTCACGGTGCGCATCAGCCTTCCCCTCCAAAAACGGGCGGCACGCGGAACTGGCCGTTTTCGGTTTCCGCGGCGTTGGCAAGCACCTCGTCGCGCGGCAGGCCCGGGCGCGGCTCGTCTTCCCGCAGCACGGTGCGCGGCGGCAGCACGCTGGCCGTCGGCGGGATGTCGGCGGTGTCCAACCCTTGCAGGCGGGCGACGTAATCCAAAACGTCGGAAAGCTGCTCGCGGTAGCGCTCGATTTCCTCATCGGTGAGTTCCAGGCGCGCCAGTTGAGCGATGTGTTCCACTTCTTCACGGGTAAGTGCCATGGGGTTTCCTCGGCAAAGGGATGGCAAAATTATACCATCGGGGCAAAAAACCGCCGCTCGCCGGCGCCTATAGTACAATTGCCTCATGCCCGTTTGGCTGCTGGACCTGGACGGCACGCTCTACACCGACCATACCGGCCTGTGGCCTGCCATCAGCGCCCGCATCACCCGCTATCTGGAAGTGCGCCTGGGGCTTTCGGCAGAAGTCGCGCAGGCGCTGCGCCGCCGCTGGGTGGAAGCCTACGGCACCACCCTGCAGGGGCTGCTGCACGAAAGGCCTGACCGCGCCGACCCGCACGACTATTTCGCCTTCACCCACGCCCTGCCGCTGGAAGCCTACCTCGCCCCCGATCCGCGGCTGCGCCGCACGCTGGAAGGCCTCCCCGGCCCCAAATGGGTGTTCACCAACGCCGACGCAGCCCATGCAGGCCGTGTCCTCACCCTGCTGGGCGTAGGCGACCTGTTCCGGGGCATCATTGACCTTTTCGCCACCGACCTGCACCCCAAGCCGTGGACAAGCGCCTACCGCAAAGCGCTCACGCTGGCGGGAAACCCGCCGCCCGGCGAAGCCATCCTCGTGGACGACCGCTTGAGCAACCTCACCGCTGCCCGCCCGTTAGGCTTCCGCACCGTCTGGGTGGCGCGGGAAGCCGCCGCAAGCGACGCCCGCCGGGTGGATGCCGTCATCCCGGAGATTTACGCCCTGCCGCGGGCCTTCCTCGCGCTCACTGGCGCGTGAGAGGAGCCGACCATGCACACCGTATTGCTCGTGCTCGGCGGCATTGCCGCCGCGATTGTGTTTTCCCTGCTGCTGGCCTACAGTTTGCGCCGCCAGAACCTGCACACCCAGATAGAAACCCTGCGAAAGGCAGCCCATCGCGCCCGCTCCCCGTGGGCAAAGGAAAATCGGGAATGGGAAACCCTCGGCAAAGCGGTGGAAAACATCCCCGACGACCTGCGCCCGCCCTCACAAGACGCCTGAAGCCATAACTTTCTGTGGGGGAAACCCTTTTCGGATGGGGCGTCGCGTCCTTCCACCGGAACACCTGACACCCAAGCGCCGCACACTTTTTACACTTTTCTAATCTCCCCGTGGTACGCTTATCACGAAACATGCCGCAAAAGGAGCTGAAGATGAAAAACTACTGGCGTTACCTTCTGGCTGCCGTCCTGGTGCTGGCGCTCGTGGCCGGCACGTTTGCCGGCGGCTTTGCCCTCGGCTACCTTGCCAAAGGCGTTACAACCACCGCCGCCGACACCACCCCGGTTTCCACACCGCCGCCGGCCACCGTCGGCCCCGGCACCCCCACCCCCACCGCGGCGCCTTCCGACATCTGGGCGCCCTTCTGGGAAGCCTGGAAACTGCTGCATCAATACTACGTCCGCCCACTGGACGACGTCAAACTGGTGCAGGGTGCCATCCGCGGCATGTACGCCGCCACTGGCGACAAGCACACTTCGTACATGGACCCCGACGAATATCGCCAGGCCAACATCTCGCTCTCGGGCGAATACGAAGGCATCGGCGCATGGGTAGATACCTCGGGCGACTACGTCACCATCGTCAGCCCGATGAAAGGCTCGCCCGCCGAGAAGGCCGGGTTGCAGCCGGGCGACAAAATCATCGCCGTGGACGGCCAGGACGTCACCGGCATCAACCCCGACCTGGTGGTGCGCAAAGTGCTCGGCCCCGCAGGCACAAAGGTGCGCCTGACCATCCAGCGCGGCGACCAGAAGCCTTTTGACGTCGTCATCACCCGCGCCAAAATCACCATTCCCAGCGTGGAAGGCAAAATGCTGGCCGGCGGCATCGCCGACGTGCAACTGCACACCTTCGGCGACAAGACCACCGAAGAACTGCGCGCCACGCTCAAGGAACTGATGGCGCAGCACCCCAAAGGGCTGATACTGGATTTGCGCAACAACGGCGGCGGCTACCTCATCACCGCGGTAGAGGTGGCTTCCGAATTCCTGCCGAAAGACAAAGTGGTGCTCTATGAGCAATACAAAGACGGCAGCCTGAAGAGTTACAAAACCAAAGGCGGCGGGCTGGCAACCGACATCCCGATGGTGGTGCTGGTGAACGAAGGCACCGCCTCCGCAGCCGAAATCGTCTCCGGCGCACTGCAGGATTACGGCCGCGCCGTGCTGGTCGGCACAACCACCTACGGCAAAGGCTCCGTGCAGAACTGGATTCCCCTGGAACACCACCAGGGCGCCGTGCGCATCACCGTGGCGCTGTGGCTCACCCCGAAGAAACGCCAGATCAGCGGCAAGGGCCTGACGCCCGACTTCAAAATGGAACTCACCAAAGACGACCTCAAAGCCAAGCGCGACCCGCAACTGGCCCAGGCGCAGGCCCTCATCCTTATCGGCAAAGCGCCCGGCGGCATCAAATAGCGCGCAAAGGAGGCAGGAAGGACGATGATGTTCTGGTTCGATCCTTACTACCTGATTTTCATGGCGCCGGCATTCTTGCTGATGCTGGCCGCCCAATGGTATGTCAGTTCGGCTTTCAAAAAGTGGTCGCGCGTGCCCGTGCGGGCCAACCTGTCCGGCGCCGAGGCCGCCCAGCGGCTCATCCGCTACGGCGGGCTGTACGGCGTGCGGGTGGAAGCCGTGCGCGGCACCCTGACCGACCACTACGACCCGCGCAGCAAGGTGCTGCGCCTTTCCCCTCAGGTGTATCAGGGGCGCTCCGTGGCCTCGGTGGCCGTGGCCGCCCACGAACTCGGCCATGCCCTGCAAGACCAGGAAGGCTACGCGCCCCTCAAACTGCGCGGCATGATGGTGCCCGCCGTCAACATCGGCTCATACCTCGGCTGGATTCTGATTTTCCTCGGGCTGATTCTCAACTTCCTGCAGCTGGCCGTGGTGGGGCTGATGGTCTTCTCATTGGGCGCGGCGTTCGCGTTGGTCACGCTGCCGGTGGAACTCAACGCCTCGGCGCGCGCCAAACGCCTGCTGCGGGAAACCGGCATCGTCCAGACCGAAGACGAAGCCCGCGGCGTGAACACCGTACTCAACGCGGCGGCGCTCACCTATGTCGCCGCGCTGGTCACGGCGCTCTTGCAGGTGATGTATTACGCCATGCTGATTTTCGGCGGCCGTCGCCGCCGCTAATCTTTCATCTCCCCGACGCCCGCGCCGGAAGCCCTCACCGACGCCGCGCCGGGGCTTCGGGAGGTGAACCATGGACGCCAAACGCATCGCGCTGGCCTTCCTCTGGCTGCTGACCGCCGCCCTGATGGCGCTCTGCGGCGGGGTGGCAGGCGGGTGGTGGGCTGCCCACCACATGGCCCCTGCGGCGGCCCCCGCGGCCGCGCTTCCCTCCACGGCGCAGCCCGGCGCTCCCGCCGCGGGAAAAACATCCGGCGGCGTGCTGCATGTCGCCACCACCCAAATCGACACCGCCATCACCCGGGCTGTGGCCAAAGTTTCCCCCGCCGTGGTGACGGTCGTAGGCGTTATC
>JALUXH010000224.1 GCA_027019065.1 Anaerolineales bacterium
GCAAAAAAGCGCGACAGCGTGAGCGCGGTCACGGTTTCCCCGCCGCGCAAGGCGCGCTTGATAAAATCGCCAATGTAAGGCACCGTCCCGGCGATGTTGGTGCCGACCACCGTGGCAAAGAAGGCTTTTTCATTCCACGGCAGCAAATAACCCGTGAAACCCATGCCGATCGTAGACAGGAAAAGGAACACGCCAATGACCCAGGTCAGTTCACGCGGGTAACGGTAGGCCGCCATATAGAACACCCGCAGCATGTGCAGGAACACAAGAATCACCATCAGCGATGCGCCCCAATGGTGAATCCCGCGGATCAACCACCCGAAAGGCACACCGGTCATGATATATTCAATGCTGTCGTAGGCATGGTCGGGCGAAGGGGTGTAATACACCAGCAGGAACATCCCCGTCAGGATTTGCATGGTAAAGACAAAAAGCGTGGCACTGCCGAGGGTGTACCACCAGTTGACTTTGGGCACCATGCGGTCCAGGGTGGCCTTGTAAATTGCCGTCAACCCGAAGCGTTCATCCAGCCACGCCAGCCAGGCGGGTTGTTCGCGAGTTGCCTGATGCTCGCTCATGGTTCACTCCTTCTCCACGAAATGAATGTACAGCACGCCCTTCTCCACTTTGGTTTCAAAGCGGTCCAGCGGACGCGGCGCAGGCCCCGAAATGACCTTACCCTCTTTCGTGTAATGTGCGCCGTGGCAGGGGCAAATGTACTGGCCCACATCCTGGTGCCACTTCACCCGGCAGCCCAGGTGGGTGCAGATGTTGGACAACACCTCGGCTTCCGTATCCGATTTGCGGATCACATACACGCCGAAGCTCTCCACCGTCTTTTCCCAGCCGTGCTTCTTGGTACGGGTGAAACTGAACAGCGTGGGCTTTTCTTTGGGGTAATTCTTCAACGGGCCGGCAGGAAGCCAGACATCGCTGGTTTCCTTTTTAAGCGCAGGCCCCAGGAAGTAGCCAATCAAGGGAATGCCTACCCCCACCCCGATGACGCTTCCCGTGAAGGCCAGCACGAAATTCATAAAATCGCGTCGGCTGACCCTTGCGGATGGCTTCTCATTGCTCATACCCTACCTCCCGAGTACGAATGGACTTTGAGATAACGCCAAACACGGCCGCTGCGGAAAACCAACACAGGGCCTCCCAGTGTGCCCCATAGTTTATCACAAAACAGGAAAAGCGCCTTACCCAATTGCCCCATTCTTAATAGGGCACCCCCCCCTTGTTTCATCTTCCTTTCACCAATACACTTATCACCGTCTGAATTAATCCCGCATTAAGCGGGGGTTCGCGCATACCCCCCGCGGGAAAGGAAGGCAGCCCGGTTGCAACTTTTTACCCGAGGAGGAGTCCTTACCCCAAACTTTTGCGTCACCCTTCCCACAGCCACTTTGTGGCAGCCTGTGGCTTTAGCCACAAAACGTTTGTTTCATCACCCTTTTTCTACGGAGGACCCTATGTCAAAGCATTGGCAAAAACTCGTTCTTCCGGTTGTCGTGTTGGCGGTGCTCGCCCTCGCGTTGGGGGCCTGTGCGCAAGCCACCCCCGTGCCGCCGACCAACACCCCCGTGCCGCCGGCGCCCACAGCAGTGCCGCCGACCGCCACAAGCGCCCCTGCGCCCACCAAGGCGCCCACGGCCGCGCCGACCAAATCCAGCGCCGTGACCGCCAGCGAGGTGCAGCAGCTTCTCATTGATGCCTTCAACAAGGAAGACCGCAAACTGGCGCTCTGGAACATCCAGCCCGGCCTCGGTACCGTCATGATTGAATACAGTTACCGCATTGCGATGGCCGACAAAGCCGTACAAAACGATGACTGGGGCCTGGCTCAGTACGAACTCAAAGAGGCCACCGAAATCCAGGAAGTGGGCGAAACCACCCGCCCCAACAACGCCGACCTGCTCAAGAACTTTGAGCACACCTACCTGGATAAACTGGCCAAAGACATTGAGGCCAAAGACAAGAACGCCTTCAACGCCGACTTCCCCAAGACGCTGGACGGCTGCAACGCCTGCCACCAGGCCACCGGCCATCCTTACGTCCACGTCCAACCGCCCACCAAAGAGCCGCTGGACATCCTGAAATTCACGGCCACCGAACCCGGCAAGGGCGAAGAAGAACACGCCAAACCGACCATCGCTCCGGCCCCCAACAAACCGCTCACCTGGGCCGAAATGGTCAAAATGGTGGACGACACCTTCAACAAGGTGGACCGCCGCCTGGCGCTCTGGAACATCCAGCCCGGCCTCGGTACCGTCATGATTGAATACGGCAACCGCATTGCCCTCACCAAGTTCGCGGCCGATGCCGGCGACTGGGGCATGGCGCAATACCAGCTCAAAGAGGCCACCGAAATCCAGGAAGTGGGCGAAACCACCCGCCCCGGCAACGCCGACCTGCTCAAGAACTTTGAGCACAAATACCTGGACCAACTGGCCAAGGACATCCTCAATAAAGACCAGGCTGCCTTTGACAAAGACTTCGACGCCACCCTGCAGGGCTGCAATGCCTGCCACCAGGCCACCGGACACCCCTACGTCCAGATTCAGCCTCCGCAGGCCATGCCCGAGGGCTTCATCCTGACCCTGAGCACCAGCGAACCGAAAGCGCCGGAAGAGGAACACCCGGCGACCAGTTCGCAGCCTTCTTACCCCTCCACCCCGCCGACGCTGGCCGACGCCCAGAAACTCATCGCCGACCGCATGAACAAAGTCGACCGCTCGCTGGCCCTGTGGGCTATCCAGCCCGGCCTCGGCACGGTGATGCGCGAATACGCTTACCGCTTCGCCACCGCCTGGTTCGCTGCCCAGGCCAAAGACTGGGGCATGGCGCAGTACCAGATCAAAGAGGCCACCGAAATCCAGGAAGTGGGCGAAACCACCCGCCCCGGCAACGCCGAGCGCCTCAAGAACTTTGAACATGCCTTCCTGGATCAACTGATGAAAGACATTCAGAGCCAGGATCTGAACGCCTTCCAGACCGATTACAAAAACGCCGTACAAGGCTGCAACGCCTGCCATGAGGCCACCGGACATCCTTATGTCCATGTGGGCGTGCCGACCGAACCGCCGGTGGACTTCCTGAAGCTGGCCCCCAGCGACGCCAACAAGAACACTGAAAACGAGGAAAAAGAAAACAGCAACAACGCCGGCAGCTTTGACGCCGCAGCCGCTTTCGCGACCTACTGCAGCGTTTGCCACGGCGACAAAGGCGTTGGCGGCGTAGCCAACCCCAACTCCGAAGACGGCACCATCCCGGCGTTCAACACGGCCGAGTTTACCCAGGAATTCAACACGGCCCAGAAAATCAAAGACGTCATCCTGAACGGCTCACAGCCTGAAAAGGCCGCCGGAGCCTCGGGTGCGCCGATCGCCATGCCTTCCTTCAAGGGCAAATTCACCGACGCCGAACTGGACGCGCTGGTGGCTTACATCCAAAGCCTGAGCAAGTAACACCGGCTCGTTTCCCCGATCCTCCTGCGAGGGCTTGGCCGTAGCCGACCAAGCCCTCGCTTGGGGTCAGGGGCCTTTCACCCTGAGTTCCTTAACATCTGCGGGCTCCCCCATCCCGGCCTTCCCCGGCCGGCGCACCCCGCGCGTGATACAATAACGGCCACCCCCAAAAGCGCAAGCCCCCGAAAGGCATCACCATGCGCACCTTTCTGGCCAACTTCTTCACCGCTAACCTCACGCTGGTGCTGTTCGTATACGGCCTCAGCTTTTTCGGTATGGGGCTGGCGATTGTTACCACGCGCGTGGCCCGGCGTTACAAACCCCTGAAACTTGACCGGGGAATGCCGTGGCTGGCCGCCTTCGGCCTCTTCCACGGCCTGCACGAATGGGGCTCCATGTTCATCCCCATTCAGGCCACTTACATGCCTCCCTCGGTCATCACCGGCCTGCGGGTGCTCCACGTCCTGCTGCTGGCGGCTTCCTTTGCCTGCCTGCTGCAATTCGGGCTGGAGCTCTTCAAAAGCCCGCGTTCCCGCCTGCGGTATGTGCCGGTGGTGCTGTTCGCGGGCTGGTTCTTCCTGGCCTTCATGCTTCCCCTGCTGCGCGCTGCCGTTGCCCCCCCCTGGGATACCACGGCTTCTATCTGGGCGCGCTACCTGCTCGGCCTGCCGGGGGGGCTCATCGCGGCGCTGGGCCTGCACTTCCACCTTCGCAGGGAACTCCACAACGTTTCCGAAGACGTTATCACCTCCCTGAAAATTGCGGCGGCTTCCCTTGCCCTCTACGGCGTGCTGGGAGGGCTGGTCGTTCCTCCGGCAAGGTTTTTCCCTGCCAACATCCTGAACGCCAGCCTGTGCATGACCTCGTTAGGCATTCCCATCTACGCCTTCCGCGCCGCCGATGGCATCGTGCTGGCCTGGGCCGTCATCAACGCCATGAAAGTGTTTGACCTGGAAATTGAACGCCGCCTGGAACAGCTTCGCATTCAGCAAAACATTGCCAAAGAGCGCGAACGCATTGCCCGCGAACTGCACGACAACACCATCCAGACCATTTACGCCGCCGGACTGCTTGTGGAATCCATCGCCGTGGAACTGGGGCCGGAAAGCGAAATCGGCCGTCAGCTTAGCGGCGCGGTGGAAAGCCTGAACGAAGCCATCGACAACCTGCGCTCTTACATCGGCGACCTGCGCCCTCTTGTTTCCAACACCGACCTGCGCGAGGGCCTGCAAACCCAAATCTCCGAACTCAACCTCAAGGCGCTGCTCAACGTGCACCTGGAAATTGCCCTGCCGCCGCACTTCCAATGCAACCCTACCCGCACGGCCCATGTCCTGGCCATTGTGCGGGAAACCCTTTCCAACACCGTGCGGCACGCCGAAGCCCGCAACGTTTACCTTGAAGCCCGCACCATCGGGCGGCACCTGGTCATCACCATTCGCGATGACGGCCAGGGCTTCCAATTGCAGGGCGTGGAACGCGGCTACGGCTTGCGCAACATGCACGACCGCGCCCGCCTTTTGGGCGGCAACCTCACCATCAACACCGCCCCCGGCAGGGGCACCACGGTCATCCTCAGCGCGCCTCTGGAGGAAATGTAATGAAAACCGTGCGCATCATGCTCGTAGACGACCACGAAGTGGTCCGCATGGGGCTGAAGCGGCTGCTGGAAAACGTGGCCTGGATCAAAGTTGTGGCCGAAGCCGGCACGGTCAGCGAAGCCCTTCAAATGACCCCCGCCCTCCAGCCCGATATCATCATCATGGACATCCGCCTGCCCGACGACAGCGGGCTGGTCGCCTGCCGACGCATCACTTCCCAATGGCCCAACATCAAAGTCATCATCCTTTCCTCTTTTGGCGATGAAGAACTGATTACCGAAGCCCTGCGGGCCGGCGCTTCGGGGTATGTCCTCAAGCAAATCAGCACCCGCGAACTCGTGCGCGCCATTGAAGCCGTTCAGGCCGGGCATGCCGCCCTTGACCCCGTCGGCACAGACCGGGTGCTCAAGCGCCTCCATCAAATGGAAGAAGAGCACAAACAACTGGCCTTCAAGGGCCTTTCCGAACGGGAAATGCAGGTGCTGTGGCTGGTCGCCCAGGGCAAATCCAATGCCGATATCGCCGAACTCCTTTCCCTTTCCCGCAAAACAGTCAGCCACCACGTCAGCGCCATCCTGGCCAAACTGGGGCTGAACAACCGCATAGAAGCCGCCACCTACGCCGTAAGGCACCACATAGAAGACTTTCTCGGACAGCATCCCTCCCCCTGAAAGCACAACGCCGACCTGCCCACGGGTCGGCGTTGTGCTTTCCACACCTGAGGGGGAAACGCCATGCTCACGCCGTGCTATGGTAAGATGCCCCTGTCATCACAGGGCGCCCCCCAACATTGCAGTGCCCCCTGGCACAGCCCCAAAAACGCCCCAGGAAAAAACCATGCGCCCCAAACTTCTTGCCCTCCTCCTGCTGCTCTTCGCCGCACCGGCTTGCAGCAAAGCTGCGCCGGCACCGCCCGCCGCCCTGCCCACCGTCGGCGGCCCCGTCCGGCCGCGCGGCGGCCGCACCCTCGCCATCGGCGCCAACCCGGGGGCCGACCATGACGGCGCCGAAGCCCTCGGCCTGGCCATCGGCGCAGGCGCCGAAGATATCCCCGAAGTGCTGTTCTGGGATGCCACGGAAACCGCGCCGGGCACCTTCCATTTCAACCCCGGCTGGCTCCAGGCAGTCAACACCTCCTACCCCCGCAAAAACCTGCGCGTCTTGCTGACCATTCCGGTGCTGGATACCCTTGCCGACCGCCGCCCGAAAGACCTGCAGGGCAAACCCTACGACGCGCCGGAAGTGATCGCGCGCTTCAACGCCTTCCTGGACGCGCTCGCCCGCCAGGCGCCGCACATGCCGCTGGCCGCCCTTGCCATCGGTAACGAGGTGGACGGCGTGCTGGCTTCCAACCCCAAAAATTGGGAAGCCTACACCCGCTTTTTCCGTCAGGTGGCCGCCCATGCCCACACCCTGTGGCCGAACGTGCCGGTAGGCGTTAAAATCATGTTCAAAAGCGCCCGCGAAACGCCGGCGCTCATCCGCCCCCTGTGGGAAGCCGGCGACGCCGTCATGCTCACCTACTACCCCCTGAACACCGGCTTCCAGGTGCAGCCGCCGGAGGTGGTGGCCAAAGACTTCGCCGAGATGGTGCAGATAGCCCGCGGCAAGCCCGTCTTCCTGCTGGAAACAGGCTACCCTTCCGGAGCCGCCTGTGGCAGTTCCGCGGCCGCGCAGGCCGCCTTCATTCACCAACTCTTCCGCGCGTGGGACCGCCACGCAGCAAGCATTCCGCTGATTTCTTTTGTGTTTCTCACCGACCTTTCGCCGGAAACCGTACAGCGGCTGGAAGGCTACTACGGGCTGAAACACAAGGCCTTCGCCGAATACCTGCGGACGCTGGGGTTGCGGACATGGGAAGGGAAAGACAAACCCGCCTTTCTGACGCTGAAAGCCGAAGCCGCGGCGCGCGGCTGGCCGGTGCGATAGGGCGGCGCATGTCGCTGCCGGCGATTCGCCATCGGCGGGGGTGGGCGGCCGCAGGGTGCCTTCTGGTACTGTCGGTGTTTTTGGGTTTCTTTCTTCTGTGGCTATACGAAACCCCCACCCCTCTTCCCGACCCGGCGCGCGCCCTCACCGCCGCACCTGCCGTGCCCGGCATCCGCATCACCGACCGCAAAGGCCGCCTGCTCTACGAAACCCTCCCTGCCGACGCCCGCTACACCCCCCTGCCGCCCGACCAAATCCCCCCCTGCCTCAAAAACGCCACCCTGGCGGTGGAAG
>JALUXH010000225.1 GCA_027019065.1 Anaerolineales bacterium
CGCCACTCACTACCACGAACTGACCCAACTCGCCGACCTGCTGCCGGGCGTGCGGAACTACAATGTGGCGGTCAGCGAAGCCGAGGGCAAGGTGGTCTTCCTGCACAAAATCGTCCCCGGCGGGGCAGACCGCTCCTATGGCATCCATGTGGCTCAACTGGCGGGAATGCCCCGTCCGGTCATCCAGCGCGCCAACGAAATTTTGCAGGAACTGGAAGCCTCATCGGGGCGGGCGGTACGGCTTTCCCCCGAAACCCCGCGGCAGTTAGCGCTCTTCCCCGAAACCAACCCCCTGGTGGAAGAACTCAAGGCGCTGGACATCAACAACCTGACGCCCATTGAAGCCCTCAATCGGCTATACGAATGGCAGCAGCGGTTTGCCGGAGAAGCGGGATGAGCCCAATTTCCAGTAACTGTTCAGCCCACCTGCGATGAGAACGCCAAGGCACACAGGAAACCCAAAGGCTACAACGTCGTAACGCCAAAAGCGCAAAGGGAACAAAGACGCAAAGTCAACTTCTGTGTTTTCTGCGACGCTTTTGTGCTTTCTGGGGTTGCAATCGGTGCGAATCTGTGGAATCTGGGGATGATTTTCTGCGGAATCTGCGTCATCTGTGGTTTCTCCTTGCCGAGGCTGAGCAGTTACAATTTCCAAAAACCGCCCGCCAAATCGTTGACATGCAAGCGGCTTTTGCATATAATCTGCCCTGCGTTCCTCGGTAGCTCAATCGGCAGAGCGGGCGGCTGTTAACCGCTAGGTTGCAGGTTCGAGTCCTGCCCGAGGAGCCAGCAAAGGTCTGTCGTAGCGACAGGCCTTTTTGGCTTAAAGTCGTGCGTGCCATCGTTGCAGGAAGACCACGGCTTCTTCGCGGCTCCGAACCTCGCCCGCGGCCTGGGCTTCCCGCAGGGCTTCCAGGGCCTGCCCTACCTGAGGGCCGGGGGAAAGCCCCAACAGCGCCATGACCTCGCCGCCGGAAAGCAGCAGCGGCGGGGCAACCACCTCGTCGTGCTGCTCCCACCACGCACCCAGCAGCATCCGGGCGGCTTCCAGATGCTGCCGCCAGAGGTCGTGAGGCAGCCGCGGCCCGTAAGCCGCCAGGGTTTCGGCCAACACCAGCAGCACGGCGTCCGCCCCCGCTTCGCCGGCGGCGCGGTAATAACGGTACACCTCCCGACGGGAAGGCAAGGCCTCCGCGGCGGTCAGACGGCGGGCCTCAGCCGCCGCACGCAGCACGATTTCCAGACGGCGGGCTTCGGCATTGCTGAAGCGCAGGGCACGGGCGCGTTCCGCCGCCAAACGCCCCGCAGCAGCGCCAAACAGCCCCTCCCCGGCGAGGAAGCCGGTGGGGTGGTAAAGCGCAGCGAGCAAGAGCAGCGCCTGCAGGGGCCTCTCAGGATGGCCGCCCGCCGCCAGGTGGGATGCCAGGCGGTCGCGATAGCGGCCAATGCGCACCATGGCGTAGCCGAGGGCAAAATCGGCGGCCTTTTCCTGCTCGTAGGCCGGTGCAAGGGCATCCAGCAGGGCGGCAAGGCGTTCAGCAGTGCGCATGGCGTGCTGCCAGGCATCGGCCTGATAGGGCGGGGGCAGCGCCACGCCGTGCAGGCGGGGGAGTTCCGGCAGCAGATAAGGCAGCACACCGAGGGCATCCAGCACCTTGAGGGGGGCAGTCGGGCAAGGGCTTTCCAACATGCGGAAGAGTTCATCGCGCAGGCGCTCGGGGCTGACGTCTTCCAGCAGCGGCACGGCAGCCTGCATCAGGCGGCGCGTGGGGGGCACCATGCGGAAGCCGAGGGAGGCCGCCAGACGGGGCCCGCGCAACACCCGCAGAGGGTCGTCCACAAAGGTGGAGGGACTGCACGCGCGCAGGATTTTGTCCTTCAGATCGCGCAGGCCGCCGGTGGGGTCGTGCAGGCGGTCAGGGTGGTGCAGCGAGACGGCCAGCGCGTTGATGGTGAAATCGCGAGCGCGCAGGTCGGCTTCCAGGGTAGGGCCGCGGTAGGCCGCCACATCCACCACATAGCGCCCTTCAGGCGTTTCCAGCAGCACGCGGCCGGTGTCTCGTCCGGCGTCCAGCGCATAAAAACCGCCGCCGAGGGCATTCGCCAGGCGGCGCGCCAACCGCAAACCGCCGCGGGGCACCACAAGGTCAATATCGTGGCTGCGGCGGTTGAGGAAAGCATCGCGCACCGTGCCCCCCACCAGATAAGCCTCGGTTTCCGGGGGCACGGCGGCGCGCAGACGGGCGACAATTGCAGGGAATGGCGGAAGCATGGGGGGTCAGTCGTCTTCCGGCGGGCGGTAGCGTTCCAAATCGGGCACGCCGATGAAAGGCAGGTTACGGTAATATTCGTCCATATCCAGCCCGTAGCCAAAGACGAACTCATCAGGGATGACAAAGCCGCGGTAATGAATGGGCACTTCCACCTCGCGGCGGCCGGCTTTATCAAGCAGGGTGCACACCTTGAGGGATTTGGGCTGACGCAGCGAGAGGATGTTGAGCACCTCGGCGATGGTGTGGCCGCTGTCAATGATGTCTTCCACCAGCAGCACATGGCGGCCGGTAATGCTGGCCTGCAAATCCATCGTCAGGCGCACCCGCCCGGCGCTCTGGCGCGCGCCTGCGCCGTAAGAGGAAATCGCCATGAAGTCAATCGCGTGGGGCACGGTGACGTGCTTCATTAAATCGGTCAGGAACATCACCCCGCCGCGCAAAATGCAGATCATCAGCAGCTCTTCGCCCGCATAGTCGCGGCTGATTTCCGCCCCCAGTTCGGCGATGCGCGCCATCAGGCGGTCTTCGGGAATCAGGATTTTGTCAAGGAATTCTTCGTAAGGTTGGATGGGCATGGGCAATTCTCGTGAAAGGGGAAAGGCAACTTCAGTCTCGGCAAAGGGGAACCACAGAAAACACAGAAGCGCCGTAATTACCTACGTGATGGCAAAACGCCTCTGTCGGTAGTTTTTCTTTGGCGTGCGGCGACGAGTCGCCGCTTTTCAAAGCGGTGCCCAGGCACCGCACGCCAAAAAGCGCTTGCAAAGGGGAATATTCCCGTGTCCTCTGGGTGAGCATTTACTACAGGCACAGGGCCTATCCACAGTGCTTCTGATAGGCAATTACAAAGCGCCACAGAAAAATTCTTTGCGTCTTTGGCCTTCTTTGCGGCTTTGCGGTTAACTCTTTGCGTCTTTGGCCTTCTGTGTGGCTTTGCGGTTAACTCTTTGCGTCTTTGGCCTTCTTTGCGGCTTTGCGGTTAACTCTTTGCGTCTTTGGCCTTCTTTGTGGCTTTGCGGTTAACTCTTTGCGTCTTTAGCCTTCTTTGCGGCTTTGCGGTTAACTCTTTGCGTCATTGCCGTTTCAACTTTCAATGCCTGCTTCCTGCAAAGCACGCGCCAGCAGCTCGCCGACGCGGAGTTCGTCAGCCCATTTCCGCAGGTAATCCAGGTCCAGTTCGTCGGCGCGCACTTTCAACACACCAAGCACGTCGCGCCACTGGCGTTCGGAAACCTCGCCGCCCTGCCGATACCATTCCAGTTTGGAGAGGATGATGTCTTCGGGGCTAATGACATACACACTTGCCTCCGGCTCGGTGGCAATGACCGATTTCCTGCGCCGCGCCAACTGCACGGTATCGTATGGGCGCATCTTGCGTATAAAAACATCCACTTTGAAGGCGGTCTCGTAATGGATGAGGTTGAAACTGCTTTGCCGTCTAACGGCATCTTTGATCATTGCTTCGTCTGCATAAAATTCTGGCGAGAGCGCCGAAACCAGCGCAGGCACGTGCTCAAGTTTTATGTCGGCCACAATATCCACATCTAAAGTGGAACGCATGACGCCGTGTAACGAACTCGCCACCGAGCCTCCCACAGCATAGGGGATTCCCAGTTGTTCCAATGCTTGCGTCACGCGCAAAGTTACTCGCGCAATTTCACCCAGCATCACCGTACACCTTCTGCGCCAATTCCGCCCCCAGCGCCCTCTCTGCCCACAAGCGCCGGATTTGTGCGGGCGTAGCATCGGGATGACGCCGCCTGATTTCGCCGAGCGCCAGTGCTTTTACCGTTGCGTTGAGGCTTTCCACCACGGCCATCTTTTTCCACGGCGGCATCTGCCGGATCAACTCAATTTGCAAGGCTTCCGCCTCGGGGGAAGTATCGGAATAGAGGGTATTCATACCAACGCTCCGCGTGGACAAAAGAAAACACTTCGCCAGGCAATAACGGGCGGCGGTAAGGTATAATTGAGCAAGGCACCGGCACGTCTCACGGAGGACGCTATGCCACGACTAAAAGAAATCAAGCCATTGGAAGGCTATCGGCTCTGGCTGCGCTATGACGACGGCGTGGAAGGCGTGGTTGACCTCTCGCCGCTGGCAGGGCAAGGTGTGTTCGCACTTTGGGAAGAGCCGGGGCGTTTTCAGCAAGCCCGCATCGGCGACGGGGGAGAAATCGTGTGGAGCGAGGATGTTGATCTATGCGCCGATGCGCTTTATCTGCAACTCACTGGGAAACAACCTGAAGATATTTTTCCTCAATTGAAAGCAATGGCTCGCTCCCATGCCTGAAATCTGTCGCTTCTTCGGCATCAGTATTCGGCTTTACTACAACGACCACCAACCGCCGCATTTTCATGTGGTATATGGCGAACAGTCCGCGGTGATCGCCATCCGCTCGCTCATGGTGCTGGAAGGTTCCCTCTCACCGCGGGCTTTGGGGCTGGTCATAGAATGGGCATCTCAGCATCAAGAAGACTTGCTGAAATTGTGGGAACGCGCCCGCAGTTACCAGCCTTTGTATCGCCTGCCGCCGCTGACATAGGGGAAACCAACACGTCAGCGGGCACTGCGCCTTCCTCAACCCTTCAACTTCTCCTCAACCCACCCTGCCACTGCGGCTAAAGCCTCATCCAGCCGGGCGGGGTCTTTGCCGCCAGCCTGGGCTAAGGTGGGTTTGCCGCCGCCACCGCCACCCACGAAACCTGCCACGAACTTCGCCAGTTCGCCCGCGTGCAGGCCTTTTTTCGTCAGCGGCTTGCCCACCGCGGCCACGATGAGCGGGCGCCCGTCGCGCACGGTGGCGAGCACCGCCACGCCTTCGGGGTGCTGCTGGCGGAAGCGGTCGGCCAAGCGGCGCAGGGCGTCGGCATCGGCATCGGGCACACGCACCGCCAGCACGGGCACGCCCGCCACGCGCGGCGGCTCGGCAATCTGCCGTTCCACCGCGGCCTCAGCCACCCGGCGGCGCAGGGCGGTCGCCTCTTTGCGGGCTTCGGTCAGTTCCGCCTGCAGGTGCGCCACCTTTTCGGGCACGCCCTCGGGCAGCGATTTCAGCAGCGCGGCGGCCTCTTCCAGCGCGTCCATGCGCCCGCGGGCAAAGCGATATGCCCCCCGCCCCGTCACGGCTTCAATGCGGCGCACGCCCGCCGCGGCGCTGCCCTCGCTCACGATGAAGAACGCGCCGATGTCGGCGGTGCGGCTCAGGTGCGTGCCGCCGCACAGTTCGCGGGAAATCGGCTCCGCGCCGCCGATGGTGATGGTGCGCACAATTTCGCCGTATTTCTCGCCGAAAAGCGCCATCGCGCCCTCGGCAATGGCTTCCTCGCGCTTCTTGAAAGCCACCTGCACGGGGTAATCGGCGGCGACCGCGTCGTTCACCCATTGCTCAATGCGGCGCAACTGCTCGCGGGTCAGGGCTTCGGGGTGGGTGAAGTCAAAGCGCAGGCGGTCGGGTGCGACTAACGAACCCGCCTGCCGGGCGTGCTCGCCCAAAATCGCGTGCAGGGCGGCGTGGAGCAAGTGGGTCGCGGTGTGGTTGCGCATGATGTCCTTGCGGCGGGAGGCGTCCACCGCGGCCAGGGCCACGTCGCCCACGCGGGGCGTGCCCTTCACCACCTCGCCGACGTGCACAATCAGGCCCGCGGCAGGCTTGCGGGTGTCGGTCACACGGATTTCCCAGCGCGGCTCGGCAACCGAAACAATCGTGCCGGTGTCGGAAACCTGCCCGCCCGATTCCACATAGAAGCACGTTTCGGGCAAAATCACGCCCACGATGTCGCCCTCGGCGGCACTTTCCACGGGCTGGTTGTCTTTCATCAGCGCGAGCACCTCGCCCTCCACTTCCAGCGCGCCGTAGGGGTCGTGACGCACGCCCTCGGGCGGCAGTTTGCCCTCGGCTTGCAGGCGCTCGGCTAAGGCGCGGTAGGCGTCCACGTCGTCTTCCACCAGAGGCCCAAAGGCTTTGCCCTTGCCCGAAGCCACGCGGTGCGCCTCCATCGCCTTGTGGAAGCCGGGCTCGTCCACATCCATGCCGTGCTCGCGGGCAATGTCGCGGGTGATTTCCAGCGGCAGGCCATAGGTGGCGTAAAGTTGGAAGGCGTCTTCGCCGCCGATGATGCGCTTGCCCTCGGCTTGCAGGCGCGCCATCAGGTTTTCCAGATAAGCCGTGCCGGTTTCCACCGTGCGGGCAAAGCGGATTTCCTCGCGGGTGATGGTTTCCAAAATAGCGTCGCGGTGCTTGACGATTTCGGGGTAAACATGCCCGAAACGCTCAATGACGGTTTCGGCAACCTGCGCCATGAAAGGTTCGGTAAAGCCGATTTTGGCGCCAAAGCGGGCGGCGCGGCGGATGATCATGCGGCAGACATAGTTGCGGCTTTCGTTGCCGGGCACCACGCCGTCGCCGATGAGGAAGGTTGCCGCGCGGGTGTGGTCGGCGACCACCCGGTAAGCAACCAGATGCTCCTGCCGCTGAGCGTCGGTGTGCCCCGCCAGCCGCTGGATAGTGTCCATGATAGGCGTGAAAAGGTCGGTGTCGTAGGAATTGTCCACGCCCTGCAAAATCATGGTGATACGCTCCAGCCCCATGCCGGTATCCACGCCGTGCTTGGGCAGGGGGGAACGGGAGCCGTCGGGCGCTTGGTTGAATTGCATGAAGACCAGGTTCCAAATTTCCAAGAAGCGGTCTTCGGGGTTATCATCCAAGTGATGAGCAAGTTCCTCGCCGTAAAGTTGGCCGCGTTCGGGGAAGAAGTCGTAGTGAATTTCAGAAGTGGGGCCGCAGGGGCCAACGTCTGCCATTTGCCAGAAGTTGGTGGCGTCACCCAGGCGGGCAACCCGTTCCGCGGGCACACCTACTTCTTCCACCCAAATGCGGAAGGCTTCGTCGTCGGAATGATGCACGGTGAAGTACAGTCGGTCGGGGGGAATGCCGTAAACTTTGGTGAGCAGTTCGTAAGCCCAGGTGATGGCTTCGCGCTTGAAGTAGTCGCCAAAGGAAAAGTTGCCCAG
>JALUXH010000226.1 GCA_027019065.1 Anaerolineales bacterium
CAGGGCGACATCGCTGGCGGTGAACGTGGCCGTATCAATGGGTTCGCTGAAGGTGGCCGTGAAGTGGATGGGGGCGGTATGGGAGGGGTCGGACTGGGTGGCAGCCTGCTCTACGCTGACGGCGGGGCCGGTGACATCGTATTCGTAAGCGCCGATGTCACAAGTCGCCGTGCCGTTGCCATCCCCATCGGCGGGGCGGGTTGCGCCGCGCTGGTCGGTTGCCGGGCAGTTGGTGTTGGTGCCGGCGTCGAGGGCCGGGCTGCCGGAAAGCAAGGGGAAGACCTGTTTGCCGGGACCGCCGAAGTCGGTCAGCGCGCCCAGGTTGGGGTTCTGGCCGATGATGTTGCCGTTAGCACCATTAGACAGTCCGCAGGCGCTGGCGCTGTCTTCGATGAGGTTGTTGGAAGAACCGGCAGCGATGGAACCGCCGGACCCGTTGGCGCAATCTCCCCCGCTTGTGCTGTTGGCGAGGATGGTGTTGGTCAGCGCGACACTGCCGTAAGTGTTGTACATGCCCCCGCCGGAGGTGCCCGCCGAATTGCCGGCGAAGGTGACGTTGGTCAGCGTGGCATAGTTGCTGTTTGCGTTGAGCATCCCGCCGCCGGAGGTAGTAGCCGAATTGTTGGCGAAGGTGACGTTGGTCAATACTACCTCGCCGCCGCTGTTGTACATCCCGCCGCCGTCGTTGGCTGAATTGCCGGACAGCGTGCTGTTCACGATGGTGGTTGAGCCGTAATGGCTGTAGATACCGCCGCCGTGAATGGCAGCCGAATTGCCGGACAGGGTGCTGTGGGTGACGGTGACCACCGCGCCTGCTCCCACAAAGATTCCCCCGCCGCTGCTACCGGAGCCGGCGCCGTTAGCGGAGCCGTTGACGATGGTCAAATTGTCGAAGGTGACGTTGCCTCCCGTGACCTTGAACACGCGCACGCTGTGGCCGCCGCTGACGGTGATGGGCACGTTGCCGCGAATGGTGACATTCCTGTTGATGGGCAGTTGCCCGTCGGGGGAAACGTCAATCGTCTGCCCGCTCAGCCCGGCGTCGAAGGTGATGACGCCGCCGTTGCACACATAGTCGGTGGCCTGGCGCAGCGTGCCGAAACCGGCGGAAGCCGCGCTGGTGACGGTGATGGCGCATTGCGTCTCATACGCGCCGATGTCGATGCGTCCGTTTTGCACCCGCGGGTAGCCCGCTCCCCGCTGGTCGTAGCCGCCGCCGCTGTAGGCGGGGTCGCCGGCGTCAATGGCCGGGCTGCCGGGAAGCAGAGGGAAGACCTGTCTACCCGGTCCGCCGAAGTCGGTCAGCGTGTCCAGGTTGGGGTCGGAGCCGATGATGTTGCCGTTTACGCCGTTGGTCAGTCCGCAGGCGTTGGCGCTGTCTTTCACCAGGTTGTAGGATGAGGCAGCATTGACATTGTCACCGGTGCAATCCCCGCCGGGGTTGTTGGCGATGATGACGCCGGTCAGCGTGGGGCTGCTGTTGAAGTTGTACATCCCGCCGGAATTGCCGGAGAAGGTGACATTGGTCAGCGCGGGGTTGCTGCCGTTGTTGTTGAACATCCCGTTGGAATTGGCGTAGAAGGTGACGTTGGTCAGCGCGGGGCTGCTGTTGTCGTTGTACATGCCGCCGCCGGAGCCTGAATTGTTAGAGAAGGTGACGTTGGTCAGCGTCGGATGGCTGGCGTTTTCGTTGCCCATCCCGCCGCCGGCGCCGAGATAGGATGTGTTGTGGTCAAAGGTGACGTCCGTCAGCACGGGACTGCTGCCGTTGTTGTACATGCCGCCGCCGATACCGATGATGCCGGAGGTGCCTGTAGTGGCTGTATTGTGGTCAAAGGTGACGCCTGTCAGCGTGGGATGGCTGTTGTTGGTGTTGTACATTCCCCCGCCGCTCCCGTCTTGTGCCAGGTTGTAGTAAAAAGTGACATTGTTCAACGTCGGGCTGCTGTGGTCGTTGACCATCCCGCCGCCGTAGTTGTCAACAATATTTTGAGCAATGGTAACGCCCGTCAGCGTGGGGCTGCTGTAAGCGTTGACCATCCCGCCGCCGTGTGGCGCGCTGTTGTGGTCAATGGTAACGTTGGTCAACGCCGGGTGACTGTAAAAGTTGTACATCCCGCCCCCCTCGTTGTCGGCGGAATTGCCGGAGATAGAAACATTGACCAGGGTGACGTTGCCGCTGTTGAAGAAGTTGTACATCCCGCCCCCTTTCCCGGTCTGGTAGGGAGAAGTGGCAGTATTGGCGGTGATGGTGACGTTGTTTAGCGTAAGATCGCCGGACACGTTGAGTATCCCGCCGCCAACCTGGGCTGTATTGTGATCAAAGGTGACGTTGTTCAGCGTGGGGCTGCCAGTGTGGTTGTACATCCCGCCGCCGCTGCCGCCGCTGTTGTTAGCCAGATTGCCAGTGACGGTGAGGCTGCTCAGTGCGGGGCTGCCGCCGTCATTGTATATCCCGCCGCCGGCGGTATCTGAAGACAATGTCCCGTTCGCCTGCCCGGCGGTGATGGTGAAGCCGTCCAGCACGGCAGTGCTATCGGCCCCGCTGCCGGTGACCACATGGTAGGCGTTGCTGCCGTGGATGTTGTTCGCCGGGTCGGTCACCACGCCGTGGGCGTTGGTGGTATCGTTTTTATCAATATCGCCGCTCAGCACGGTGAGGTTAGCCGCCGGGTCGCGCTGACTGCGGGCGGTTTCCGTGCCCGCGAAGCCGCCGTAGAGCGCCACGCCGCTTTTGAGTTGGAAGGTGCTGGCGCGGTCGTCGTTCGTCTGTCCGGCGCCTTCGTCGGGATAGTACACCCCGGCGGCCACCCAGATTTCGGTGCAGTTGGTGTCGGCCAGGGCGTCTTGCACGGTGATATAGGCGTCGGCCCAACCGCTGCCGTTGTTGGCGCCGGTGGCGTCGGCCTTCACATAACAAATTGGCCCAGGAGCCGCATGAGCCGGAGGTAGAGGGCCTGCAAAAATGAGGGCCAGCCAGAAGAGGACGATCCAGACAAAAGAAGCCACGCGCGTCGGATGGTGTAACCAGGGCTTCATGGAAGACTCCTTGAAGAAGCGAGGCCGAAAGGGGAAAGGTGGTGGGACTTTTCGGCGCAGCCGAATCCCCTTGTAGTGCGGCCGCGGTTTGTCGTGTGTGCCCCCTTTGCCCTGGTTTGCAATCAGCCTTTGCGTTGCCATTGGAATGTAAACGGCCAGCAACATTGTAACATAAAATTATGAGGCCGGGGGCAGTGCTTCGGCCTTGGGGGCGCCAAAATGTTGTGGGGCGGGGCGCCGACCCGTCTGCCGCGCGGCCCCCCGGCGGGTGTCTTTCTGTCGCGGTACAATGGGGAACACCTTGCTGCCGGAGCCCACCCGATGCGCCGAAAAACCCCTCTGATAGCCGCGCTGCTGGCGTTGGCGTTGGCCCTTGCGGCCTGCGCTGCCCCGCCCGCGGCGGCGCCTTCCCCCGCCGCAACGCCCACCGCCGCTGTCGCACGCCCCACGCCGACGACCGCGCCTTCCCCGACCGCCGCGCCGCCGCCTGCCGCGCCCCCCACCCCTGTGGCGCGCACGCTGGAAGTCGCCCTCACCGCCCGCATCCGCACATGGGACCCCTTCGCGGCCTACGGCGATGAAGCGGCTTTCCTCGCCAACATCTACGAAACCCTGGTGCGCCTCAACCTGCCGGAGGTGCAGCCGCGCTTTGCGCCCCTGCTGGCCGACCGCTGGGAGCACAACGCCGACGGCACGGTCTGGACGTTTCACCTGCGCGCCGGCGTGCGCTTTCACGACGGCGAGCCGCTGACCGCCGCGGCGGTGAAGGCTTCCCTGGAAACTGCCGCGGCCCGCGGCGCCGATGCCTTCCTGTGGGCCCCGCTGGAACGCATTGAAGCGGTGGACGACGCCACGGTGCGCTTTTTCCTCAAACGGCCTGCGCCGCTGCTGTTCATCCTGGCCGCGCCTGAGGATGCCTGGATCGTCAGCCCGAAGGCGCTGGCCGCGGCGGCGAAAGACGCCGATTATTTTGAAAAGGGGCACGATGGGGGCACCGGCCCTTACCGGCTGAGCGCCTACACGCCCGGCAAAGAGGTGGTGCTTTCCCGTTTTGAAAGCTATTGGGGCGGCTGGCAGGCGGGGCAGTTCGCGAGGGTGCGGGTGCATCTGGCCCCCAATGCCGCGGCCGCGGCTCAATGGCTGGCCGACGGCACGGTGGCGCTGACCGGCCCCCTGCCGCCCGACCTGGCGCGCCGCCTGGCTGCACAGCCGGGCTTCCGCCTGGAAACCGCGCCCACCGCCCGCAACATGCTGGCCTTTTTCAACACCCTGCGCCCCCCGCTGAACGACCCGCGGGTGCGGCAGGCGCTGGCTTATGCTGTGCCGTATGCCGACATCATCCACCGCACGGGGGGGATGGGGGTGCAGAGCCGCGGCCCGGTGCCGCAGGGCATGTGGCCGTGGTCGCCGCAGGTAGCGCAATATCACGAAGACCTGCCGAAAGCCCGGGCGCTGCTGGAAGCCGCGGGCGTCGCGCCGGGCGGTCTGAAACTGACCCTCACCTATGCTGAGGAAGACCCCGCCCAGGCCGAAATCGCCACTGCCCTCAAGGAGGGATGGGCGCGGCTGGGCGTGCAGGTGCAGCCCCGCCCGATGCGCTGGCGCGACCAATGGGCGTTTGCCCGCAATGACCCCAAAAGCCCCGCAACGCAGGATGTCTTCCTGCTGCGCTATGAACCGGCTTACGGCGACGGCATTGCCGATAACCTCTGGACGCTCTTCCACGGCAGCCGCCAGCCCTTCCTCAACCTTTCATACTGGCAGGATGCCGGCTTTGACGCCCTGCTTGAAAAAGCCTGGCGGGAAAGCGCTGCCGACCTCGCGGCCGCCCAGGCCGATGCACTGAAAGCGGAAAACCGGCTGGTTGCGGCTTCTCCGGCGCTTTTCCTTTTTGACGAGCAGGCGGCTTTTGTGCTGCCCGACGGTTTGCAAGGTTTCCGTTACAACCTCAACGCCCCGCGGGTGCCGTTTTTCTTCTATGACCTGAAGGCTGCTCCTTGACCCTTTGGCGGTCCCGCTGCCGGGCTTGGCTTTCCCCGTGCTTTCGGTTACAATGGGGGGGCAGCGGGGTGATGCTTCGCAGGCAATATCCCTTATCCATTTTCCCCCGGCAACAGCCCGGCAACTTGTAAGGAGTGAATGATGAGCACGAATGACCCCCAGAACGAGTTTGAACGCCGCCTGGCAGAAGACCGCAAGCGCATTCAGGAGCAGCAGGCCGAGCGGGCGCAGGAAGAGGCCGCAAAGCGCGCCGAGCGCCAGCGCAAGGCGCAGGAAGCCCTGGAAATGCTGGGCGCCCAGACCCCGCCGGCCGCCCAAGCGGCTGCGCCTGCGGAACGCCCCGCGCTCCCTGCGACGCACGTCGTGCAGTCCGGCGATACACTCAGCGCGATTGCTCTCAAGTATTACGGCAACGCGGCGCTGTGGACGGAAATTTACAAGGCCAACAAGCGTACCATCGGCGACGACCCGGGCAAAATCTTCCCCGGGCAGAAACTCAACATCCCGGCGCTGTAAGCCCGCCACGGTGAGGAAAAACCATGAGCAACCCTTTGAACATGGCGCAGCTGTTTGAGTTTGTAACGCAAACGCTCAACCAAAAGCGGGATGCCTTGAACGCTGCCGACACGCGCAACCACGACCACGGCGACCATGTCGTGGACGTCTTCCAACTGGTCACGCAGGTGGCGAAAGAAAACCCCAACCTGGCCCCCGCGGATATCCTGGCGCGGGCGAGCGCCCTGCTGCGCCAGCAGCAAACCGGCACGGCCCAGGCGTACGCGCAGACGATGGCGCAGGGCGCGGAGCAACTGCGCGGCAAGCCGCTGACGCAGCAAACCCTGCCTTTGCTCATCCAGGCGCTGCTGGGTTCGGCGCAGGGGGGCACGGCTGCGCCACCCCAGGCGCAGCAGCCAGCCCAGGGCGGCGACCTGTTGGGCGGCCTCTTAGGGGCGCTCTCGGGCAGCGGTCAGGCAGCCTCTCAGCCACCGCAGCAGCAGGCATCCTCCGGCGGTGATTTGCTGGGCGGTCTGTTGGGGGCGCTGACCGGCGGGCAGGCGCAGGGCGCCGGCGGGCTGAGCGATGGCCTTGGCCTTGACGACCTGATGCGCGCCGGCAGCGCTTTTCTGCAGGCTTCCCAGGGCGGGCAGAGCACCGCCGAGGCGGCTCTGGATGCTCTGGCGGCGGCGACCGGCATAGGACAGAGCGCCCCCCACCGCGCCCAATCGTCCAAAGTGGTCGTGCAGGCCCTTTTGCAGGCCGCCCAGATGATGGCCGGCCGGTAAAGCGGAGGCGGGCATTACCGTGGCGTGCGGCGGGGCAGGGTTGTGGCCCCGCCGTTTGCGCGTGCGGGGCGCGCCGTTTACGGCGTCACGGTGATGGTTGCCGCCGCGCTGCGCTGCGCGAGGCTGCCGTCGGCGGGCAGGGCCTCGGCCCAGAAGCGGTGCTCGCCCGGCTGCAGCGGCCACCAGGCGGTGCACGTTGCCGCGGCGCATTCGGCCAGCACGGCATCATCGGCCCACAGGCGCAGGCGGGCCTGGGGCAGGCCGGTCACGGCGCGCACGGCGATGGCCTGGGCTTCCGGCGAAAGGTCGGGGGCGTAGCGGTAAACGCCGCCATCGGCGGGGGAAAGCAGGCGCACCGCGCTTGGGGCGTCGGCGGCGCCGGGGGCCGGGGCGGCGGCGGCGAAATCCTGCACCAGCGGCCAGCCGCGGGCCCGCGCCCAGGCCCAGGCTTGCGGCGGCAGGTTGAGCGCGGTGAGGGTGTGAGGGCCGTCGGGCGTGGCCGCCGTCACCCGGCGGTACACATCGTCGGGGCGGGTCGGGGCGGTGCCTTCCAGGAACCAGGCCAGATGGGTTTCCGGGCAGAGGGGTGTGGGCAGCAGCCCCGAGAGCGTACACACCCGCACCTGCACCAGCCCCTCGGGGCGGGGGAAGCCCACCGGCGGGCGCTCGGCTTCCAGCGCGCCGAGGATGCTGTGCCAGATGGGCGCCGCGCCGGTCAGCCCGTCCACCCGGCGCATGGCCTGGAAATCGGCGTTCCCCACCCACACGCCGACCACCCAGCGGGGGGTGTAGCCCACCGTCCAGTTGTCGTGGAAGCCGGAGGAGGTGCCGGTTTTCACGGCGGCGGGGAAGCCGACTTCCAGCGAGGTGTGGCGGGGGAAGCCGAGGGTGCGGGCGGTGTCGTCGGAGAGGATGTCGGAAATCAGCCAGGCGACGCGCGGATCCCAGAC
>JALUXH010000227.1 GCA_027019065.1 Anaerolineales bacterium
ATTTCCTCGCATTGCTCGGCGCGTGGGCGGCGGCGGGGTATTTCCTCATTGGGCGGCGGCTGCGCGCCAAAACGCCGCTTTTGGTTTACATTGGCCTGACTTACGGCATGGCCGCGCTTGTGCTGGATGGGTTGCTTGCTTTTTCCGGAAAACCGGTTTTTGGCTACCGCCCCCAGACTTATTTGTGGTTCATCCTGCTGGCGTTGGTGCCGCAACTTGTGGGGCATACGTCGTTCAACTGGGCGTTGGGCTACCTTTCGGCGGCGTTTGTGGCTATTACCCTGCTGGGTGAGCCGGTGGGTTCCACTTTTCTGGCTTATGTGTTTTTGCAAGAAGTCCCTTCGTCGCTGACGCTGATTGGTGCTATACTTATTTTAGGCGGCATTGCTGTCGCCTCGCTGCATGAAAAGAAAGCTCCGGTTCCGGAAGCGCCGTGAAAGGAGGTTGCGATGCAAATCCATTGCACTTATTGCGGAGCCCCGCTCAACATCAGCCGCAGGCAGGCGGAAGCCGCGTTGGATATGCTCCACGCGGAGAATTTGGCCTATTACGAAGTGCGCTGCCCGAAATGCCGCAAGATGAACAAAATTCCTCGCGAGATGTTGATGCGGGCTGCGCCGATGTGGAAGCCGAAGGAAGCCGAGTAGCGCGCCTTCTTTCGTCCATTTGTCCACCGATTTTCACCGATTGACACCGATTTTTCCCTCATCTGTGCTCATCGGTGTCATCGGTGGTTTTTTTTATTTCACGGGCTTGTAGAAGTTCCGCACGCGGCAGAGGGAAAGCACCTCGTTGCTTTCCTTGAGGCGGATTTCCACTGCGTGCACGATGAAGTGCCGCCCGCGCTGCACCACGCGGGCAACCGCCTGCACCGTGCCTTCTGTAGCCGAGCGCAGGTGCGAGCCGCTGACTTCCACACCTACGGGCACGCGTTCCCGTAAATCCACCTTCCAGGTGGCGTGGCCGCTGGCAGCGGTTTCGGCCAGCAGCAGGCTGACGCCGCCGTGCAGCAGGCCAAAGGGCTGGCGGGTAGCGTCGGTGATGGGCATTTCCAGCACGGCGAAATCGTCCCCGACGTCGGTGAAGTGGATGTTGAGCGCGCCTGCCACCGTAAAAGGGCGGGCGGCGTTCATGGCTTCCAGCCATGCCTGCGGATCGGTGGGCAGCGTGCCGTTTTCCTGAATGTAGGCCATCACTTCGGGGCGCATGGGCTTCTCCTGGGTTGGGATGGGGGTATTGTACCGCGAGGGAGGCCGGTTGCCCGGCAGCCTGGCTGCTTTCCCTGCTATAATTGAACTGCCCGACCACCCGACTACCCGACCACCCGACTACCCGACTATGATGACTACTGACCGCCAACGCTACGAAGAACTGAAGCGGGAAATCCGCTACCATAATTACCGCTATTACGTGCTGGCTTCTCCGGTCATCAGCGACGCGGAATACGACCGCCTGATGGCCGAACTGCGGCGCCTTGAGGAAGCCCACCCCGATTGGGTGACGCCCGACAGCCCCACCCAGCGCGCCGGCGCGCCGCCCGCCGAGGGCTTTGAAAAGGTGCGCCACCCTGCGCCCATCCTTTCTCTCGCCAACGCCTTCAGCCGGGAAGACCTGGACGCCTGGCTGGAGCGCATTGCCCGCCTCGACGCACGGGTGCGCGAGGCCGCCTTTGTGGTGGAGCCCAAACTGGACGGCCTCACGGTGGTGCTGCATTACCGCGACGGCGTTTTCGTGCAGGGTGCGACCCGCGGCGATGGCGTGGTGGGCGAAGACATCACCACCAACCTGCGCACCATTCGGGCGCTGCCCCTGCGCATTCCCGCGGCGCCCGACGGCCCTCCGCCGCCGCCGTATGTGGTAGTGCGCGGCGAAGCGCTGATGCTCAAAGCCGATTTCCAGGCCCTCAACCGCCGCCTGGAAGCCGCCGGCGAAAAGACCTTTGCCAACCCCCGTAACGCCGCGGCGGGTTCCCTGCGCCAACTTGACCCGCGCGTGACGGCTTCCCGCCCGCTGACGCTGCAGTGCTACGCCATTGTGGCCGCCGAGGGCGAAGCGCCCGCCACCGAGCACGGCACCCTGGAACGCCTGCGGGCGTGGGGTTTTCCGGTGGTGGAAAGCCACCGCTGCCCCGACCTGGATTGCGTGTGGCGGGTTTACGAGGATTTTGCCGCCCGCCGCGAGGATTTGCCCTACGAAATTGACGGCGTGGTGGTCAAAATTGACGACCTCGCGCTGCAGGCTTCCCTCGGCGTGGTGGGCAAAGACCCCCGCGGCGCGATCGCCATCAAGTTCCCCGCGCAGGTGGTTTCCACCAAACTGCTGGATATCCGCGTGAACGTGGGGCGCACGGGCGTGCTCACGCCTTACGCCGTCTTAGAGCCGGTGGAAATCGGCGGCGTGGTGGTGGAACGGGCGACCCTGCACAATTTCGACTTCATCCGCGAGAAAGACATCCGCATCGGCGACCGGGTGTGGGTGAAGCGGGCGGGCGATGTGATTCCTTACATCATCGGCCCGGTGGTGGAAGCCCGCAGCGGTGAAGAACGCCCCTACGAGCCGCCCGCGGTGTGCCCTTCGTGCGGCGAGCCGGTGGTGCACCCCGAAGGCGAGGTGGCCTACTACTGCGTCAACGCCGCCTGCCCGGCGCAGCGGGTGCGCAACATTGAGCACTTTGTTTCCCGCGGGGCGATGGATATTGAAGGCCTGGGCGAGAAAATCGTCCTGCAACTGGCGGAAGCCGGGCTGGTGGAAGACGCCGCCGACCTGTACTACCTGAAGAAAGAAGACCTGCTGCCGTTGGAAGGCTTTGCCGAAAAGAAGGCTGAAAATCTGCTGCGGGCGATTGAAGCCTCTAAAACCCGCCCTCTGGCGCGGCTGATTACCGCCTTAGGCATCCGCGGCGTGGGCGAAGTGGTGGCGCAACTGCTGGCGGCGCATTACCCCGACCTGGACGCGCTCAGCCGCGCCACCGTGGAAGAATTGCAGCAACTGGAAGGCATCGGTCCGGTGGTTGCCGAGAACATCGTGGCGTGGTTCCGCGCCCCCCACAACCGCCAGATGCTGGAAAAACTGCGCCAGGCGGGCGTGTGGCCGCGGCAGGAAGACGACACCGCCCCCGCCGAAGCCGCCCAGCCCTTTGCAGGCAAGACCTTTGTCATCACCGGCACCCTCTCCCGCCCCCGAAACGAGGTCAAAGCCTTCATTCAGGCGCACGGCGGCAAAGTGACCAACAGCGTGAGCCGCAAGACCGACTACCTGGTGGTGGGCGAAAACCCCGGCAGCAAACTGGCAAAAGCCCAGGCCCTGGGCGTGCTGACGCTGAGCGAAGAAGAACTTTACGCGCTGGCAGAGAGGGCGTAAAGCGGTGCTTCGTGATTTGTTGCTTCGTCAATCCGTGAAAGCCCGAAGCAACCTCAATTTGTAACTGTTCAGCCCTGGAAAAACAGGCCGCGGATAACGCTAAAACGGATGGCGACGGATTTTTAGGGCGTCAAGGGCGCCAGGATGAGGCCCAGGCCGCCAAGAAACGGAAGGGAGCGATGGGCTTTTTAGCGTTTTTCGCTCAATCAGCCCCAATCTGCGCTAATCTGTGAAATCTGTGGATGTTTTTTCTGCGGAATCTGCGTAATCTGTGGTTTCTCTTGACCGAGGCTGAACAGATACGAAATCTCTGTGGATGCTTCCATGTCAACCCTCGTCCTCAAACCCGGCCGCGAAAAATCCCTTCTGCGGCGGCACCCGTGGGTGTTTTCGGGCGCAATCGCCAAAGCCAAGGGGAATCCCGCTGCTGGTGACACCGTGGCAATTGCCGACAACAACGGGCGATTCCTCGCCTGGGCCGCCTACAGCCCCGCGTCGCGCATCCGCGCCCGCGTGTGGTCGTGGAAGGAAAGCGATCTCATCGGCCCCGGCTTCCTGCGGGAACGCGTGCGCGCCGCGGTAGCCCGCCGCGCCCCGTGGGTGAGCGCCGACACCGACGCCTACCGGCTGGTGTTTGCCGAAGCCGATGGGGTGCCCGGCGTGGTTGCCGACCGCTACGGCGATACCGTGGTGGCGCAGTTCCTCAGCGCGGGGGCGGAAGCCTGGCGCGAGGCGATTGCCGATGCCCTGCTGGAAACCAGCGGTGCGGCGCGGCTTTACGAGCGTTCCGATGCCGAAGTGCGCCGGCTGGAAGGCCTGCTGCCGCGGGTGGGCACGCTGAGCGGCGACGAACCGCCCGACCGCCTTCGTATAGCCGAAAACGGGCTGGGCTTTTGGGTGGATGTGCGCCGCGGGCACAAGACCGGCTTTTACCTTGACCAGCGGGAAAACCGCGCCTGGGTGGGCGCGCACGCCGCGGGCAAACGCATCCTCAACGCCTTTGCCTACACCGGCGGCTTTGCGGTCTATGCCCTCGCGGGCGGGGCTGCCGAGGTGGTTTCGGTGGATACCTCCGCCGAGGCGCTCGCGCTGGCGCAGGAAAACATTGCCCTCAACGGCCTGCCCGCGGCAAAGGCGGCGTTTGTGCAAGATGATGTCTTCCACCTGCTGCGGAAGTACCACTCGGAGGGGCAAAAGTTTGACATGGTCATCCTTGACCCGCCGAAATTTGCCCCCACCGCGGCGCAGGTGAAGCGGGCAGCGCGCGGCTACAAGGACATCAACCGCCTCGCCTTCCACCTGCTGCCCCCCGGCGGCCTCTTAGTGACGTTTTCCTGCTCTGGCGGGCTGGATGCTGCCCTCTTCCAGAAAATCGTGGCCGACGCGGCGGTAGATGCCGGGGTGGAAGCCCGCATCGTCGCCCGCCTCGCGCAGGGCCCCGACCACCCCGTGGCGCTCAATTACCCCGAAAGCGCCTACCTGAAGGGGCTGGTGGTGGAAGTGGGTAATTCGTGAACTGTTCATCCGAAAGGGAATAGACCACGGACAACACGGACAGCCACCGATGCACGCGGATTTTTTAACCGCGAAATGCCTTTCTGTGTTTTCTGTGGCGTTTCTGTGCCTTCTGTGGTTTTCGGCTAATGATTGTCATGACCTCTGAAGCCGGATTCCGCGAACGCGAACACACCGCCGATTGGGCGCTGGAGGTTTGGGCGCCCGATTTCCCCGAACTGCTGCGGCAAGCGGCGCGCGGGCTGGAAGCCCTCAGCGGCATCACGGTGGACGAAGCCGCCCCGCCGGAACGCCAGGCGGTCGCCATCCCCGCCGAAGACCCCGAAACTGCCCTGGTAGAATTCCTGAACGAACTGCTTTTCCTGCGCGATACTCACGGGCGCTGGTTCCGCCCCGAGCGCCTGACCTGGGACGGCCAGGCCGTGCGGGGCACGCTGGTGGGCTTCCCCCTGCAGAGCGCGGCAAAAGAGGTCAAGGCCGCGACTTACCACAACCTCAAAGCCCGCCGCACGCCCGCTGGCTGGCACGCGGTTGTGGTTGTGGACGTGTAACGACTTTAAACCGTCACGGTTTCAAAGGCCACTTTGAGTTGTTTGGCTTCCGCCCGGGCAAAATTGAGTTTCTCAAATCCGATGACTTCGCCCGCTTTGTTCTTCATCAATACGATGCCGTCGCCCGTTTCTTCACACACATATTCATCCTGCGGATTGCCAAACCACACTGTGAGGGTATTGCCTTCCCGGTCGAAAAACACTTTTACTTCGGCTATATGCGTTTGCCGGTAGTGGTAGCGAGTAAGTGATGAGGTAAGATAAGGGCATGATTCAGACCACCATCACCCACAAATGCAGCCGGTGCGGAAGCACCAATATCGTGAAGAACGGGCACAACAAGAGCGGCAGTCAGCAGTATTATTGTAAAGATTGCCACGCCCACCGTGTTTTGGAACCAAAGCGCAAGCACGCTTCGGATACGAAAGAGAAAGTCTTGAAGGTGTACAAAGAGCGGGCGAGCTTGCGAGGATTAGAGCGGGCTTTCCATGTGAGCCGCACCACGGTATTGTCCTGGCTCAGAGAACGGGCACAACAACTGCCAACATTGCAGGAAACGCTTCTGCCAGTCCAAGGCGACGATGTTCTGGAACTGGACGAAATGTGGTCGTTTGTCTTCAAAAAAGACAACAAACGTTGGATTTGGACGGCGATTTCACGCAAAACCAGGCAAATTGTGGCTTTTGTGATTGGCGACCGGAGCGAGAAAACCTGCCGGCGGTTATGGCAACGGTTACCCGCTGAGTATCGTGAACTCCACTCCTTCAGCGATTTCTGGGAGGCTTACAAGAAGGTGTTTCCCAAAGAGACTCACCGTTGCGTCGGCAAAGAGACGGGCGAAACAGCCCACATGGAGCGATGGTATAACACCTTGCGCCAACGGCTTGCCCGGTTTGTTCGGAAAACGCTTTCGTTTTCCAAATCCGAGGTGTATCATCACATCGTGCTCAAGTGGTTTATCACAGAGTACAACCTTGAACGACGCTGTGCCCTCTCATCACTTACTACTTGACCACTACCCTTGATTTTAGCACAGGATTGCCTACCCGACGAAACGACTACCTGACTATTCAACCACCCGACCATGATTCACAAACACGACCTCCGCCGTATTGACGACTACACCTGGGAAATCCCCACCACCTTCCGCAAGAAGATGAAGGTGCCCGTGCGGCTGTTCGTCGGTGAGCGCCTGCTGGAATATGCTCTCAAGGACGAGGCGCTGATGCAGGCGGTCAACGTGGCGCGCAGTCTGCCCGGTTTGGTGGGGTTCGTGGCCGTAATGCCCGACGTCCACCAGGGGTACGGCTTCCCCATTGGGGGCGTGGCGGCCACCCGCTGGCCCGACGGGGCGATTTCCCCGGGCGGGGTGGGCTACGACATCGGCTGCGGCGTGCGGCTGCTGGCTTCCGGCCTGAATTTCAAGATGGTGAAGCCCTACTTAGACGACCTCGCCGACGCCCTCAACGCCCGCATTCCCAGCGGGGTGGGGCGAGGCGGCAGCATCCGGGTTTCCAACGCCGACCTGGCCGCCGTGTGCCATCGGGGCGTGCGCTGGGCGCTGGAAAACGGCTATGCCGTGCCCGCCGACCTGCGGCACATTGAGAGCCAGGGTGTGATGGAAGGCGCCGACTTTGGCAAGGTGAGCAAGCGGGCGAAGGAACGCGGCCAGCCCCAACTGGGCACGTTGGGGGCGGGCAACCATTTCGTGGAAATCGGCCTGGTGGACGCGGTGTACGATGCCGCCGCCGCGCAGGCCCTGGGGCTTGCCGAGGGCACGGTCACGCTGATGATTCACACCGGCTCGCGCGGCTTTGGGCACCAGATTTGCAGCGATTACG
>JALUXH010000228.1 GCA_027019065.1 Anaerolineales bacterium
TGAGAGTACTGAAACGCAACGACCGGATGCCGTGCCGGTCGCTGAAACGAAGTTCCACCCCCCACGACTCGCTTGAGAGTACTGAAACGAAACAACTCGTTCGGCTGCCCCACGATTGCCCCCACTTACTCGCGCGTGCCAAATCAGGCAAAGAAGGGCCAACAGGCCCAACGGCTTCGGGGCGCCTCAATTCAAGGCAGCCCCGATGGATTAGAAGACACAGCAGCGATTTATTTCAAGGCTTCAATCAGGTTCATCATAAACTCGGCTTCTTCGGTGGAAACCGGTTCCCAGCCCTGGAACCCCAGGTTTTCCAGCACATCTTTGCCCTTAGGGTCGGTGTGCATGTTCACCAGCAGATCGCGGATGGCTTCGCGGCGGTCGGCCAGGCGCTTTCCCACAACGAAGGTGTGATAGAGGTCGCCAATTTGACTCTCAACAAGGACTTTCAGCTGTTTGCGCGTCGCGGGCGTCAGTTTTTCCAGCGCCTCTTTCAATATAAAGGCAATGTCGGCTTTGCCTTGCACAATCAGTTTGACAGCCACAGGGTAGCTTTCCACTTCATGGGTTTCCAATGAGGCATCATCCAGTTCCGCAGGTTCCAACATCATCATGCCCAACAGGTTCACAGCGGGGTCATTCGTCATGGCCACGCGTGTGCCGGGTTTGAGGTCGTCTACGGCGGCGTAGGGAGCATCGGCAGATGTCACGATGACGGCTTCGTCCATTTTCCCTTGCGGGCGCGTCAGGGCAAGAAACCCTTTCTCGCGAATCAGCATGGCAGCATCGTAGGGATTGGCGTAGATCATATCTACTTTGCCTTGCTGAATGGCTTCCCGCTGGGCTTCAAAAGAGGGGTAAAGTTCCAGATGAATGGGCAGGTCCAGCGCCTTTTGCAGCCAGGTGTTGAAAATGTACCAGCCGGCAATGTGGTTCGGGGGGAAGTCGGGGCTGACGGTCAGTTGGAAGGTCATGCGGTTTCCTCCTCTCGCATACGGGCGTATGCTTGCAGCGCCTCTTCCATTTTGCGCCGCGAGGGTTTGCGCCGCACCGACGTGTACCCCACAATTTTGCCGTCCCTGAAATTGGGCATGACGGTGGCATAAACCAGGTAGTAACCACCGTCTTTGCGCAGATTTTTGACATAGCCGCGCCATGTTTTTCCGGCCTGGATGGTTTCCCACATGTCACGAAAAGCGGCTTTGGGCATGTCGGGATGGCGCAAGATGTAATGGGGCTGGCCAATAAGCTCTTCGCGAGTATAGCCCGACATATCAATGAAGGCCTGGTTGGCGTGTGTAATAACGCCTTGCAAATTGGTGGTGGAGACGATGAGTTTGCCGTCGGGATAGGGGGTTTCAATGTCAGTGACCAGCACTTTGCGGCTGGTACCGTCGTAATAGGTAAGGGTGTATTCCCGATATTCCCCCACAATGTCTTGCGGATTCATGTCTTTCATAGAACTTGCTCCTTCCAAAAACAAAGCCCTGATGGGCAGACAGCCTTTTGTTGGAAGCCGGCTCTGGGGCAGGAAATATGAGCGCAGTTGCTTGAAATACCGGTAGTGTAACGCAAAGAATTTCTCTGTCAAGTATTTTAACGCCGTGGAAACCGTTTTCGGAAACGACCGGCAGGAAAGCCGCGCGATATTCTGAAACAGGCATCAAAGCCGCAAAATGCCAAAAAAACGCCCGGCAAGCAACGCCTGCCGGGCAGAAGAAGTCGTTTTCCGGCGTGTTCAGGGCACAATCCAGGTGCCGGTTTCGCCGCGCAGCGCCGCGGGGATGTGTTCGGGGTCGGTAATCAGCGCCTTGCCGTTGGGCACGGCTTTCAGGTAGCGCAAAATCGCTTCAATTTTCGGCTTCATGCTGCCGGGCTTGAAGTGCCCTTCGGCCAGGTATTGCTCGGCTTCGGCGATGGTCATCTTGTCCAGCCATTGCTGGTTGGGCTTGCCGAAGTTGAGCGCGACCTTTTCCACCGCGGTGGAAATCAGGAACAGATCCACCTTCATGGAAATCGCCAGCAGCGCCGAAGCAAAGTCCTTGTCAATGACCGCTTCCACGCCTTCCAGTTCGCCGTTTTCGTTTTCCACCACCGGAATGCCGCCGCCGCCCACGGCCACCACGGTGAATTTGTTTTCCACCAGGGTGCGGATGACATCCAGTTCAATGATGCGCTTGGGGTCGGGGGAAGGCACCACCCGCCGCCAGCCGCGCCCGGCGTCTTCCATCACGTGCCAGCCCTGCGCCATGCGCTGCTTCGCGGTTTCCTCGTCCATAAACGAGCCGATGGGCTTGGTGGGGTGCTGGAAGGCCGGGTCGTTCTTATCTACCAGCACCTGCGTGACCACGGTGGCGGCCTGGTTGCCCATGCTGCGGCGTTTGAATTCGTTGTGCAGCGCCTTCTGGAACATATAGCCGATGGCGCCCTGGGTGTCGGCGCCGCAGGAATCCAGCGGCACGGTGTGCAGTTCGTGAGCGGCGAGTTCGGCGCGCCGCAGGATGAAGCCCACCTGCGGGCCGTTGCCGTGGGTAATGACCACATTCCAACCGGCGGCGATCATTTCGGCGATGTGGTGCATGGTTTCACTGGCCGCAGCGTATTGGTCGGGAATGCTCTTGTGCTGCTTGTCTTTGATGAGCGCATTGCCGCCGACGGCAACGACGGCAACTTGACGGTGTGTGCTCATGGAGCCTCCTTGGGGGAAATCAATCCACAGATTTCACAGATTAGCGCAGATTGTTTTTGGGCAACGTTGCCACTTGCTTTTGCTCACTTCGCAAAATCGGTGAAAATCTGTGCCAATCTGTGGATGCTCTCTACCGCATGGTGAGCGCCATCACGGCCTTTTGGGCGTGCAGGCGGTTTTCGGCTTCGTCAAACACCACGGAATGCGGGCCGTCCAGCACTTCGCTGGTCACTTCCACATCGCGGTCGGCGGGCAAGGGGTGCATGTAAATGGCATCTTCCTTTGCCAGCGCCAGTTTTTGGGCATCCATAATCCAGTGCTTGTACTGGTCTTGAATCCGCTTGCCCTCGTCGGGGTCGGAAGTCGTCATCAGCGGGCCCCACGACTTGGCATAGACCACATCGGCGTCTTTCATGGCTTCTTCCATGCCGTTGGGGTCGCTGATGACCTCAAAGGCCGAGCCATACTTGGCCGCCTGCGCTTTCGCCTGCTCCACAATGTCGGGCATCAGGCCGAATTCCGGCGGGTGGGCCAGGGTCACGTCCATGCCGAAGCGGGTCATCTGCAAAATCAGCGATTGCGGCACGGAAATCGGCTTGAGGTACGAAGAAGCATACGCCCAGGAAACCACCAGTTTCTTGCGGCGCAGGTCACGCCCCTTCTTTTCCATCATGGTCATCAGGTCGGCGAGAATCTGGAAGGGGTGGTAGATTTCGCACTGCATGTTGAACACCGGCACGCGGGAAGCCTCGGCCACCAGGTTGATGTAGCGGTTGCCGATGCCCCAGTCCACGTGGCGGATGGCGATGCCGTCAAAGTAGCGGCCAAAGATTTCGCCGAGTTCGCGCTCGGTATCGCCGTGGGAAATCTGGGTGGTGCGGCTTTCAATGAAGGCCGCGTGGCCGCCGAGCTGGTCAATGCCGGCTTCAAACGAGCCGCGGGTGCGGGTGCTGGGGAAGAAGAACAGCATCGCGAGCACCTTGTCGCGCAGGTAGGCATGGGGTTCGCCGAGCGCGCGCTTGCGCTTCAAATCCCAGGCCACATCCAAAACGGTTTCTACTTCCTCTTTGCTGAAGTCCAGGTCGCCGATCAGATCGCGACCGCGCAAATCGGTTTGCATGGGAGTCTCCTTAGTCGGGTGGTCGGTTAGTCGGTTCGTCAGGTGGTCAGTTAGTCGGTTCGTCGGGTAGTCAGCACCAGGCGACTACCCGACTATCAGACTATCAGACCATTTGACTATTTATTCCATTGCTCCGAGCACCAGCGCCAGCAGCGCCATGCGCATCACCACGCCGTTGAAGGCTTCCTGCCAGTAGCGCGCCCAGCGGGTGCCGTCCACGTCGGTGGGGATTTCGTCCATACGCGGGAAGGAGTGCAGCAGGATGGCGTCGGGCTTGGCTTTGGTTTCCAGCAGCTCTTTGGTGATTTTGTAGTTGGCGGGGGTCAGGCCCACATCGCCGGTGCGCTCGTCGCGCGGCTTGGTGTAGTCGGGCTGCACCACCGGTTCAACCAGAATGACATCGGCTTCGTGGATAACCTGCTCAATGTGCTCGGCTTCCTTAAAGTTGAGCCCCATTTCCTTGATTTCGGCCTTGAATTCGTCGGTCAGGCTCATTTCGGGCGGGGCGATGAAGGTGATGGGGCAGTCAAACTTGGTGAGGGCGTAAGCGAGGGAGTGCATGGTGCGCATCCGCATATCGCCCACGGCCACCCAGGTGAGGCCGTCAATGCGGCCTTTTTCGCGGTAAACGGTGTAGAGGTCGGTAAGGATCTGGGTGGGGTGTTCGCCCCAGCCATCGCCGCCGTTGATAACCGGAATGGAAGCCCACTTGGCGGCCTCGGCAGGCGCGCCCTGCTGGAAGTGGCGCATCACGATGACGTCGCCGTAGTATTCCAACATGCGCACGGTATCTTTGATGGATTCACGGTAGAAGTCGCCCGCGCGGGTCATCTTGGGGTCGGCGAAGCCGGTGACTTTGCCGCCCAGCCGCAGCATGGCGGCTTCGTGCGCCAGGCGGGTGCGGGTGGAAGGCTGATAAAAGGCGGTGACGAGGGTCTTTTCTTTGAGCAAGTCCACGTTCTTGCGGTTGCGGGCAATTGGCTCCAACTGTTCGGCGACTTCGAAAGTGCGGAAGAATTCGCTCCGCTCGAAGTCTTTCAAAGAAAGGATGTCACGGCCGAGGAAACTGCGCATAGGATTACCTCCGTAAAAGTTGAAGAAATCACCCTCAGGGGGTAAAGATTAGTCTACCACCACCTGCACGGAGGGGGAAGGGTGAAAACTCACCAAAAGGTGCCGGAGCAGGCGCGAACGGCGTTTTTCAACGCCGCCGCCATCGTGTATAATTCTTCTATGCCCACCCCCGATTACCTTGTCATCGGCCACCTCAGCCAGGACATGACGCCGGAAGGCCCCCGGCCGGGCGGCACAGCCGCCTACGCCGCACGCACGGCCCGAGCCTTTGGGCTGCGCGCGGCCATCGCCACGGCCTGCCACGCGGCCGACTTGCCGGCCAACGCCCTGGAAGGCATCGCCGTCCACTGCATCCCTTCGGCGGCCACCACCACCTTTGCACTGGAAACCACGCCCCGCGGCCGCCGCCTGCACCTGCGCGCGCGGGCGGCATCTTTGGGGTGGGAAGCCATCCCCGAGGGGTGGCGGCGCGCCCCCATTGTGCACCTTGCGCCGATTGCAGGCGAACTGCCCGCCGACCTGGCAGGCCGTTTCCCGGGCCGCTTCGTGGGCATCACCCCTCAGGGCTGGCTGCGCGCCTGGAATGCCGACGGGACGATACGCCCGGCCCCCTGGCCGGAAGCCGAAGCCGTGCTTTCCCACGCCACCGCGGCGGTGCTCAGCCTGGAAGACCTGGGCAACGACGAAAGCCGCATTCCCGCGCTGGCGGCCCTGGTCCCCGTGCTGGTGGTCACGCGCGGGGCGGCTGGCGCCACCCTCCACTGGCAGGGCGAAACCCACACCATCGCCGCCCCGCCCACCCAAGCCGTTGACGCCACAGGCGCAGGCGACATCTTTGCTGCTGCCTTCTTCATCCGCCTCTACCACACCCGCGACCCCCTGGCCGCCGCCCGCCTGGCAGCGCACACGGCCTCCCTTTCAGTGCAGCGCCGCGGCCTTGCCTCTACCCTTTCCCCCGCCGAAATCCGCACCCTGCTGGAAAACCCTCAAAACCTGCGGTTTCCCCCGGAGCACCTATGACTCGCATCTACACCCTCGTCAACCAGAAAGGCGGCGTCGGCAAAACCACCACGGCCATCAACCTCGGCGCCTACCTGGCCTACTACGGCCAGCGGGTGCTGCTGGTAGACCTGGACCCGCAAGGCAATGCCACCTCCAGCCTGGGAGTGGACAAATACCGCCTGCGCGGCGGCACCTACGAAGTGCTGCTGGGCGCCTCCCCGGCCGCGCCGCTCATTTTGCACAACCCCCGCCTCAAAATATCGCTCCTTCCGGCCTCCCCCGCCCTGGCGGGCGCCGAGGTGGAACTGGTCAACGAACTGGGGCGGGAAAACCGCCTGCGCCGCGCCCTGGACCCCATCGCCGACCGCTACGACTACGTCCTCGTGGACTGCCCGCCTTCCCTCGGCCTGTTGACCATCAACGGGCTGGTCGCCGCACAAGATGGCGTCATCATTCCGGTGCAGTGCGAATACCTTGCGCTGGAAGGGCTGGGGCTGCTGACGCAAACCTTAGAGAAAGTGCGCTCGGCGCTCTTCCCCGAACTAGCGGTGCGGGGCGTGGTGCTGACAATGTACGACGGGCGCACCAACCTTGCCGGCGATGTCGTGGCCGAAGTGCAAAAACACTTCCCCGACAAGGTCTTTCGCGCCATCATACCCCGCAGCGTGCGGCTGGCCGAAGCACCCTCTTACGGCGTGCCGGTTTCGGCCTATGCGCCCCAATCGCGCGGGGCGCGCGCCTATGCCGCCCTGGCGCGGGAACTTCTGGAAGGCGACGGACTGACCGTACCCACTTTAGCCGAACCCACGGCCGATAGCCGCGCTGCCGACGCCTTCCACGGGGAGTAAACCATGGCCCGCAAACGTTCCGGACTCGGCAAAGGGCTGGATGCCCTCATCCCCGGCGGCGAAAGCCGCCTGCCCGGCAACAGCGTGGCGCTGCTGCCGGTGGATGCCATCCGCCCCAACCCGCGCCAGCCGCGCAGCCGCTTTTCAGAAGAGGCGCTGGACGAACTGGCAGCCTCCATTCGCGAGCACGGCGTCATTCAGCCCCTCATCGTGGCGCAGGCGCCCGAAGGCGAGGGCTATGTGCTCATCGCCGGCGAGCGGCGGCTGCAGGCAGCCAAACGCGCCGGGCTGGCGCGCGTGCCGGCGCTGGTGCGGGAAGCCGGCGAGCAGCAGTTGCTGGAACTGGCGCTCATTGAGAACATCCAACGCGCCGACCTCAACCCGCTGGAAACCGCCGAAGCCTACCGCCAGTTGCACGAGGAATTCGGCCTTTCGCACGAAGAAATCGCCCAAAAAGTGGGCAAAAGCCGGGTCGCGGTCAGCAACACCCTCCGGCTGCTGAAACTGCCCCCCGCGGTGCAA
>JALUXH010000229.1 GCA_027019065.1 Anaerolineales bacterium
TAAAGCGTTCACGGCGGCTGTGCTGGGGGGCATCGGGAATGTGCCGGGCGCCATGCTGGGCGGCTTTTTCCTCGGCATTTTTGAAGGTCTGGGGCCGGGGCTGATTCTGGAAGGGCTGGGCATTCCGGCTTCCTACCAGTTGAAGGACGTCATCGCCTTTACGCTGCTGGTGCTGGTGCTGATTTTCCGCCCCAGCGGTATTCTGGGCGAACGCCTTTCCGAAGAGAAAGTGTAGCCAAGGCGGTGAGATATGGAATCTAAGCAATCAACCTGGAAACAAGCCACCATGGCCGGCTTGCTGGCGGGCGCCGTGGCGCTGTATTTCACGCTGGTGGGCATGGTGCAGGCGTTTAGCAAGCGAGCGGTCGTTGCCAGCCTTTCGCTGGGGCACATTACCCTGTTGCTGGCCGCGGGGACGGTGCTGTATGTGTTTGCGCTGCGCGACCGCACCTCAGGCCCGGGGCGTTTGCTGCAGACGGCGTTTGCAGGCGGCCTCGGCGGCCTGTTGCTGGGGCTGTACCCTTATCTTGGCCAGTGGGTGGATTTCCACTACATGTTCGTGCGCACTTCGCCGGAATTGTATGCTTTGCTGCGGTTCGGGCTGTCGCCCACGGCAGGGCTGGTGCTGATGGTAGTGGCCGGCGCTGCGCTGGGCGCTCTGTTGGCTGCCCTCACCCTGCCGGGCCGGTTTTGGCGAAATGCCATCATTGAAGCCTCGCTGGTGACCATCACGGTCGGGATGCTTTCTGACCTTTTCAAAGGCATGACGATCGGCGGTATTTTTACGCCGTTTTTGAATGCGGAAGGCCTGAATTACATCGGCGCCGTGCTGGTGTTTGGGCTCACCATTGCCTATGTGGTATTTGCCCGCCGCCGGCGCGAACAGCGCGCCGCTCTGGAAGCCTCGGGGGAAGCCCCCAAGACCCCGGCACAGCCGGACACGCGGCGCTGGATGGTCGCCGGCGTGCTGGTGATCGTTTTGCTGGCCTTGCCCGCCGTGTTAGGCTCTTACCTCAGCCATGTGCTCAACATGGTGGGGCTGTATGTCATCATGGGCCTCGGCCTGAACATTGTGGTCGGCTACGCCGGGCTGCTTGACCTTGGCTATGTGGCTTTCTTTGCCCTCGGCGCTTACACCATGGGCCTGCTGACCTCCACCGGGCCGCTGGGCATTGCCCATTTTACTTTCTGGGAAGCGCTGCCTTTCTCCATTGTGGTGGCATTGATTGCCGGCATCCTGTTGGGCATTCCGGTGCTGCGGATGCGGGGGGATTACCTGGCCATTGTAACCCTGGGCTTTGGGGAAATCATCCGCATCCTGGCGCTTTCCAACTGGCTAAAGCCCTTCATCGGCGGGGCGCAGGGCATTTTGCTCATCAAAAAACCGCCTTTTGGCCCCTGGACGCTCACCACGCCCATTCACTTTTACTACCTTATCCTCGCGGGCATAGGCGTGGCCTTTTTTGTGGCCTACCGCCTGCGCGAGTCGCGGCTGGGGCGGGCCTGGATGGCCATGCGTGAAGACGAAGACGTGGCCGAGGCCATGGGCATTGACCTGGTGACCACCAAACTGACGGCCTTTGCTTTCGGCGCTTCGTTCTCGGGCCTTTCGGGTGCAATTTTTGCTTCGTATGTGGGCTCTATTTTCCCCCACAGTTTCAACCTGCTGATTTCCATCAACGTGCTCTCGCTCATCATCGTGGGCGGCGTGGGCAGCCTGCCCGGCGTGGTGGTCGGTTCGCTCGCGCTGGTGGGGCTTCCTGAACTGCTGCGGGAATTCGCCGAATACCGGATGCTGATGTATGGCCTGGCGCTGATTGCGATGATGCTGCTCAAACCGGAAGGCTTTTGGCCGGAACCCATCCGCAAACGCGAACTGCGCGTTGAAGAGTCGGGCGATTAGGAGGCGTTTTATGGCTCCCATTTTGATTGCGAAAGGTGTAACAAAACGGTTTGGCGGCCTGGTGGCCGTCAACAGCCTGGATTTCACCATTGAAGAAGGCAGCATTGCCAGCGTCATTGGCCCCAACGGCGCGGGCAAAACCACTTTTTTCAACTGCATCACCGGGTTCTACACCCCCGAAGAAGGGCAAATCATCTTCAACGGCCACGAAATTCAGGGCTTCCGGCCCGATAAAGTGACGCGCATGGGCATTGCCCGCACTTATCAGAACATTCGCCTGTTCGCCAACATGACGGCGCTGGAAAATATCATGGTCGGGCGGCATCCGCTCATGCACCATAACTGGTGGGACGCCATTTTGCACACCCCGCGCTATCGGAAGGAAGAAAAAGAAGCCCTGGCCGAAGCCCAGCGGCTGCTCAACTTTGTGGGCATGAGCGGCCTGGGGGACCAAATGGCGCGCAACCTGCCTTATGGGGCCCAGCGGCGGCTGGAAATTGCCCGCGCCCTCGCCAGCAAGCCCAAACTGTTGCTGCTGGATGAGCCGACCGCAGGCATGAACCCCAACGAAACCGCCGAGATGATCCGCTTCATTCGTCACCTGCGTGATGAGTTGGGCCTGAGCATCTTGCTCATTGAACACGATATGAAAGTGGTCATGACCATCAGCGAGAAAATTGCGGTGATGGATTTCGGCAAGAAAATTGCCGAAGGCAAACCCGAAGAAATTCAGCGCAACCCGCGGGTGATTGAAGCCTATCTGGGGCGGGGCGCTGCTTCCGGCCTGGGGGGCAGCGAGGCTGCAGCGACGGTGTAAAAGGAGCGCGCTTATGGCTATGCTCGAACTTCACGACGTTCACTCCTTCTACGGCAACATAGAAGCCTTGAAAGGCATTTCGTTGACCGTGGAGCAAGGCGAAATTGTGACCCTCATCGGGGCCAATGGCGCCGGAAAAACCACCACTCTGCGCACCATTACCGGCCTGATCAAGCCCCGCCAGGGCACGGTCGTTCTGGAAGGCGAAGACCTGACCAAATTCAGGCCTCATGAAATCGTTTACAAAGGCGTCTCCATGGTGCCGGAAGGCCGCGGCATCTTTGCCCGCCTCACGGTGGCCGAAAACCTGGACCTCGGCGCTTACATCCGCAACGATAAAGAGGGCATCAAAGCCGACCTGGAGCGGGTGTATGCGCTTTTCCCTCGCTTGAAAGAACGCCGCAACCAGGTAGCCGGCACGCTTTCCGGCGGCGAGCAGCAAATGCTGGCCATTGGCCGGGCCTTGATGGCGCGGCCCCGCCTCTTGCTTCTGGATGAGCCTTCCATGGGCCTGGCGCCTGTGCTGGTGGAACTGATCTTTGACACCATCGTGGATATCAACAAACAGGGCACCACCGTTTTGCTGGTGGAACAGAACGCACTGATGGCGCTTTCTATTGCCCATCGGGGTTATGTGTTGCGCACGGGTGAGATTGCCCTTGCCGATACGGCCGAAAATTTGCGCACCAACGAAATGGTGCAAAAAACCTACCTCGGTATGGAATAAGCCATCGCTCTTCATGGTAAAATGCGCGGGGCCTGCCCGCGCATTTGCCTTTTAACCCCGCGTTCTGGCCGCAGAGCCGCTTGGCTTTCAGGCCTGATGCCGCATTCGCCAGTTGTAACTGTTCAGCCTGCCCGCGATGCGTACTCAGAAGCATAAAAAGAGGTTAACGCAAAGGCGCAAAGGAAGGCAAATGGCGCAAAGAGCAATGCTGTGTTTTCTGGTCATTACCTGCCCCGAAGCACTGCGGATGGCCCTGTGCCCGTCAATGCTTCCATAGAGGACACAGAGGACACGGAGAATATTTCCCTTTGCAAGCGCTTTTTGGCGTGCGGTGCCAGGGCGCCGCTTTGGGAAGCGGCGACTCGTCGCCGCACGCCAAAGAAAACCTGCCGCCAGAGGCGTTTTGCCACCACGTAGGTAATTACGTTTTCTGTGCCAATCTGTGAAATCTGGTAACTGCCTACGCTGTGGTGCCCTCCATGCGTTTTGATGCGCTGTGCCTTTGCCATACCCCTCCCCTGGCTCCCCTCCCCGCATGCGGGGAGGGGACGGGGATGGGGTCAACGCAGCGGCAGCGGCGCCAAAGGAAAACGCGGTGTGAAAACACGCCCTGCATTGCCAGCGCTACGATTTGAGTAGGTAATTACGAAATCTGTGGATTTCCTGCCAGGGCTGAGCAGTTACTGCCGGTTTCCATTGGGAGGGCACATGCCAAACCGCAACGAATGGCTCTTTGACCTCAAAAGCGCCGCCCGCCTGGGTTCGGCCGAAGCCCTGGATGCGGCTTTGGAAGGGCTGCTGGCGTGGCGGGCGGTGGCTGCCAACGCGCCTCTGGATGAGGAAGCCGTGGTAAGAAGGCTGATGCCGCTGGGTGCAGTGTTGAGTACCCCAACCGTGCCCGAAAAGTACCTTCTGGCGCTGGCCGGCCGTCCTCTGGCAGGCTATCGGGCTTTGGCGGGTGTGGCCCTCACCTTGCGGGTGTTGAAAGGGAACCCCGACCTCAAGCCTCCCCTGACCCGCCTGGCCGCCGACAAGCGCCCCGAAGTGCGTCTGGCGGTGGCCGCCGCGTTGGGAAAATACGGTCAGGACGCCTTCCCCCAGGCCCGCGACTTGCTGCGCGACTGGCTGCGCCCCCACCACAGCCCGCGCGTGTGGCAGACGGCCTTACAGGCTGTGGCCGCGCTGGCCCCCGTCTCCCCGCAAGAACTTCTGGCGATCGTGGAAACGCTCACCCCCAGGCAAATTGCCCATCCCGAAATGATGCGCCCCCTCACAAAGGCCATGAAACGCATTGCCGCTTTCAGCCCTCCGCAAGGGCAAGAAGCAGTGCTCGGTGTGCTGGCGCAATGGGTGCAAAATGAGGGCGCGGCGGTGGAACTCTCCCTGCGGGTCCTCCATGCCGAATGGGCGCGCAGGCTCCCCGACCTCGCACTGGGTTTCCTGGATGCGCTGGAAACCTTCGGCGGGCCGCGGCGGCTGGTGCGGCGCACCCAGGCGTTCATCCGAGAGGGCCTTCCGCCCGAGGAAACATAGTGGTCACGCTGGGCATCATCGCCGATACGCACATTCCCGACCGCGCGCACGCTTTGCCCCCTGAGGCGCTGGACGTCTTCCGGAAGGCGCGGGTCACTGCTATTTTGCACGCCGGTGATGTTATTCACGCGTCGGTGCTGGCGGCGCTGGAAGCCATCGCTCCCACCTATGCCGTGCGGGGCAATCGTGATTGGTATGCGTTGCGCCGGTTGCCGCCTCGTCGGGTGCTGCAGTTTGAAGGCGTCACTATCGGCATCTGTCACGGGCACGGCACTTTTCTGCGTTACCTGGGGGACAAATGGGCGTACTTTCGCCGCGGCGCGCCGTCCTTTGCCCGTTTTGCCCGCAGGGCGCTGGCCGCTTTCCCTCGCGCAGATGTGGTGGTTTTCGGGCACACCCATTACCCGGTGTGCCGCCGGATGGGCGCCCGTTTGCTTTGCAACCCCGGTTCGCCGGTCGTTCCGGCTTTCCCGGAAGTGCCGCGCGCGGTTGGCCTTCTGTATGTGGAAGGCGGGCGCGTCTGGGGCGAGCTGCGCCTGCTCTCGTGAGGAGAGCACCTGGCCTGCGCAGGCGGAGGAAATGGCGCTTAGCGGCGAAAACGGCTGCGCCTGCGGCTGGCATAGGTACGCGGCGAATGATACCCCGTGCGGCGGCCAAAGAGGGAAGTGCGCTGCCCGCTCCGGCGGACAGGCGGCCTGCGGTTTCTGCTGCCTGCCGTCTCGGCGGAAGCCGCGACCGCAGCCCCGCCCGTCCAAAGCAGGCTGCCCAATAAAGTCAGCCACGCGCCAATGCCGACCTGAATCTTGATCAGGGCGGCGCCCAGATATGTCAGGATGGCTTCGTCGGAAGAAAGGTCAAAGTGGGCGCGAGCGTTTTGTTTCGCCGCGTGGATGCCGACGTAAAACAGGAGAATGTGGGCCACAATCAAAAAGAAGGTCAATCCGCCGATGATGATGACGGGTTTGGGCATTGTCCGGCCGCCGCCGGTAAAAAGCATGACCATGCTAAATATGGCCAGGAGGGGAAAAAGGAAAAGCCAGACCAGCGGAGGAACCAGCGATGTGGAAAGAGTCTCTGCTGCTTTTGGATCCAGCGAGGCTCCCATCTGGATCAGGTCACCGAGGCCGTTGGAAGGCAACAGATCTTGAAGGCTTATGCCGGTTGCCAGTTTCCATCCTGTGGCGTGGATGACGAGAGATTTTGTGAGGCCGCCGGTTAACCGTCCCAATCCCCCCATGCCCAATTCGGAGCCCAGTGCAGACCCAAAGATGTGGGTCAGCGCACCCAGGGTATGGCTTGGCCGGATGGTGATCCAGGGCAAGAAAAAGCCCAGGAGCACCAGTACGGCGCCGGTGAATACAAGCACGTGCCCTATGGGAAAAGAGGCGCTGCGTCGTGAGGACATGCTTCCCTCCCTGTTTGTATGGTATCGGGACGATGCCGGTGGGCTTTCCCGCCACGTGCGTACACGGTCGGGCTGATGGAAGCGGCTTTTGCAAATGTTCACAACAAGGGGGCGGCCTTGGACCCCCGGCCGATAAGTACAGTATATCACTTTTGCGCGGGTTAGAGGGGAAGGAACGGCTTCAAAATTCAGGGCAAACGTAAAGTTGCGCCGTATGCCCGGGATTCCCCCGAAGGTGGCGCAGGTGGTTTCGGGCCTGGTGCATTCTCAAACAAGATTTTGGTCATCCCAGAAGGCGCCATCTGCCCCGCCTGGGGTGAGATCTCACCCATCCCCCGCTGAGCCTCGCTTGGCCTTCGGCTACGCTCAGGCCGGGCGCTCGGCTCATCTGCCCCCTTCCCTCCCTTACGAAGGGAGGGAAGGGGGCTGCTCCGGCGGGCTGAGCGAAAGCGAAGCCTCGCCGGAGCGGGGGTAGGGAGAGATCAAGCCAGGTGACTGAGCACGGCCAGAGAGCCTAATCCCAAGTATCTGTGTTGATGATGCACCGGGAAGCCCTGCCTGACCTTTTAGGAGCGCGGCGGTTTGTTGCTGCTTTCCAGGGAGAGCCCCCTTACGGCCAGGTACAAATACCGGCCTTCTGTACTTCCACTTTCCCGCTCCGACCCGGGAAAAAGCAGGCCATTGTGGGGCGGGACGCCGTCCCGCCCTACAACATTTTAGTATCTATCCGAAAAACGGCGGGGCTGTACGATGCATCGCCTTGCGGCGACGACCTCGCTGCTGATCTCCCTAACCCCCGCCCTGGCCGCGCAACGCGCGGCCAGGGCCGCCCCCTTCCCCCCTTAGTAAGCTAATC
>JALUXH010000230.1 GCA_027019065.1 Anaerolineales bacterium
ACTTCCAGCACTTCGTCGCGCACTTCCAGCACTTGCGAGCCGGGGTTGGCGCGCATGGCGGCGATGATGGCCTCTACCTGTTCCACCGTGTCGGCGTAGATGGTGATGTCGCGCACGATGGCTTTGGTGCCTTCCCGAATGAGGCGGATTTCGCCGATGCTGCCTCCCCGTTCGGCTACGGCGGTCAGCAGGCGTGCCAGGGTGCCGGGGACGAGCCGGTTGCGCACCCGCACGGTGCGCATGACTTTGTGTTGCCAGGGCATGGAGAAGCCTCCTGAGGAAATGTTGCTGCGGGAACGCCCCGCCAAAGCGATAACCCTGCAAAGCGGCGGAAGTTGCTTTTTCCCAGGCGGTGTAGGGCGGGACGCCGTCCCGCCCTACGTGAGGTGCCACCATGGGGCTATGCTATTCTGTCCGGCGCCATCAGGTGCGCCGGTGGAAAGTGCCTTTACTCGCGCAGGCTGAAGCGGGCTTCCAGGGCTTCCAGCGCGTTGCGGAAGGCGCTGTATTCCAGTTCCTGCATGGGCAGCATGGCCGCGCCGAAGAAGCCCTGCTGGCGCATCCATTCGGCTTTTTGCTGGGCTTTTTGGCGGGCCAGGTCCCACACCGGGTTGGCGAAAACGTCTACGCGCTCGGAAAGTTTGCCTTCCTTGTTGACAGAGTAGGCTGCTGCTGCCACGATGGGCTGGGCATAGGGGCCGGTCACGGGGGTGTTGATGGGCACGGGCATGATGGGCATGGTGTGGCTGCCGCGCGCGTCGCCGGCCACGTAGGGCACGTTCACCCACGGCATGACCACTTCTTCCGGCGCGGGGAAGATGCCCTGGGTGCGGATGATCATGACCGGGTCGTCTTTGCCCTTGTATTCCCCGGCGATGGTGTGCAGCCGGTCGGTGGACACCGAGACGACCTGCTGGTGGGGGTATTTGCGGGCGTGGATGGCCTGGATGCCGAAGCGGTTTTCGTCGCGCAGCAGCAGGGCGAGGTCCAGGTGTTCTTCGGGGGTGTTGAGCCGGATGATGCGGTCGCCGTGGGGGTATTCCATATCAATGACGGTGAAGGTGAAGCCGGGGCGCATTTTGGGCATCATCAGCCCGGCGCAGTAGAGCGGGCTGGTGAAGACGGCCCAGAGGGGGAAGTTGAAGGCGCCGGGGCCGCATTTGTCGGCGGTGAAGATCATGAAGGGTTCGGCGGGGCGCTCGGCGGCGGTTTCGTCAAAGGTGATTTCGGCGGCGCCCGGCCCTGCGCCGCGCACATTGCCTGAGGGGGCGTCTTTGAGCAGGTCTTGTCCGGCGCCGTAGAGCCCCTGGGCTTTGGCAATGTCGGCGGCGGCTTTGAGGGTGTCCCAGGCCAGGTTGTGGATGGCGGCGGCGCCGCTGCCCTGCCGGTGAATCATCAGCAGGCAGATGTCGTCGCCGGTGAAAGTGACGTCGTAGTCGGTCAGCAGGCCGCTTTCCAGCGCCTTTTGCAGGTGGTCGCGCGCGCTTTGAAGCATGGCTTCGGAGGGGCGGGTGTGCCCTCCAATGCTGCCGACATCGGCTTTGATGGCACTGATCGTCAACATCGCAATGACCTCCTTTAGGCAAAAGTTTGAGCCTCACGGCATAAAAAGCCCCCTCGGGAATGCAGAGGGGGCTGACGACCTGTGGGAGCAGACATCTGCAGGGGAAAAGCCGTGCTGCTGGCGGGTTGTGCGCGCAGGGCGCACCTTTGCTGCCCATGCGTGTACCTGAAGCGAGAGGAAGGGAAAAGCCTGTGCATTCATGACACGGGAACTGGCATCGGACGCCATATGGCTCGTAAAGTTGCCAAGCACCTTTCTTTGTGGTGTGCACCCTTATCCTTGCCACGCCTTGCGGAAAGCATTGACCACCGCTTCGCGCCGCGGGGTGCTCAGGAAAGCGGCGTCAAGGGCGGTGGCGGTGCATTCCCACAGGGCTTCGCGCGAAAGCCCCAGTTTTTCGTGGGCGAGCGCGAATTCATGGCTCAGGTCAATGCCCGAGATGCTGGGGTCGTCGGTGTTGAGGGTCACGCGCAGGCCTGCTGCCAGCATTTTGGGCAGGGGGTGGGCTTCCAGGGAAGGCACCACGCCGCTCTGGTAGTTGCTGGTGGGGCAGACTTCAAAAACCACGCCGCGTTCGCGGGCCAGCGCCACCGCGTTGGGGTCTTCCAGCACGCGGATGCCGTGGCCGATGCGCTCGGCGTGCAGTGCTTCAATGGCTTCGACGACGTTGGAGGCTGGCCCCCACTCGCCCGCATGCACGGTGATGTGCAGCCCTGCGGCGCGGGCTTCCCGAAAGATGGGGGCGAAGGGCGCGGCGGGGTAGCGGCTTTCGTCGCCTGCGAGGTCAAGCCCCACCACACCGCGCGGGCGAAACGACGCCGCGAGCTCTGCCACTTCGGCGGCCAGGCCGGGGGGTTCGTGCCGGTTGACGCTGACGATGAGCCTCAGCACAATGCCGTGCCGCCGGGCGGCTTCGGTGGCGCTTGTGGTGACCCAGTCCATGACTTCGTAAAGCGAAAACCCCCGCGCACGGGTGAGCGCCACGGGCGTGAAACGCAGTTCCAGGTAGCGGATGTTGTCGGCGGCCGCATCGGCGATCACTTCGGCGGTCAGGCGCTGAATGATTTCGGGCGAGCGGTAGAACAGCCGCAGGACGCGGAACTTGGAAAGGAAGTTTTCGGCGGTGAAGGGTTCGTGCTGACGCACCTGCACCAGGGTGCGAAAGTGTTCGGCGGTGGGGGCGGGGAGGGTCAGTTGCTCGGCGCGCGCGATGTCAAAGAGGGAACGCAGGCGCAGCGATCCTTCCAGGTGGCGGTGCAGTTCGGGCTTGGGGAGCGGGCCAAAAGGGTTCATTTGCGTTTGCGGCGGCGCTTTTTGCGGCGGCCTTTTTTGCCTTTGGCGGCGGAGGGGGCTTCGGTTTCGCCTGGCTGTGCCGCGGGTTTGGCTTTTCGGCCTGGGGTTTCCACTTCCACCGCCGCGCCGCCCTGGAAGGTAAACATGCGGCTGATGACGCCGGCGCGGATGTCGCGCATCAGTTCCTGGAAGAGTTCGTGGGCTTTGCCTTTGTATTGCACCAGCGGGTCGCGCTGGGCGAAGGCTTCCAGGCCAATGGAAATCCGCAGGGCCTCAATTTTGGTGAGGTATTCCACCCAGGCGCCCGAGATGACCTGGAGCAGCAGTTCCCGGTAGCGTTCGGTGAGGGCCTGCCGCCCGAGTTCAAATTGAACAAGGTCGGTGAGGTCGGCGGGGAATTGGCCCAAGGGGGTTGCTTCGTGGGCGGCGTAGGTTTCGTCGCCGAGGGCGCGGCGCAGGCCGCGGCGGGCGCGGGGCCCAAGTTGCGCCGGCGGGAAGGCTTTCAGGCGTACAAATTCGGCTTCGCCCAAATGCCACTGGATGGCTTCCTGCGCCCCCTGCAGGTGTTCCAGCACGGCAGCGGTGATTTCTGCGGCGGCGCGGTTTTCCAGTTCGCGGGCGGCGCGGTAAATGTATTGGAAGCGGGTAATGACGACTTGCCGCCGCTTGTGGGTTTTGGCGTCAAATTCGGTGCGGCTGCCCTGCTGGATGGCCAGCATCAGGCCCACCATGTCGTCTTCGTTCAGGCCTGGGGGGCCGCCGTTGCCCTGGGGGCGGAAGCGCGCCGCGAGGCGTTCCACATACTGGTGGATGTCGCGCGTGACCTGGCCCGGCGTCTGCCCGTTGCCCAGCAGGCGGGTTTCCCGCTGGGCCAGGGTGCGTTCAATGACGGCGTTCACCTCTGCAAGGATGTCTTCCCAGCTTTCCATTTGGGCGAGGGCATCGGCGCGCAGTTCCTGGATGTTGAGGGTGCGGTGCACGATGAAGACCAGTTGCCGCAGGGTGCGGGTCAGCAGGAAGTCTTCCACCGCGGCCTGCAGGGTTTCCTGGGCTTCGTCGGGGTCTTCAACCCAGCGGCGCAGGTCGGCTGCGCCGATTTTGAGCGGCACCCGCACCACCGAGGCGATTTCGGCGCGCAGGGCCTGCGCCTGGCCGTTGGTTGCTTCCCACAGGGCGTCCAGGTTGTCCACGATGGTTTCTACCGCCTCCAGGCGTTCGTCAAGGGCGGTCTGGTAGGCGTCGAGCAGGGTTTCGGTGCGGCGCTGGATGTAGCGGCGCAGGTGGTCGTGTTCGGCCTGGATGCTTTCCGCTGCCAGGCGGGCGAGGGCGGCCTCGGCGGCTTCGGCGCGGGTGAAGGCTTCATCGGGCAGGGTATCCAGCAGCAGGCGGAAGGTGTAGGAGGGGTAGTAGCCGCGCTGCAGCCCGAGGGTGGGCTGGATGTCTTCCAGGTAGGCCAGGAGGGTCCAGGGGCCTTCTTCCTGCTCCAGGGCTTCGGGCACGCGGCGTTCTATTTCCTGGCGCAGCAGTTCGCCGACGTCTTCGCTGAGGTCGTCTTTGGTGAAGATGCGGTCGCGCTGGCCGTAGATTTGGGCGCGCTGCTGGTTGAGGACGTCGTCGTATTCCAGCGTGTTTTTCCGCTGGTCAAAGTTGAAGCCTTCCACGCGGGTTTGCGCCTGCTCAATGACGCGGTTGACGAGGGGGTGTTCCAGGGGCACCATGTCGTCCATGCGGAAGCGGCGCATGATGCCGTCAAGTTGGTCGCCGCCGAAGCGCCGCACGAGTTCGTCTTCCAGCGAGAGGAAGAAGCGCGAAGAGCCGGGGTCGCCCTGGCGGGCGGCGCGGCCGCGCAACTGGTTGTCAATGCGCCGCGATTCGTGCCGTTCCGAGCCGATGACGTGCAGGCCGCCGAGTTCGCGCACAAGGTGCATTTGCTCCACGTGTTCCAGGAAGAAGCGGATTTCGGCGTCGTAGATGCCGTATTGTTCGGGGGCGAGGTTTTTCAGCGCCTCGTACTGGGCATCCAGGCTCATGTCGTAAGGGTCGGGGAAGCCCGCCCGCTTGAGGATGCGCACCACCGCGCTGCGGATTTCTTCGGCCAGTTCGCCGCCGAGTTTGATGTCTACACCGCGCCCGGCCATGTTGGTGGCGATGGTCACTGCGCCGTAAGCGCCTGCCCCGGCGATAATCTGGCTTTCTTCGGCGTGTTTGCGGGCGTTCAAGACCTGATGAGGCACCCCGGCGCGCAGCACTTCCACCAGCCGGCCGCGCACGGTTTCCCAGCGGCTTTGCTCGGTGGGGGTGGGGTAGAGCAGGCGTTTGAGGCGCTCCAGGTTTTCGGGCTTTTCGGGGTTGAGGGGCAGGCCGAGGTTGTGTTCGCGGATGAAAGTGCGCAGGTCGCCGTCTTTGAGGGCTTCCAGCGGTTTGTAGAGCGGCTGCAGTTCGGCGTGCATGATGCCTTCGGCTTCGCCGAGGGTTTCCAGGAAGGCGTCGCGCAGCATCAGCACCTGCACCAGGCGGCGGATCATCGCCGCGCTCAGACGGCGGGAAAGCCGTTCGGAGAGTTCCACCGAGGTGGTGCCGACGAGCAAAGGCCGCCCCTGGGTGTGGAAGCGCAAAATTTCGCGCACCACCGCGCGGAATTTGGCTTCTTCGGTGCGGTAGATGACGTCGTGGTAGTCTTTCCGTTTGTAATAGACCGGTTTCTGTTCGGGGTCGTCGGCGCGGGCGTAGTAGGTGTAGCGGTAGCCTTCTTCGTCGGTGGCTTGCAGCGCTCGGAAGGGGGCGTTGGGGCGGCTGGCGTTGTATTCCAGGTTGGTGGGGATGACCACCACTTCCAGTTTGTAGATTTCGTCAAATTCTTCCGATTCGGTGGCCGCGGTGCCCGTCATGCCCGCGAGTTTGGCGTACATGCGGAAGTAGTTCTGGATGGTGATGGTGGCGTAGGTGACGTTTTCCGATTGAATGCGCACGCCCTCTTTGGCTTCCACGGCCTGGTGCAGGCCGTCGGACCAGCGGCGGCCGGGCATCAGGCGGCCGGTGTGTTCGTCAATGATGATGACCTTGCCCGCCTGCACGAGGTAGTCTTTGTTTTTCTTGAAAAGGAATTGCGCCCGCAGGGCCTGTTCCAGATAGCCCCAGAGCTGTTCCTGGCGGGGGGTGAGGTCTTCGGGGCGTTCGGGGTCGCGCAGCGGCTCGCCGAGGCGCTCTTCCACTTTGGCTTCGCCGGCGTCGGTGAGGGTAACGGTGCGGTCGCGCTCGTTGATTTCCACATCTTCTTCGGCCTTGAGGGTGCGCACGATTTGCGCCATGATGCGGTACCAGTCGGCGGCTTCGCTGGAAGGGCCGGAAATGATGAGGGGGGTGCGGGCTTCGTCAATGAGGACGTTGTCAATTTCGTCAATGATGGCGTAGGGGTGGCCGCGCTGGACGCGGTCTTCCAGGCGCATGGCCATGTTGTCGCGCAGGTAGTCAAAGCCGAATTCGTTGTTGGTGCCGTAGGTGATGTCGGCGTTGTAGGCCTCGCGGCGCAGCACCATACGCAACTGGTGCTGGTCTTCCTGGGGCGAGGTTTTGCCGAGGTCAATCAGGAAGGCTTTTTTGCCGTGCTCGGTGCGGGAAGCCATCTGCAGCACGCCGATGGAGAGGCCGAGCAGGTCGTAGATGGGCGCCATCCAGCGGGCGTCGCGGCGGGCGAGGTAATCGTTGACGGTGACGAGGTGCACGCCGCGCCCCACGGGGATGCCCTCCAGCGGCTTGAATTCCCACTTTTCGGCGGCGTCGCCCCAGCGTTCGCGGGCGGCTTCCACCCAGGCAGGGTTGAGGGCAAGGGCGTTGAGGTAAATGGGCAGGGTGGCGACTAAGGTTTTACCTTCGCCGGTCTTCATTTCGGCGACTTTGCCCTCGTGCAGCACCACGCCGCCGATGAGCTGGACGTCGTAATGCCGCAGCCCGATGGTGCGTTTGCTGGCTTCGCGCACCACGGCAAAGGCTTCAGGAAGGATATCGTCCAGGGTTTCGCCTGCGGCCAGGCGGCGGCGGAAGGCTTCGGTTTGGGCGCGCAGGGCTTCGTCGCTGAAGCCTTCGTAGTCTTTTTCCAGCGCGTTGATGCGGTCTACCAGGGGAAGATATTTTTTGAGGACTTTGCGGGTGGGGTCTCCCGCAAAGGTGGTGACGAGTTTCTTGAGCATGGTGCCTCGTGTAAGTTTGGGTTTGCTGCACCGCGATTATAGCACAGGG
>JALUXH010000231.1 GCA_027019065.1 Anaerolineales bacterium
GATCATGCTGACGGCTAAAGGCGAAGAAGAAGATATTGTGCGCGGGCTGGAACTGGGAGCCGATGATTACATCACCAAGCCGTTCAGCACGCGCGAACTGGTCAGCCGGATCAAGGCAGTTTTGCGGCGGACGCAGGCGGTGCGCGGTTCCCTCCACGGTGTGGTGGAGGTGGACGACCGGCTGAAAATAGACTTTGACCGGCGGGAAGTGTGGGTGGAAGGCAAACTGGTCAGGCTGCGCCCGACCGAATACCGTTTGCTTTACCACCTGGTGCAGAACGCGGGATGGGTGATGACCTATGAGCAGCTCTTGACGCGTGTGTGGGGGTATGAATATCGCGACGAATTCCACTATGTGCGGCTTTACATCAATTACCTGCGTCAGAAGTTAGAGAAAGACCCTTCGCATCCCCAATACATCCTCACCGAGCGCGGTGTGGGCTATCGTTTTGTGGATTTTCGGCGCAACAAGCAGGCCGCGGGCACGCAGCAGCCGCCCGGTCAGGCGGCGTAGGGGGCCGGGCGTTACCCTTGCAATGGCCCGGTGCGGCCTTCCAAAAGGCGCATCAGGGCTGTGGCCAGCGCGTCGGCGTCGTGGCGGGCAGGTGTGTTGGGGGTGGTAAGCGGCGCGACGTGCATGGGGTAAGGCAGCGGGCGGTTGCTTTCCACCTGCACCCACTCGGTGCCCGGCGGCAAGGCCCCTTCAAAAGCGTTGTTGACCAGCACAAGGTCAAACAGCCCCCGGCCTACGTGGTCGGCAACCACGGCGAGGTGGTCCTGGCACGAAAAGCCGTCGGTTTCGCCGGGCTGGGTGGCCACGTTGCAAACAAACACCCGCAGCGCGCGGGTGGCGCGCAGCGCGGCGGCAATGTCGGGAACCAGCAGGTTGGGCAAAATGCTGGTGTAAAGACTGCCCGGCCCCACCACCACCATGTCGGCGGTGAGGATGGCGCGGATGGCAGCGGGGAAAGCGGGGGGCTGCTCCGGTTCCAGCCACACCCGCCGAATGCGTCCGGCCACTGCGGGGATGCGGCTTTCCCCCACCACCTGCACGCTGACGGGTTCGTGGGGCAGTGCAACCTCGGCGGCCAGGTGCACCTGCCGCAGGGTGGAAGGCAGCACCCGCCCGTGCACCGAGAGCACCCGCCCCGACTCGGCCACGGCTTCTTCAAAACTGCCGGTGAGGGCGCTGAGCGCCGAGATGAACAGGTTGCCGAAGGCGTGGCCTTCCAGTTCCCCGCCGCCGTCGGCAAAGCGGTATTGAAAAAGCTGGGTCAGCAGGGCTTCGTCATTGGAAAGGGCGGCCAGGCAGTTGCGGATGTCGCCGGGGGGCAGAATGCCGAGGCTGCGCCGCAGCCGCCCCGAAGAGCCGCCGTCGTCGGCCACGGTGACCACCGCGGTGATATTGTGCGTGTGGTGTTTCAGGCCGCGCAGCAAAGTAGAAAGCCCGTGCCCCCCGCCAATGGCCACCACGCGCGGCCCGTGTTCCTTGCGGCGGTATTCGGTCAGGGCTTCCACGATGGGCTGGTCGGCCCGCAGGAACGGCGCCAGCAAAGAGCGCCCCAGCCCCCACAGCCCCCACCCTAACGCGAGAAAACCCGCCGCGCCAAAAACGGCAGCCCGCAGCCAGCGGGGCAAAAAGCGCAAAGCCGCTGCCGAGAGCAGCGGCAGCCACCAGGCCTGCGGTGCCGTGCGGTAAAAATTCAGCAGCAGCACCGCCAGCCCCACGCCCAGGAGCGTGGTGCCCAACACAATCAGCCCCAGCCAGCGTTTGATGCCCAGCCCGGGGGTGAACCATTGGGCGAGATGGCGCAGGGAAGGTTTCATGGCTTCAACGCCCCATGGCCAGGCGCAGAATGTTGGTCGGAGACAGCCCAAACGCCCGCATACGCGCCTGGACGGCCGCGATGTCGTAGGGCACGCGCCGCCATTCCCAGGTGTGGGTTTCGGTATCGTAAAGCGCGTAGGAAGCCCGCGGGTCGCCGTCGCGGGGCTGCCCCACGGAGCCCGGGTTGAGGATGGCGCGCGGCTTCAGCGCCAGGGCTTCCCCTGCCGTGGGGGGGTAAAAGTGCACGAAGCCGTTTTCCTCTTGCCAGCGGACAGGGGTGTGGGTGTGCCCCACAAAGCAAAAGTCGGTGGGCATGACCTCCAGCGATGCGGCGGCGATTTCGGAGGTGAGGATGTATTCGGTGATGGGGGCGCGCGGGCTGCCGTGCACCAGAAGCACATCGTTGTGGCGCACCTGTTCGGGCAACTGCTGCAGGAAGGCCAGGTTTTCGGGCGTCAGGCGTTCTTGCGTCCAGTGGATGAGGTTGCGGGCTTCGCGGTTGAACCAGGTGAGGGGCATTCTTTCCAGCACGGCGGCATCGTGGTTGCCCGGCACGGCCGAAAGGTTGGGCAGCGCCCGCACCCGCGTGATGCACTCGTTGGGGTCGGGGCCGTAGCCCACCAGGTCGCCCAAAAACCAATGGGCCTCTACCGGGCCGGCGTCGGCCAGCACGGCTTCCAGCGCGGTGAGGTTGGCGTGAATGTCGGAAAACACCAGCACCCGCATCAGCGCACCTCCGGCCGCGGCAGGCTTTGCGGCCCGAACGAGGCGGGCAGCAGGGCTTCCAGGGTGGTTTTCAGCACCACTTTGCCGGAAGTGTCGGCCACCACCACTTCCAGGTCGGTGCCGAATTCGGCCAGGACCTGGCGGCATGCGCCGCAGGGTGCGCCGCCGTTTTCGGTTACGACGGCAATGGCCGCGAACGCCTGCTCGCCTTCGGAAACCGCTTTGAACACGGCCACCCGCTCGGCGCACATGCCCGAGGGGAAGGCGGCGTTTTCCACATTCACACCGGTGTAGATTTTGCCGCTGCGGGTCAGCAGCGCCGCACCGACCGGGTAGCGGGAATACGGCGCGTAGGCGTGTTGGCGTGCGGCCTGGGCGGCGCGGATCAGTTGTGCTTGCATTTCAGGCTTCATGCGTATCCTCGGAAACAAGGGGAACGGCGGTTTCGTCTTCCGGCAGGCGGCGGGCGTGCACCAGCACAATGCGCCGCTGGTCCACTTTGCGGATGGTGAACAGGAAGCCGCCGATGGTTACGGTTTCGCCTTCGGCGGGCATGTGGCCGGTGATGGTCAGCAACAGGCCGCCGAGGGTGTCGGCATCTTCGGACGGGAAGGCGGTGCCTAAGGCTTCGTTGAGGTCGTCAATGTCGGCGCGGCCGCTGAGCAGATATTCGCCGTTGCCGAGGGGGCGAATCGCGGGGGTTTCTTCGCCGAGGTCGTATTCGTCCTGGATTTCTCCGATGATTTCTTCTACGATGTCTTCCAGCGTCACCAGGCCGGCGATGCCGCCGTATTCGTCCACCACCAGCGCCATGTGCATCCGGCGGCGCTGCATTTCGGCCAGCAGTTCATCCACTTTTTTGGCTTCGGGCACAAAATAGGCTTGCCGCAGCAGGCTGCGCAGGGTGTGGGCGGCTGCGTGGCCTTCCCGCCAGATGGGCAGCAGGTCTTTGGCGTAGAGCAGGCCGATGATGTCATCCACTTTTTGTTCGTACACCGGCAGGCGGGAAAAGCCCGTGTGGATGAACAGGTCGGTGGCCTGGTCAAGGGAGGTGTTGACTTCTACCGTGACCATGTCAATGCGCGGCACCATGATTTCCCGCACCAGGGTTTCGCCGAAACGCATGATGGAACGCAGCATGGCGCGCTCTTCCTGCTCCAGGCGGCCTTCCTGGAAGTTGGCCTGCAGCAGGGCCTGGAAGGTTTCGTCGTTGAGCAGCCAATCGGCTTCGCCGCGGCGGGAAAGCAGGCGGTTGAAAGGGGAAGCCAGGCGGGTGAACCACTCAGCCCAGGGCACGACGCGGCGGATGGCGGCGGGGCGGCCCCGCAGGGCGGCGTCCACCAGCCATTCCAGCGCCCCCACGCCCAGCGCGAGGCCGGCCAGCAGACCCAGCAGGCGGCCGGGCGCGTGGAGGGGAATGCGCCCGGTGTGCACGGCCAGAAACAGCGCCCCGCCGCCGATGAAAAAGTGCGCCAGCAACATGCCGAGCTGCACCAGCAGCCGCAGCGGGTCGCGCCGGCGCAGCACCTCCAGCAAACGGCGGAAGGTGGCGTTGTCGGTTTCGCGCAGGTGGGTGAGGTCTTTGAGGGAAAGGCGGAGCACACACGCCCGCACCGCGGCCAGCAGCAGGTCAACGCCGAGCACCAGCGGCAGCAGGTAAAGCAACCCCATGTCAGGTTCGTCCATGACGCCTTCTTTGCACCTCGGGCCAATGCGCCGAGGGGTGGTTCATTTCAGTTTGCGGATGACCCGCGCCGGTACGCCGACGGCCAGGCTGTGGGGCGGCACATTTTTCGTCACCACCGCGCCCGCACCGGTGCGGGCGCCTTCGCCGAGTTCCACGGGGGCGACCAGCATGGTATCGCTGCCGATGAACGCCCCTTTCCCGATTTTGGTGGGGTGTTTGCGCTCGCCGTCGTAGTTGCAGGTAATCGTGCCCGCGCCGATGTTGACGTTTTCGGCGATGGTGGCGTCGCCGATGTAGGAAAAGTGCCCCATTTTCACGCCGGGGCCGAGGTAGGAATTTTTCACCTCGCCGAAGTTGCCCATGTGCACGCCTTCCGCAAGATGCGCGCCCTTGCGCAGGTGCCCGAAGGGGCCGATATCCACATGGTTTTCCAGCACGGCGTATTCTAACACCGAAGCGAAAACGCGGCAGCCGTTGCCGATGCGCGTGTCCAGGATGTAAGCGTTGGGGCCGATTTCGCAGCCTGTGCCGATTTCGGTGGTGCCGCGCAGGTAGCAGTTCGGCCACACCACGGTATCGCGCCCGATGCGGACGGTGGGTTCAATGTAGGTGCGGGCGGGGTCGATCAGCGTGACGCCGCTTTCCATCAGATGGCGGTGGATGCGCTGCTGCAGGGCGGCTGCGGCTTCGGCCAGGTGCACGCGGGTGTTCACGCCGATGGCTTCGGCGGGGTCTTCCAGCCGCAGCGCCTGCACACTGCGCCCTTCGCTCACCGCCAGCCCCACCAGGTCGGTGAGGTAGTATTCGCCTTTGGGGGAAAGCGGCAGTTTGGGCAGGGAAGCCCACAGCCAGGCGGCCTCAAAGCAGTAAGCGCCCACATTCAACTCGCGGATGCGCTTTTGTGCTTCGGTGGCGTCGGCTTCTTCCACGATGGCCTGCACGCGCCCGTTGGGGAAGCGCACCACCCGCCCGAAGCCGCGGGGGTCGTCTGCCTCCACGGTGAGCATGGTGATGGGGCCGTCGTGGGCTTGCTGGGCTTCCAGCAGGCGGCGCAGGGTGGCGGCGGTCAGCAGGGGCATGTCGCCGTTGGAAACCAGCACCCAGCGCGTGCCTTCGGGCACGGCGGTGCGGGCAGCCTGCACGGCGTGGCCGGTGCCGAGGGGCGGGTCTTGCCGCGCAAAGGCGGCTTTTTGGGCAAACGCCTGCTGCACGGCTTCTGCCCCGTGGCCTGTCACGACGATGGGCTGTGTGCCGGTGGCTTGCTGCATCGCTTCCAGCGCGTAGGCCAACATGGGCTGCCCCAGCAGCGGGTGCAGCACCTTGGGAAGAGCGGATTTCATGCGGGTGCCTTTGCCCGCGGCCAAAACGATGCCGGTTGCAGTGGGCATGGAGGGCTCCTTGATGGTCGGGTGGTCAGATAGTTGGATGGTCAGGTAGTCGGGTGGTCGGGGGGGCGTGGTCGGTGTCATGCCTCGCGCGGCACAACCTGCACAATGGCTCGCGAGAGGGCCGGGAAGGTGGTGAGCAGGGCGTGCTGGAGGGCGTCGGCGTGGGCGTGGGCTTCTTCCAGCGGCATTTCGCCGGGAAGGGCGCAATACACGGCCGCGGTCAGGTGGCTGCCGCTGCGCCGCAACACCACTTGCTGCACATCTCCGGCGCGGCAATGCGCCCGGGCAAAGGATTCTACCTCGGCCGTGAGGGCGTTGTCGGCCTGTTCTTCGGCCAGCACCCGGCCGGGCAGGGGTTCCAGATGCACTGTCACTTCCCGCAGGGCGGGCGTTTCGGCGCGGGCCCGGCGGATGAAGGCTTCTGCCTGCCGGTGCGCCTCGGCCAGGGTGACGGCCGCGGGGAATTCCAGGTGCATTTCGGCGCGGTAGCCGCTTGCAGGCAAGGCGTGGATGTAGATTTCGTGGATGCCCAGCCCCAGCCCGTCGGCCAGGCGGCGCAGGCGCAGGGTCAGGTCGTCCCACGGGGAAAGGCCCGGCGGTGTTTCGGCGGGTTCCACGTGCACCATGGCTTCTACCACGCCATCAACCCGGGCCTTGATGCGGTTTTCCACTTCGGTGGCGAGGGCGTGGGCCTGCTCGGTGCCCATGCCGGGCGGCACGTGGATGTGCAGGTCCACAAACGCCGCGGTGGGGCGGCCGCGCGAGCGGATGCTGTGGGCATCCAGCACGCCGGCTACCGAAGCCGCAACCTGTTCCACGGCGGCGGTATCCACCACCGACGCATCGGTGAGGTATTGCGCGGCCTGCACGAGCACTTCCCAGGCCGCGCGGACGATGAGCACCGCGACCACCAGCGCCGCGACCGGGTCGAGCCAGGTGTAGCCCAGCCGCACACCGACGAGCGAAGCAATCACCGAGAGGGTGATCCACAGGTCGCTGCGGACGTGCGCGGCATCGGCCAGCAGCAGTTCCGATTGCCAGCGCTGCCCCTGGCGGGTTTCCCACCACACCACCCCCAGGCTGACCACGAAGGCCACGCCCATCAGGTAAAGCGCCAGCGGCTCCACGGTGGCGGCCCCGTGCCGCCAGTGGTCGATGGCCTGGAAGGCGATTTCGCCGGCGGCAATCAGCATCAGCACGCCGATGAAAAGCGCCCCCAGGGTTTCAAAGCGCTGGTAGCCGTAAGGATGACCGGGGTCGGCCTGGCGGGCGGCAAAACGCAGCATCAGCAGGCTGATGAGGTTGGAGGCGGCATCTACCAGCGAGTGGAAGCCGTCGGCAACCACGGAAAGCGCGCCGGTGAGTGTGCCGAGGGTGATTTTGAGCACGCTGACGCCCAGGTTGAAGGCCAGCACGCCCCAAAGGGTGTGCTGTACGGCGGGGTAGCGGG
>JALUXH010000232.1 GCA_027019065.1 Anaerolineales bacterium
CGCCAAAAGCGCAAAGGGAACAAAGACGCAAAGTCAACTTCGTTTTCTGCGACGCTTCTATGCTTTCTGGGGTTGCAATCGGTGCGAATCTGTGGAATCTGTGGAATCTGTGGATGATTGTAACTGTTCAGCCTTATGAAAATGGTCTCAGCACGCCAGGAAATTAACGCAAAGACACAAAGGGAGCAAAGACGCAAAGTCAACTTCGTTTTCTGCGACGCTTCTGTGCTTTCTGGGGTTGCAATCGGTGCAAATCTGTGGAATCTGTGGATGATTGTAACTGTTCAGCCTTATGAAAATGGTCTCAGCACGCCAGGAAATTAACGCAAAGACACAGAGGGAGCAAAGACACAAAGCGTGTTTCTGCGTCTTCGGTGCCATTTCTGTGTATTCTGTGGTTTTCAATCTGCGGAATCTGTGGTTTTTCTTCGCCAGCGCTGAATAGATACGGATGATTTTCTGCGGAATCTGCGTCATCTGTGGTTTCCCCTTGCCTGGGCTGAACAGATACTCCCCAAAAAACATCTGCCGATTTCACCGATGCGCACAGATTGGGCGAAAGCCGCCGTTCAGCCGCTGACCGCGTACCGAGGCGCCTGGTAGGGCGGGGCGGCTTCCCGCCTCCCGTGGCAGCAAAGGAGCTTTTGGCATCATCCCGGCCGAGCAGGCAACTTCTTTTATCCCCTCAGTGCAAGCAGCCTGAACAGTTACAGGAGATCATCATGCCCTGGCGCCCCCGAAGACCCCGACGCCCTCTGGCGCGCCGCCCGGCCCGGCCGCGTGCAGGTGCGGCGGCGCTGCGCCGCTTGCGGCGCGCCAACGCCCTGCTCGCCGAGGGCCGTTTTGCTGAAGCCGCCCAGGCCTTTGACCGCCTCGCCGAAGGCGCACTGCAGCGCGGCCTGCCTCAGGCCCCCAACCTCGCCCTGCGCGCCGCCGAGGCTTACCTCAAAGCCGGCAACACCCACGCGGCCCGCGAGCGCGCCCTGCGCGGGCTGGAAATGTTAGCCAACACCGACCGCTGGCCGCTCCTGCGCCGCGCCGGCGACCGCGTGGTTGCCACCCTTGAAGGTCAGGGACAATCCGCTCTGGCAAACGAAATCCGTCAGGCGTTGGAAAAGTGGCTGGCCGCCGCGCCGTCCCCACCCCAACAGCGTCAGGCCGCGGCAAACCTCCCCGCGACGTGCCCCGCCTGCGGCGCGCCCGTCCACCCCAGCGAGGTGGCGTGGGAAGCCGGACGCGCCTTTTGCCCGTACTGCGGCACCGCACTGCACTGATACACCGCCCCACGGCCGCGGGGGCATGAAAGCCGGGCCCACAACAAGGCGGCGCGCCATAGCGCCCGGGCCGCGGGTTTTTCCCTACGGCGCGGGGTGCATGCAAAATCTGTAGAAATACCCGCCGGGTTGCGGAAACGCCCTCACCCCTCAAGCCGCCTGGCGGCGGCTTTCTCCCCTCTCCCACTGGGAGAGGGGAGAAACGGCGAGCGCAGCGAGCCAAAGTGGGGTGAGGGCGAAACAACGCTTCTACAACATTTGCCTGCACCCCACGGCGCGTGCGCCGTTGGTATCAGAAGCAGGGGATGATATAATCCGGCGCATGCAGCATTTATCATCGTTCCAAAATCGGAAAAATTATCAATTTTGGCTGGCTGTGCTGGCGGGCAACCTGCTGGCCGTCTTCCCTGCAGGGTTGCTGATGCGCCGGCCGGAGCAATTCTGGCACGCAGGGCTGGAATGGCTGCTGCTTGTGGCCGTGTGGGCCAACGTGCCGCAGCTGTGGACGCCGCGCGGCCGCCGCGCCTTCCGCCGGGCGGCTTTCGCCCTGCTGCTGTTTTTCAGCGCCTACCAGATTTACGCCGCCGTGGACATCGGCATTTATCACAACACCCCCGACTTCTACAACGACTGGGCTTTCCTCGGCGGCGGCATCGGCTTTGTGCTGGAAAGCCTCAGCCTGCCGTGGTGGTCGTATCCTGCCGCGGCGTTAGGGCTGGCGGCTGCCCTGTGGCTGGTTTATCAGGTTGCCGTGACGCCCTTCAGCCGCGTGCCGCCGGAAAGCCTGCACCCCCTCGGCCGCCGCGCGGCGTTGGTGCTGGCAGCAGGCGCGCTGGCCTTCACCGTGGCCTTCCCGCAGGAAGCCGCCGCGCCCCAGGGCGAAACCGTCAGCCTGACCCTGGAACTTGCCGCCAACATCCGCCAGGCGCGCCGCACCCGCGCGCGGGTGCAGGCCATGCAGCAGGTTTTTCCCTCCACGGCGTACGACTACCGCCGCTACACCCTCGCCGAGCGCCCTAACATTTACCTTCTCTTTCTGGAATCCTACGGCAGCGTGCTGATGACCGACCCGGCCTTCCACAGCCGCTACGAGGCGCTGATGGCCGATGTGCAGCAAAAACTGGAAGCCGCCGGATGGCACACGGCTTCCGGGCTGAGCCGCTCGCCCGTGTGGGGCGGCGGTTCGTGGATGGCTTACACCAGCGCGCTGTGCGGTGTGCGGATTTCCCAGCAGCCCCAATACCTCGCCCTCAAGTACGGCTTCCAGCACACGCCCTACCCCCACCTGGGGCGTTACCTGCAAAGCCAGGGCTACCGCTTCACGTGGGTGGTGCCCATAGACCGCGAACTGAGCCCCGCCGTGCAGGCCGCCAACCAGCGCTTCTACAACCCCGACGCGTGGATAACGTTTGCCGATATGGACTATCACGGCCCCGAGTACAGTTGGGGGCCCTCGCCGCCCGACCAGTACACCTTCGGCTTCCTGCGCGCCTGGCTGGAAAAGCAGCCGCCCAAACCCAATTTCGTCTTTTCCCTCACCCAAAACACCCATTACTACTTCGCTCCCGTGCCGCCGGTGGTCAAAGACTGGCGCGCCCTGAACAACCCCGACATTGACAACCCCGCTGCCCATCCCAAACTCAGCCTGACGGAAGCCTACATGAAGGCCGTAACCTACGACTGGACGGTGCTGGCCGACTTCATCCGCACCGCCGGGCCGAACGATGTATTCATCCTTGTGGGCGACCACCAGCCGCCGCTGGTTTCCGGCCCGCAAGACGGCTACGCCACCATCATGCACGTCATCGCCCGCGATGCCGATTTCGTGGAAAGTTTTTCCGCCTATGGGCTGGTGCCGGGCATGCTGCCCGATATGGAAGCCGCGCCGCTGCACCACGAGGGGCTGTATTCCCTCATCGTGCGCCAACTGGTTGCCCGCTGGGGCAGCAACCCCCGCGACCTGCCCGCCTATGACCCGCAGGGCATCCATATACCGGGCATCATGGACAAAGTCCGGGCGATTTACCACAAGGCAGAAAGGTTCAAGCCCCGGGCGGAGGGGAAATGAACACGGGAAAGCGCGTGCCGCGCGATTTCTGGGTGTGGCTCGTCATGGCAATGGCCGTTGTGGGCAGCGGCTACGCATGGCAGCAGGCCCGCGGCGGGGGCGGGCTTTGCTGGCTGCTCCTGAGCGCGGGCGGCACGGCTTACCTCGCCTTTTTTACCCTCCGCCATATGGAAGCCAACCGCCCCTCGCCCGAAGCGCCCGCCTACCCCACGCTGGGGGCTGCCAACCATCTGAGCCTGTTGCGGGGGCTGGCCGTGGCGCTGATGCTGGGCTTTTTCTGCCCCCGCACCGCCGCAGGCTGGACGCCTGCCCTGCTCTACACCTTCGTCGCCCTGAGCGACTGGTGGGACGGTTTCCTGGCACGCCGCACCCGCCACCCTTCCCTGCTGGGAGAGCGGCTGGATTTGCTGGTGGACGGCGCGGGGGTGCTCATCGCCTCGGCGTTCGCGGTGGTGCTGGGCCGCCTGCCGTGGTGGTATCTCTTCGTGGGGTTCGCCCGCTACATTTTCCTCGCCTGGGAAGCCCTGCTGCGCGCCGCGGGGCGCCCCCCGCGGCCTCTGCCCCCCGACCCGCAGCGCCGTGCCAACGCCGGGCTGATGATGAGTTTCCTCGCCGCGGCGCTGTGGCCGGTGTTCCCGCCCCAGGCCGTCGCGCTGGTGGGGCTGTGGTTCTTCGTGCCCTTCGCGGTGGGCTTTCTGCGCGATGGCGGGCGGGTGGCGAGCACACCCCCTTTCCTCTCCCGCTGGGAGAGGAAAGGGGGTAGCGCCGAGCCTCGCGAGGCGCGGGGGAAAGGTGAGGGCGAGAGAAGGCCAGCGCCTGGCCTGCCCGGCAAATTTTGGGGAGTGGCGAGATTGCTTCTCCGCCTGACGGGCGCGGCGGGGCTGCTCTTTGTGCTGTGGGGGCAGCCGGGGGCGCCAGCCCTGCGCCGGGGCGGGGGGATGCTGGCCGTGCTCCTTGCGCTGGGCGTGCTGCCGCGCCTGACGGCGTTGGGCGGACTACTTGCGCTGGGGGCAGGCTGGGCCGGCGGCTTCCCCGACGCCCTCACCTCGGCGCTGCTCACCGCGACGGCGTTCTACGGCGGCGGTGCCGCCTGCCTGTGGGCGCCCGACGACCGCTTCTTCCTCACCCATGTCACGTAGCGCGGCGGGCTGTTTTCCCGCCACGCACCCCTCCACCGCTAAAAGGCGAGTAAAATGTCCTTAAATTCTTCGGCCAAACGCCGGCTCACCGCCCTTGCCACGCTGGCCATCGTTGCCGGCGCGGCGCTCACGCTGTTCAAATCCCACACCCGCGGAGAAAACCCCATGCTTTCCCCCACCCCCGTTCCCAAAGCCAATTACGACCCCGCCACCGTGCGCGAAGCCATCTTTGCCGGTGGCTGCTTCTGGTGCATGGAAGCCCTCTTTGAGCAATTGCCCGGCGTGCTGGATGCAACCGCCGGCTACACCGGCGGCGATGTGCCCAACCTCACCTACGAGCAGGTTTCCACCGGCACCACCGGCCATTACGAGGCCGTGCTGGTGCGCTACGACCCCAACCGCATCACCTACCGCCGCCTGCTGGAAGCCTTCTGGAAGCCCATTGACCCCACCGACCCCGGCGGGCAGTTTTACGACCGCGGTTCGCAATACCGCACCGCGATTTTCTACCAAAACGACGAGCAAAAGCGCCTGGCCGAGGAATCCAAACAGGCGCTGGAGCAATCCGGGATTTTCACCAGGCCCATCGCGACCTTGATTTTGCCTGCCAAACCTTTCTACCCTGCCGAGGGCTACCATCAGGATTACTACAAAAAGAACGCCGCGCACTATCAATCCTATGTGCTCGCCTCGGGCAAGGAGACCTTTTTTGAACTCACCTGGCGCGATCACCCCCATTTTGATTTCTTTCCCAACGAAGACCGGCCGTGGAAGCACTTCCAGAAACCCTCGGCGGCGGAACTGCGTCGGCAGTTGACTCCGCTGCAATACGAGGTCACGCAGGAAAACGGCACCGAGCCGCCTTTTGATAACCCTTACTGGGACAACAAGCAGGCGGGCATCTATGTGGACATTGTTTCCGGCGAGCCGCTCTTCAGCACCCTGGACCAGTACGATGCGGGCACCGGCTGGCCCAGTTTCAGCCGCCCGCTGGAACCCGACAACATCGTCGAACGGCCGGATACCAGCCACGGAATGACCCGCACCGAGGTGCGCAGCCGCTACGCCGATTCCCATTTGGGGCACCTGTTCTTTGACGGCCCCTGGCCGACCCACCTGCACTATTGCATTGACTCCGCCGCGCTGCGCTTCATCCCCGTGGAAGATCTGGCCAAAGAGGGCTACGGCGAATACCTGCCGTTGTTCCAGAAGTAGGCCGCCGATGGCGCGGATAACCACAGAGAGACACGGATTTTCAGAACGCCAAGAGGTTAACGCAAAGGCCGCGAAGAAGGCAAAAGGCGCAAAGAGTATTTCTGTGTCTTCTGTGCTAATCTGCGAAATCTGTGGATTTTTCTGCGAAATCTGCAGTTTCTCCTGGCCGAGGCTGAGCAGTTACGATGAGGATGGGTAAAAGCGGCTTCTTCAAAGCCCTCAGTTGGCTTTTACTGCTCGCGCTGCTGGGCTGGGCGGTGCGGAAGGTGCCCTGGACGGCCACATGGCAGGCGCTGCGCCGCTTTCCCATCGGAACGCTGGCGGCGTTGCTCGCCCTCAACCTGCTCATCCTCTGGTTGTTTGCCCTGCGCTGGTGGTGGCTGCTGCGGCTGGCAAGTCACCCCGTGCCGTGGCAGCGGCTGACCGCATACCGGCTGGCCGCTTTTAGCGTGAGTTATTTCACCCCCGGCACCCAGTTCGGCGGCGAGCCGCTGCAGGTGCTGGCCCTGAAACAGCGCGAAGGCGTGCCGGTGGCGCAGGCCACGGCCAGCGTGGCGCTGGATAAACTTTTAGAACTGGTGGGCAACTTCGGCTTTCTGCTGCTGGGTGCGCTGGCGCTGTTTGGCGTGGGGCTGGTAGGCCCGTCGGCGCGCTGGGGGCTGCTGACCGGCGCGGCGGCGATGGCCGGGGGCGCGGCGGGGTATCTGGTGCTGGTGTGCCGCGGCGCTGCCCCGCTGACGCGGCTGGCTTCCCGCCTGCCCCGCCTGGAACGGCTGACGCACGGGCTGGCGCAAACCGAAGCCGCCGCGCAAGATATCTGCCGCCGGCAAGGCGTCATCGTGTGGGGGCTGGCGCTTTCCCTGCCCGTGTGGGCAGCGCTGATTGCCGAATATGCGCTGATGACCCGCGGTCTGGGCATCGCCCTTACCCTTCCCCAAATCTTAGTACTGATGACCGCGGCTCGGCTGGCCTTCCTGCTGCCGCTGCTGCCCGGCGGGTTAGGCGTGCTGGAAGCCGGGTTGATGTTCACCATCGGCGCGCTGGGCTATGACCCCGCGCACGGCCTGGCATTGGCGCTCCTCATCCGCCTGAGGGATTTGGCCGTTGGCGCAGCGGGGCTGTTTTTCGCCCACCGCCTGGGCGTTCAAGCCCTGGCAAAACAAACCACAGATTAGCACAGAAGGCACGGGAAACAGGATGCAGGATGCATTGACAATAATTCCCTCTGCGCCTCTTTGCGCCCCTTTGCGCCTTTGCGTTAACTTTGCCCCCCTTTGCGCCTTTGCGTTAACTTTGCCCC
>JALUXH010000233.1 GCA_027019065.1 Anaerolineales bacterium
TACCTGGCTACCGCCCAAAGCAACGGCGCGGTGGTCAGAACGTATACCGAGGTGGAAGAAATCCTCATGCAGGGCAAGACGGTCACAGGCGTGCGCGTGCGCGACCACGTCACCGAACAGACCTACAAAATCAGCGCGGATATCGTGGTCAACGCCGCGGGCGCGTGGTCGGGCAAAATTGCGGCCCTGGCGGGTGTACACGTGCCGCTGCAGCCTTCCCCGGGCGTGCTGGTGGCGGTGTACGGCCGCTGGAACAACATGGTGCTCAACCGAATGCACCGCTCGGGCGACGGCGACATCATCGTGCCCCAGCGCACCCTTTCGGTCATCGGCACCAGTTCGTGGGTGGTGGAAGACCCCGACCGGCTGGAGATGAAGAAAGAGCACATTCGGCTGATGTACGAATACGGCGCGGCGCTGGTGCCGGCCATCAAGGGTGCGAAAATGCGGGCGGCGTGGGCGGCGGCGCGGCCCCTCATTGGCTCGGGTGGCGCCCAGACCGGCCGCGAACTCAGCCGCACGTTCAAGTGCTTTGACCACGCCGAGCGCGATGGCGTGGAGGGGTTTGTAACCATTACCGGCGGCAAAGCCACCACTGCCCGGGGTATGGCCGAAGCGACCGCCGATGTGGTCGCGCGCAAACTCGGCATCAACGCCCCCTGCCGCACCCGCGAAGTGGTTTTGCTGCCGCATACCGCTTATTACCGGCGGAGGTGGTGAGATGGCCACGGTGACTTTCAAAATCTACCGCTACAAGCCCGGCGCCATTGACCCGCCCCGCTACGACACTTTCCGCGTGGAGGTGGAAGACCACACCACTGTGTTGGATGTGCTGGAAACCCTGCGCCTGGACGACCTCACCCTGACCTACCGCCATTCCTGCCATCACGGCTCCTGCGGCACGTGTGGCATGTTGGTCAACGGCAGGGAAGTGCTGGCCTGCGTGACCAACGTCTTGGCGTTGAAAACCGACGAGGTGGTCGTGGAACCGCTCCGCAACGCGCCGCTGGTGAGCGACCTGGTGGTGGATATGACGCCGTTCTTTGAAAAATACGAGCCGGTGGGCATGCCTTACATCCGCCGCAGCGAGTATCTGCCCGAAGCCCGGCCGCCGGAAGCCGTGGGCGAATACATGCGCTTTGAAAGCTGCCTGGAATGCGGCTTGTGCCTTTCGGCCTGCCCGGTGGTGGCGAGCGATGCCCATTACCTCGGCCCGGCGGCGCTGGCGGCCGCGGCGCGGGTGGTGCAGGAACCGCGCGGCCACGACCTGCCCGCCATCTTCCAAATGGTGGACAACGACGAGGGCTGCTGGCGCTGCCACGCGGCAATGGAATGCTCGTCCGTCTGCCCCAACGGCGTAGACCCGGGCGGGATGATCATGTTTTTAAGGAAGATGCTGTTGACGCAGAGACGCTGAGGGAAACCACAGATTCCACAGATTAGCGCAGATTTTTTCTGCGGAATCTGCGGAATCTGCGGTTCATCTTCAATTCTATCGGTGTCAATCTGTGACAATCGGTGGATGGTAACGCCAAGGGTGCCAAGGTTAACGCAAAGACGCAAAGAAAGCAGAGACGCAAAGAGCGCAAAAAATTCTGTGTTCTCTGTAAGTTTCTGTGTCTTCTGTGGTTTTTGCTCCAATCTGCGGTTCTTGGAGGATGATTTATGGTTTCCGAAACGTACCGACGGCCTGAGCCGCGTCAGCCTTCCCGCCGGGTGTGGGCGTGGTTCCGCTTGCGCGGACGCGGTGCGAGCGGATGGGCTTTTGTGCTCCACCGGCTGACCGGCGTGGTGCTGGTTTTCTATCTTTTGCTGCACTTTTACGTGCTGAGCAACCTGGCCCGCGGGCCGCAGGCCTACAACGCCATCATTTCCGCCATGAAAAGCCCGTGGGTTACGCTGTTAGAGGTGGGGCTGATTGCCGCGGTGCTGTTCCACGGCTTGAACGGCTTGCGCCTGATGTTGATGGGCCTCCAGATCGGCGTGGAGCAGCAGGAAGCCATGTTTTGGGGCGCGCTGGTGGTCTCCGCGCTGTTCACCGTGGTGGCCGCGGCGTTGATGTTGTGAATGAGGCGTCAGGAAGGCGCGGCAGCAGAGGCCGCAGCAATTCATCGGGCCTGTGGCAGCCGGACAACGCGGCATTGTCTGTGGTTGCCGTCGGCGGCTTGCTGAGGAGGAAAAATGGCTTTGCGACGCATGTGGATCTGGCAGGCGCTGAGCGGTTTCCTGCTGGTGGTGTTGCTTGCGGTGCATCTTGTCGCCAACCATTTTGCCGCGGGAGGGCTGCTCACCTATCAGCAGGTGGTGGCTTATCTTTCCCATCCCGCGGTGTTGGCGCTGGAAATTCTTTTCCTGGCGACGGTGGTGTTTCATGCGCTGGCCGGTGTGCGCGCCCTGGTGTTGGATCGCGGCGTGTCTCGGAAGACGGCGCGCGGGGTCACGGCGGCTTTGGTCGTGGTGGGTGTGTTGTTGGTCGGCTATGGGTTGTGGCTGTTTGCTGTTATCGTGTCTATGACATAAGGGAAGTTTCAGGAGGCCGTTTTGAGCACCAAACTGAAAATGCAGGGCCGAGAGGCTGAAGCAGCCGCATCGGCGCAGGAGAGAAAAGCCTGGGTAAGCCGCAAAACAGGCGCGGTGCTGATGGCGCTGCTGACCGTTGCCGTGTTTGCATTGGTCTGGTTCTCGGCCCCGCCGGGAGCAGACTGGCAGGTGAGCCTGAAAATTGCGCTGGTGATGACTGCGGCGATGTGGCTGGTCTTCCTGTTCGTTTTTGCGCTGAGCCGTTGGCTGCATTCACGATGAAATGGGAAACCTTTGCTCCCCAGTTCCGCGGCGATGTTGCTGCCTTTGCTGCCCGTCGGGGGCTGACGCCGTGGGAAGTGTGGTACGCGCCGTATGATGAGGCGGTCTATGCTTTTGTGTTGGCGCGCCTGGGGGCAGAGGACGTGGTGTTGGATATCGGCGCCGGCGATTTCCGCCTGGCCCTGGCCGCCGCCGGCAAAGTGCGCAAGGTTTACGCGGTAGAGGTGCATCCCTCCCTGGTGGCCGATTTTTTGAGCCGGCAGGGCAGCCGTTTGCCCGCCAATTTGCAAGTGATTTGTGGTAATGCGCTTGATTTCCCCATGCCCCCCGATGTGACCGCGGGCGTTTTGCTGGTGCGTCATTCCAGGCGGTTTGCCACTTTCTTTGCCCGTTTGCGCGCCGGGGGAGCGGAACGGTTGTTTACCAGTGCCCGCTGGCACATGGGCGTAGAAGTCGTGAACTTGCAGGCGCCGCGGGTGCGTTTTGAGGCGGCCCCGCCGGGGTGGTATGCCTGCGCGTGCGGCGCAGTGGGGTTCAAAGAACCGCCTTCCTGGCGTGGATCCTTCTCGGAAACGGTGCACGAAGTCTCTGACTGCCCGCAGTGTCGTTTGTCAAAGGAGCACGAGGCATGATAGGATTGGTGATAGTTTCCCATAGCGCCAAAGTGGCCGAAGGCGTGAAAGAGATGGCCGAGCAGATGAGCCAGGGCCGGGTAGCCATTGCTGCAGCCGGAGGCGTGGATGAGGATACTTTGGGGACGAATGCAGAGCGCATTTTCACTGCGCTGCAAAGTGCGTATTCGCCCGATGGTGTGTTGGTGTTGATGGATTTGGGCAGTGCGGTCATGAGCGCCCAGATGGCGATTGAAATGATGGCGGCAGAACAGCAGCAGCAAATCCGGATGAGCGATGCTCCATTGGTAGAAGGCGCCATTGTCGCGGCGGTGGAGGCTTCCCTGGGGCGTAGCCTGGAGGAAGTGAAAGAAGCCGCCGAAGCGGCCAGCACCATGAGGAAAATTTTGTGATGAGCGAAGAAGAAGTTGTGTCTGTTGTGCTGCAAATTGACAATCCGGTTGGGCTGCATGCCCGCCCGGCGGCCTTGTTTGTGCAAAAGGCCGGTGAATTTGAGGCCGACGTGCGCGTTCGGAACCTTACCCGCGGGACGCCTTTTGTGGATGCCAAAAGCATTTTGGGCGTGATGAGCATTGGCGTGACCCAGGGGCACAAGATTGAAGTCGCGGCTTCCGGAAGGGATGCTGCCGAAGCATTGGCTGCTTTGAAGGCATTGGCCGAGAGCAATTTTGGTGAAAGGTAACTGTTCAGCCCACCTGTGATGAAAACGCCAAGGCACACAGGAGACCCAAAGGTTACAACAGCGTAACGCCAAGCGCAAAGGGAACAAAGACGCAAAGTCAACTTCTGTGTGTTCTGCGACGCTTCGTAACTGCCTACGCTGGGGTGCCCTCCATGCGTCTTGATGCGCTGTGCCTTTGCCATACCCCTCCCCTTGCTCCCCTCCCCGCATGCGGGGAGGGGATGGGGGTGGGGTTAACGCAGCGGCGGCGGCGCCAAAGGAAAACGCGGTGTGAAAACACGCCTCGCATTGCCAGCGCTACGATTTGGGTAGGCAATTACGACGCTTCTGTGCTTTCTGGGGTTGCAATCGGTGCGAATCTGCGGAATCTGTGGATGATTTTCTGCGGAATCTGCGTCATCTGTGGTTTCTCCCTGCCTGGGCTGAACAGATACGGTGAAAGCAAAGGGTGAACGCACTTTGCCCCGCATGCACGGCAGCCCTGCTTTTGCCCTTTTGATTATGGGTGAGGTAATATGCCGACAACCAACCCCTATCATCTGAAACTTGCCCGGGTGGCGCGCCTGTATTACGAACAGGATATGACCCAGGCGCAAATTGCCCGTCAGTTGGGTGTCTCGCGCTCACAGGTTTCGCGCTGGCTGGCCGAAGCGCGCGAACTCGGCATTGTGGAAATCCGCATTCAGGGGCCGTGGAGCAGGGTGGCCGAATTGCAATCGCGTTTGGAAAAACGCTTTCCCTTGCAGGAAGCCCTGGTCATGGACCGCGGAGGCCGCGGCTATATGCAGGTGGTGCAGGCCCTGGGCATTTTGGCAGCCCACCGCCTTTCGGAATTGCTGGAGGGCAAATCGGTTTTAGGCATCGCGTGGAGCACCGGGGTGTATCAGGTGGTCAGCGCGTTGCGCACAGCCCGGCAAAAAGGCGTGACGGTGGTGCAACTGATGGGCGCAGTCGGCTCGGTGAACCCTTTGCTGGATGGCCCCGACCTGACGCGCTGGCTGGCGCAAACGCTTTCGGGACGGTATCGTTATCTCCCTGCCCCGCTGCTGGCCGGCACGCCCGAAGCCAGGGAAGCCATCGTCAGCGCCCCGGCCGTTCACGAGGCTCTGGCGCTTGCCGAACAGGCCGACATTGCCCTGGTGGGTATTGGCGCGGTTTCGCCGTCCACGCTTTCCAGCCTGTTCAATGCCCGGCTGCTTTCCGAGGCTGAATTGGAAGACATTGCCGCGCGGGGCGGCGTGGGCGACGTGTGCGGCTATTTCTATGACCTGGAAGGCAACATCCTCGATCTTGACCTGCACCGCCGGTTGATCGGCATTTCCTGGGAAGGGCTGTGCAGAATTCCTGTCGTGATGGGTGTGGCCGGGGGGCGCAGGAAGGCGCCCGCCATCCTCGGCGCACTGCGCAGCGGGGTGATTGATTACCTGGTAACCGATAGCGAGGCGGCCGCGCGGGTGCTGGAACTGGACGCGGCCAGCCCAACGGGGGCGTCCAATGCCTGAACGGCGGTTTCGCGGTGTTGCGGCTTCCGGCGGGGTGGCTATAGCCCCTGCGTTTTTGTTTGCCGCCCCGGCGGCCGAGAAAGCCCCGTCGCCCGCGGCCGCCGGCGGCGTGGATGAAGAACTTGCCCGCCTGCACCGCGCGCTGAAAGCCGCGCGCGCCGAAATTCAGGCGCTCTACGACGCGGCCCGGGAACGGGTGGGCGAGCAGGAAGCCGAAATTTTCCACGTCCATGCCATGTTTTTGGACGACCCCACGCTGACCAGGCAGGTGGAAGACGCCATCCGCAGCGGCGAAAGCGCACTTGCCGCGTGGCGGCAGGCGGTGGAAGCGCAGGCGGCCATGCTGGAGGCGCTGAACGACCCGGTGTTCAGCGCTCGGGCGGTGGATTTGCGCGACGTGGGCGCACGCGTGGCCGCTCACCTTGCCGGAAAGACGCACGCCCTTGCCCTGCCATCGCAGCCTTCTATTATTGTGGCACGCGAACTCACCCCTTCGCAGACCATCATGCTGCCGCACGAACTGGTGCGCGGTTTTTGCACCGTGCAGGGGAGCAAGACCTCGCACGTCGCCATTTTGGCGCGCGGGCTGGGCCTGCCCGCGGTGGTGGGCGTGGACGCCGCCGTGCTGGATGCCGCCCGTGACGCCGTGCCGATGATTGTGGACGGCGAAGCGGGCGAGGTCATCGTTTCGCCCACGGAAGCGACGTTGGCCGCCCGCCGCGTGCGCGAAGCCGCACTGGCGCGGGCCCGCGCGCAGGCACAGGCAAGCGCCGCCGCGCCCGCCGTCACCCCCGATGGGCATCGGGTGGAAATCGGCGCGAACCTGGGCGGCGGCGGCCGCGCCGAGGCCGAGCAGGCGCTGGCTTTTGGCGCCGAGGGCGTCGGCCTGCTGCGCACCGAGTTCCTTTACATGGAACGCACCACGCCGCCCGACGAGGAGGAGCAAATTGCCGCTTACGCGCCTTACCTTGAAGTCATGGCCGGGCGGCCGGTGATTTTCCGCACTGCCGACATCGGCGGCGACAAGGACATCCCCTACCTCAACCTGCCCGCCGAGGCCAACCCCTTCCTCGGCCAGCGCGGCATCCGCCTTTCGCTGGCACGGCCGGCGATGTTCCGCACCCAGTTGCGCGCCATTTTGCGCGCCGGCGCGGGCAAAACCGGCGTCAAAATTATGTTCCCGATGGTGGCCTCGGTGGAAGAGGTGCGTGCGGCCAAAGCCCACCTCGCCGCGGTGCGGAAGGCGTTAGAAGCCGAGGGGCGGTCTTGCGCGCAGG
>JALUXH010000234.1 GCA_027019065.1 Anaerolineales bacterium
GAAGGCACACCCGAGGAAATCGCGAACAATCCGCGGGTCATCCAGGCTTACCTGGGCGACCCGAAACTTGCCGAACGCCTGCTGCAAGGCAACTGAACCACCACACACGAGGGAATGCGTATGGCTATCCTGGAACTGCGCGATGTCACTTCCGGCTACGGTGAAGTGCAAATTCTCTGGGGCATCACCCTGGCCCTGCAAGATGGCAGCATGACATCCCTGGTCGGCGCCAACGGCGCCGGAAAAACCACCCTGCTGCGTACCATCATGGGGCTCAACCGCCCGTGGCAAGGGCAAGTGCTCTTTGAAAGCGAAGATGTCAGCAAACTGCCGCCCCATGCCAAAGCCGAACGCGGGCTGGTGCTGGTGCCGGAAGGCCGCCAGCTTTTCGGGCACATGACCGTGCTGGAAAACCTGGCCATGGGGGCTTCCCCCAAACGGGCGCGCGCCGACTACAACCGCAACCTGGAACTCGTTTTTGAAATGTTCCCCCGCCTGAAAGACCGGCAAAACCAAAAAGCCGGCACCATGAGCGGCGGCGAACAACAAATGCTGGCCGTGGCGCGCGGGCTGATGGCTTCGCCCAAAGTGCTGATGATTGACGAACTTTCGCTGGGGCTGGCGCCTTTCCTGGTGCTGCAGCTCTTTGAAAGCCTCAAAAAACTGCGGGAAACCGGCATCACCGTGCTGCTGGTGGAGCAAAACGTGCAAATGGCTCTGGCCGTCACCGATTACGCCTACGTGCTGGCCGAAGGCCGTATTGAAATTGAAGGGCCGTCCAAAACCGTCGCCAACAACCCCGACGTGCAAAAAGCCTACCTGGGGTTATAACGCCGAAACAACCCTTCACCACCGGCAAAAGCCCCCTCTCAGCAGCCTGTGTTTGCAAGGCTGAACGCCCGCGCTCCCAACAGATGATTCGTGTCACTTTTCACAATGGGCTTTATGCGGTAAACTGTAAGCAGACTTAACCACATCGTGCCGCAACGCGGCTTGCTGTCTCAGGAGGTCCATCATGCTCGTCGGCGATCGTATGTCTCACCCCGTCATTACCGTACCGCCCGATATGCCGGTAGTCGACGCTCTCAACCTGATGCGCGTGGAACACATCCGCCGCACTCCCGTGGTCAACGCCAAAGGCAAACTGGTCGGCATCGTATCCGATAAAGACCTGCTCAACGCCTCCCCTTCCTCCGCCACCACCCTCAGCGTGTGGGAAATCAACTACCTGCTCAGCAAAATCACGGTGGGCGATGTGATGACCAAAGACGTCATCACCATCAGCGAAAACACCCCCATTGAGGAAGCCGCCCGCATCATGGCCGATAACAAAATCGGCGGCTTGCCCGTGATGCGCGACGGCCGGGTCGTGGGAATCATCACCGAAACCGACCTGTTCAAAATTCTGCTTGAACTGATGGGGGCGCGCGTGCAGGGGGTGCGGGTCACCATTCTGGTGCCCAATGTGCCCGGCGAACTGGCGCAGATCACCAAAGCGCTGGCACAGGCAGGCGGTAACATCATTTCCCTGGGCACGTTCTCCGGCGAAGACCCCTCCACCGCGCTGATTACGGTCAAACTCCAGGGCATGACCGAAGAAGACGTTCGCTCTGCCCTTGCGGGCATCGTGGAAAAGTTTGAAGATATCCGCACCACCACGCTGACATAGCCCCCCTCTTTTTTACGCAACGATTCAGCCTGCCGTGACAAGCCATGTAGGGTAGGATGCCGCCCCGTCTACAAGGGCGGCATCCTACCCTACACCCAAAACGCCAAAGCCGCCGGGGAGGAGAAACACAGAGAGATAGGGACAAAGACGCAAAGTCAACTTCTGTGTTTTCTGCGACGCTCTGTGCTTTCTGGGGTTGCAATCGGCGCGAATCTGTGGAATCGGTGGATGATTTTCTGCGGAATCTGCGTCATCTGTGGTTTCTCCTTGCCTGGGCTGAACAGTGACTTTTTGTAATTACCTACGTGGTGGCAAAACGCCTCTGGCGGCAGTTTTTCTTTGGAGTGCGGCGACGAGTCGCCGCTTTCCAAAGCGGTGCCAAGGCACCGCACGCCAAAAAGCGCTTGCAAAGGGAAATACGCTCCCCGTGTTCTCTGTGTGAGCATTTACAGACACGGGGCTACCCGCAGCGCTTCTGGGTAGGCAATTACGACTTTTTTACGCAAAACGCCTGCCCCTGGCCGAGGGCAGGCGTTTCTTTTCCTCATTGCACTGCCGGGCGGGCCGCGCCGCCGGATTCAGAAATCCCGCTTGACGATATAATCGGCCATCGCGATCAGGGCCGCGCGATGAGCGCCTTCCGGCATGATTTCTAAGGCTTCCATCGCGCGGCGGGCAAAGCGGCGGGCGTCTTCGGCGGCCTGTGCAATGGCCTCGCTGGCGCGAATGCGCTCAATCAGCCCTTCCATTTCAGCCTCTGAAACGCTTTCCCCTGCCAGAATCGCCCGCAAAGGCTTGTCGTCGGGGTGATGTTCCAGGTAACAGAGCGTGGGCATCGTAATCAACCCGTGGCGCAGGTCGCTGCCCACCGGTTTCCCCAACCGCGCCTGGTCGCCAGTGAAATCCAGAATATCATCCACAATCTGATACGCAATGCCCAGGTCGTGGCCGTAACGGCGCATGGCAGCGAGCGCCTCTTCCCCCGCGCCGCCGAGGCGCGCCGGCGAAACGGTAGCCAGCACAAACATGGAAGCCGTTTTGGCATAAATGCGCCGGTAATAGGCCTCCCGGTCGGCCAGGCCGGGGCCGTCAAAGAGCTGTGTGATTTCGCCATCCACAATAATGGCCAGGGTTTCGGCAAAAAGTTGCATCACCTCAACCGAACCGGCCAACGCCGCCAGGCGCGCGGCGCGGGCGAACATAAAATCACCCGTGAGCACGGTGGCCGCAGGCGACCAATGGGCGTTGAGGGTGGGAATGCCGCGCCGAAGCAAAGCGCCGTCAATGAGGTCGTCGTGCACCAGTGTTGCCGTGTGCAGCAGTTCTATGGCGGCCGCCAGTGTAAGCAGCCGTTCGCGGTCGGCGCCCAACATTTCGCCGGTGAGAAGCACCAGCGCCGGGCGCAGGCGTTTGCCGCCTGCGGAAAGCAGATGCTGCAACGCCGCGTTCAGGTCGTGGTGATGCTCTGCGGCCTGCCGGCGCATCAGGTCTTCCACGGCCTGCAGGCTTTCCTGAATCGGTTCGAGAAAAGATACCGTGGTCAAACGCTGTCTCTCCATTGAAAAAGTTGAAGTGCATTGTGCGAGGTGGCGGCGGCAACCGTTTCAAAATCAAGCCCCTGCACCTCGGCCAAACGGGCAGCCACCAGCCGGACGTAAGCCGGTTCGTTGCGGCGGCCGCGGTAAGGATGCGGCGCCAGAAAGGGCGAGTCGGTTTCCACCAGCAAGGCACGCAGGGGCAACGCGGCGGCCACTTCCCGCCGCTCGGGGGCATTTTTGAACGTCAGCGGCCCGCCGATGCCCAGCCGGAAGCCCAGCGCCACGGCTTTTTCACCTTCGGCCACGCTGCCCCCAAAGGCGTGCCACACGCCGGGGCGTTCGGCCAGGGGGCTGCCTTCATCCCGCAGGTCGGCCACCCATTCCCGCAGAATGCCGAACAGGTCGGCTGTGGCTTCCCGATTGTGGATGCTGACCGGCAGCCCCAATTCGGCGGCCAGATCCAGCTGTTGCCGCAGCACATGCCACTGCAAAGGGCGCGGCGTGCGGTCGCGGTAATAATCCAGCCCGATTTCGCCGATGGCCACCACTTTGGGGGAAGCCGCCAGCGCCCGCAGGGCTTCCAGGGTACGCTCACCTTCCCACGCTTTGGACGCATCGTTGGGGTGCACGCCCACCGCGGCGTAAATGCCTTCGTGGGCTTCGGCCAGTGCAACGGTGGCCCGCGACGAAACTACATCCACACCCAGGCTGAGCATCACCTGCACGCCGTCGCGGCGGGCGCGGGCGATCACTTCCGCCCGGTCTTCATCGTAGGCGTCAAAGTAAAGGTGGCAGTGGCTGTCAACCAGCATGGGAGGATGCCACTTCTAATCTTTCAGCCCGGCAATACGCAGGCCGTCTTCCAAAATCGGGCGCACGCGCCCGGCTTCGGTGGTTTCGCAATACACCCGAAGCAGCGGCTCGGTGCCCGAAAAGCGGATCAGCAGCCAGCCGCCGTCTTCCAGCATGAACTGGTAGCCGTCAATCGTGCGGAAGCCGGTTACTTTCAGGCCGCCGATGGTTTCCGGTTTGGCGTTGCGGACGCGCGCTTCAATGGGGTGGCGGTCGCCGGTGAAGGGGGTGTCAATGCGGTCGTAGTACGACGGGCCGACTTCCCGAAAGAGCAAATCGACCAGTTCGGCAGGCTTGCGGTGGAGTTTCACCATCATATCCAGAATGTAAAGCCCGGCCAGAATGCCATCGCGCTCGGGCACATTGCCACGGAAGGCGTAACCGCCCGACTCCTCGCCGCCGATGAGGGCGTCCACTTCCAGCATTTTCGGAGCCACATACTTGAAGCCCACGCCGGTTTCATACACCGGCACGCCGTAGCGCTTGCCGAGTTTGTTGAGCAGCGTGGTGGTGGAAATCGTCTTCACGATGGGGCCGCGCTGGCCGCGGACTTCCAGCAGGTAATAGGCCAGCAGGCCGTACACCCGCAACTGGTTGACAAATTCGCCGTGTTCGTCGCCCAGGCCAACGCGGTCGGCATCGCCATCGGTGATGAGCAGCACGTCCGCGCCGCGTGCCACGGTTTCCCGCAGGCCGACGTTGATGTTCGGCGGGATCGGCTCCGGGCGCTTCATCTCGGGGAAGATGGGATTGCGGACGTTGTGGATTTCTTCCACCACGGTCTTGCCGCCTTCCAGCAGGCGGGTAAACCAGCCCGCGCCGTTGCCCCACATCGGGTCCACCAGCACCTTGAACCCTGCTGCCTTGATGGGTTCCAGGTCAACGAGCGTCTTGAGGTGCTCAATGTACGCGGGGGCCGGGTCAAAACGCACCACCAGCCCTTTAGCCTCGGCTTCGGCGATGGGCATCCGCCGCACGCCGCTTTCGTCTTCCGGAATGAACGCTTCAATGCGTTTAAGGCCCTCGGGGGCAATGGCACCGCCGTGCTCATCGCGCACCTTGAAGCCGTTATCGGTCGGCGGGTTGTGGGAAGCCGTGATGTTGACCGCCCCCACCGCGCCTTTCGCCACTACCGAGTAAGAAATCACCGGCGTGGGCGTGGCGCCCTGGGTGAGATGGACACGCAGGCCGTTGGCGGCGAGCACCTCGGCCACCGCGGCAGCAAAGTTTTCCGAATGGAAGCGTTTGTCGTGACCGACGACCACCCATTCACCGGCTTTCCCGTTTTCCAGCAAATAGCGGGCAAAGCCCTGGGCTGCCCGCCGCACATTGGCAAAAGTATAGTCCTCGGCTATGCGCCCCCGCCAGCCGTCCGTGCCGAATTTGATGCGTTCTGCCATGAAGTCCTCCTGTTTTCCAGGCAGGCGCTCTCGCACCGTGCCTGTTAAAAAATGTCAAGGCCGCTAAAATACGCTGCCTTTTTGGGCAATATTGCGCCCGATATCGCCCCAGCTCGCCTCCAGATGGTTAAATCCACTTAGCGCCATACGAAACATTCCCTTCCGGCAACTTCGGCTGAAACGCCGCTTTTTCCGTCCTTTCTCGGGCGATCCTGCAATATTCTTCCGAAATGTCAATGCCCAAATACCGCCGGCCCAAGCGTTTTGCCACAGCCGTTGTGGTTCCTGCGCCATTGAAAGGATCCAAAATCACATCGTTGCGGTAACTAAACAGCTTCAGCACCCGCTCCACAAGATGCTCCGGGAACATCGCCGGATGGCCGTACTGGCGCATATTCCTTTCCGGCGCAATAGCCCACCTGGCCACCACCCATTCCTTGAATTCTTCTGCCCGAATGTCAATGTCCTCCGGCCGCCCCTCCTTCTTCAGCGTACCTTTGGCATAGATCTCCAAAAATTCCCAGGTGTATTTAAGATAAGGACTGCTGGGGCTTTTCCAACTGCCCCAGGCCGTATATTTGCAATTGTAGTTGTTTTTCTCCCACAAGATCTCGCCTTTCCAGATAAGTTTTCTGCTCATAAAAAAGTTACTGATGATATGGTGGCTGGGAATATAATCGGAAAACAGGGGCTGGATATTGACCACCACGCGCCCACCCCATTTCAACACACGAATTGTTTCGTCAAAAATGCCAAAAAGCTTTTCAAAGTACTTTTCCCAATGGCGCGTATCGTCATCCTCTTCGTAATCCAAACCAAAGTTATAAGGCGGCGAAGTCAAAACCAGGTCCACACAATTATCCGGCAGCCTTTTCAGCACTTCCAGGCTGTCACCGCAAACGATGGCGTTTTCATAAGCCCGGGGAAAAGGCCGATTGAGACGAGAAAAATGGTGCCCTTCAGCATAATAATACCGCTGTCTCCTTTGGGCTTTGGTTTTGCGGCGCTTGACCTTGCGCTCTTTGTCATAGTCCACGTAATAACGCTTGTGATTACGAACGCCGTAACTGCGGATGCGCTCAACGGCCTTAATCACATCCTGAAACAATGCCCTCTGGCTATAAATCGCCAAACGACGCCCCTCTTCCCGTAAACGTTCTATATCCACCTCGCGCAGCAGCACGGTCAACGTCGTCCCATCGGCCTCCAACTGAATTTCCGATTCCTGAAAAGCCCGATTAAATAATGCCACACCCTGTTTTTCGCTTTTCGTCAACGGCAAATCATAAACCAGCGGGATTTTTTTGTACTTATACACCATCACCACTCACAGCCAACAGCACCCGGGGCCCATCACAAGCCCCGTTGTCAAGTGATGATAATTATACCAGCCCTCCATGCCCGCAGCCCGACGTCTTTTCCAGAAACG
>JALUXH010000235.1 GCA_027019065.1 Anaerolineales bacterium
AGGGGTGGGTGAAATGGCCGTGGTGGGAGTTGGTGTGGGAGAAGGTGAGGTTGTGGGAGTATAGGTTAGCGTGGCTGCGACTGTGGTTACAGGAGTGGGGGTGGCTACCTCGGTCGTTGGCGTGGGCGTAAAGGTGGGTGTGGGTGTATTTCCCCCGTTGGTTGGAAGGGCTTGGCTAAGGAAGGGTGTATTTGCCGCCCGAGCCGTCTGCAAAGGCTTTCCCAAAGGAATGAGCACTTGTGCGATAACAAGAACGAAGGTGAGGAAGCGAGCGATATAAAGGCGCATGTTGTAAGAAAACATTTGTGACCCCTTTCTGATAAGAAAAAGAACCCCATTGTTTGAATTATATGGAAAAGGCGTGGTTTGTCAAGAAAGGCGCGTTGGGTGCAGGCCAATGTTGGGAAGCGTTGTTTCGCCCTTCCTCCGCTTGGGCTCGCGGCGCCCGCCCTGGGATTGCCTGTTTCTTTTCCCCAACATTCAGCCTGAGGAGGCAAGGAAATGTGGGGGCAGGGGGCAGGCTTGGGTGCTTGCCTGTGGGGGCGTTCCTGACGCCTTTTCCATGCTCCCCAGCCTTTGCTTCTTCACCGGGGCCTGAGCGCGCGAGGGCATGATAACTTGTAACTGCTCGGCCTCGGTAAGGAGAAACCACAGATGACGCAGATTTCGCAGAAAAACATCCACCGATTTCACAGATTGGCACAGATTGGGTGAAAAACGCGGAAAAGCGCCCCACTTACTTCCGTTGCCTGGCGGCCTTGACACCCTCCTGGCGCTCTTGGCGACCTAAAATCCGCGGCCTGTTTTTCCAGGGCTGAACAGTTACGATAACTTGCAAAAAGTTGAGGTTTCTTCCATTTTCTGGTATCCTTATGGTATCTTCATTTCCCGCCTTTGTATCTGTTCAGCCTGCCTGCGGTGAGCGCCCTGAAGCGCAAAAGTTAACGCAAAAGCGCAAAGAAGGCAAAGAGCGCAAAGAACATGTTTGTGTCTTCTGGGCTAATCTGTAAAATTTGTGGTTCGCCCTGCCACTGCTGAACCGTTACCCGCCTTTTCACCTTTCAAGGAGCATGTGCGCCATGCCCTGGCCTCAAAAAGAATGGCTTACACTGAGTGAAGTTGCCCAGATTTTGGGGGTTCACCCTTCAACCGTCCGCATCTGGGCCAATCAGGGAAAAATTCCTGTGCATCGCACCAACGGCGGCCACCGCCGCTTTCGCCGCAGCGAACTGGAATTGTGGATGCTTTCCCGCAACTCGTCGCAAGAGGTAGACATTCCGCGCGACTTTATTCAGGCACTGCTGCGCCAGGTTAGCGAACAGATGAGCCAGAGCGAAGTGCAAGATCTGCCGTGGTACCGCAAACTGAACGAGGAAGCGCGGGCGCAATACAAAGCGCGCGGGCAGGCGCTGGCGCAGCGGTTATGGGTGTATCTTACGGGCGACACCACCGATGCTTCCGAAGAAGCCAAAGGGCTGGGGTATGAATACGCCACCCTGGCGCGCCGCAATGGGCTGACCGAGGGCGAGGCGTTGACCGCCTTCCTCTTTTTTGCCGGCACGGTGGCCGATGCTATGGTGGAGGTCATAGAACATTCGCAGGTGCAGTCGCCGCATGTTTGGGCTGCCATTTTGCGGAAAATCAAATCTTTTGCCAGCGACGTTGCCCTCAGCATGTCGGAAACTTACCGGGCTTACGAAAAAGGCCTTCCCTCGGCCTGAGGCCGCGGCGTTTAAGGTGTTGCCATGAGCGACTCGTTTCACATCCTGATTGTGGAAGACCACAGAGAACTGGCCCGTGTGTTGCGTGCCGGGGTGGAAGCGCTGGGGGAAAACTTTACCGTTTTCGACGCCCCCTCGGGTGAAGAAGCCCTGCTCGACGCCCTGCGACACGAACAAATCGACGCCGCCATCATTGACCTGCGCCTGCCCGGCATGGACGGCCGGGAAGTAGCCCGCCGCCTGCGCGAGCGGCACCCGGGCGTTAAAGTCTTCCTGATTTCAGGGCAACCGGAAAGCGATGTGCGCGCCGCCGCCGCCGAAATCCAGGCCAATGGCTGGTTTCAGAAACCGCTGGAACTGGCCGACCTTCTGGACGCGCTGGAACGCGCCCTGGGGCTGGTGAACAGCATCCTGGGCGATACCCCGGACAGCATTTCCCCCGACGAAGAAGAGCGCGCCGTGGGGCGCATGACCGATTTAATGGCCGACCTGCGGGGCGAATTGGGGGCGCGTGCCGTCCTCCTCCTCAATGATGTGGGGCGGGTCGTTTTGCAGGCCGGCGCCCTGGATAGCATCCTGGCCCAGGAAACGCTGCTCACCTTGATGTCGCTTTATGCCAGTGGTGTGAAAGTTTCCCGCATGTTGCACTCCCCTGCGCCGCGCTTTCACTTTTCGGCGCAGGCGGGGGAACTGCACCTGCACTTAGCCTCTCTGAGCCGCCAGTATGCCCTGCTGGTGGTCTGCAACAGCCACTGCGAAACGCTTTCCCCCGACGCACTGGCCACGGCCATGCGGCGCACCGTCGCGGGCCTGCTTGAAGTGATGCAACGGCTGGGCATCATCGCCCCCCGGCGGGAAGAACCGGCAACCGTGCCCGCCGCGCCCGAAACCATTGAAGAAGCCGAAGAAGGCGGCGACGACCTGCTCGCCTTGCTCAACGCGGGCCTCTCACCCGAAGAAGCCGAAGACTTCTGGGAACAGCTTCCCGGTGAAGAGCCCCCCACCCATGCCATCAACCCCGATGTGCTTTCCTACGAACAGGCGCAGCGGCTGGGCCTGGCGCCGTCCGGAGAAGAAGCGGACTGACGCCACTTCGCGCCTGCCGGGCCAAAGGCCGCCGATTCGCGTAGGTGGTGTGCGAGGGTCTGTTCAGCCTCGGCAGAGAGAATCCGCAGATGACGCAGATTCCGCAGAAAAAAAGTAACTGCTCAGCCCGAGCAGGGAGAAACCACAGATCCCCCAGATTTCGCAGAAAAACCCCCACCGATTTCACAAATGAGCGCCGATTAAGCGAAAAACGCTAAAAAGCACATCGTTTCCTTCCGTTTCTTGGCGCCCTTTTGGCGGTCTTGGCGCCCTAAAAACCCCTGAGCATCCGTGTCATCCGCGATCTATTTCCATCAGCCGAGCAGTTACAAAAAACATCCACCGAACAGATGAGCCCAGATTGGGCAAAAAACGCCGCCCGGCTCGCGGCTCCCCCCAGTTTTCTGGCGGCCCGGGTGTTCAAGCGTCTGCAGCCATCCGCGATGCTCCGCGCCATCCGTGATTGATTCCCTTTTGGCTGAACCGTGACGTGTGAGGGAGGGAAAAATGGTGGAACTTGATCTGGCGCGTCAGTGTATCCTCTTCCGCGATCTGTCCGATGAGGACATCCGGCATATCGTTGCCCTCGGCGAAGAACAGACCTGCCGCGAGGGCGACACCCTGGCCGTGCAAGGCAGCCGGGAAGGCAAAGTCTTTGTGCTGCTGGAAGGCATGGTTGAGGTGCAGGTGCAAACCGGGGAAGAGCGCCGCCCGGTGGTGTACCTCGGCCCGGGGCAACTGATCGGCGAAATCACCCTGGTGGATGGCGGGCCTCATTCGGCCTCGGTAGTAGTTACACAAACGCCGACCCGCGTGCTCGCCTTTGAGCGGAAGGCCCTGCTGGAACTTTGCGAAACCCGCCCGCGCATTGGCTACGTGCTCATGCGCAACATTGCCGCCGACCTGGGTTTCAAAATTCGGCATCACAATCTCAGCGCGGCATAACCCACACGGCAGGGGGAGGTGCAGTATGGCGTTGTACAAAGTCAGTTATGTTGTGCCGGGGCAAACGGCCGCGGGCACTATCCTGAACCAACGGGAAGAACCGCGCGTGGGGGAAACGGTCGTCCTGCGCGGGAAACGGTACCGGGTGGTAGAAGTCATAGAACTGATTCCCCCTCAAGGCGTGGTACACTTTCTGCATGTTACACTCGCCGCGCTGGATGAGGAAGCCGCCTGACCCGCGAAGCCTCTCCGGCTGCAACGGTTCAGACCGCCCGCGGCAGCCATGCAGAGAGCCCCAAAAGGCCGCCGGGCAGGGCAGGACAGCATCCCGCCCACAAGAACGCCCTCCGTTTCAAGCGCCCTTCTATGTTTTCTGCGCTTGCTGGCCGCTGTCGTGCCCTCCATGCGCCTTGATGCGCTCCACCTTGGGCGTATCCCTTCCCTGTGGCTCCCCTCCCCCCATGCGCAGAGGGGACGGGGGGAGGATCAACGCATTCCACAATGCCCCTGGATACTCACCGCATTCAGGCCGTCTGCTTTGATATTGACGGCACCCTGAGCGACACCGACGATGTCGTCGTGGCGCGCCTGGCGCGCTGGCTGCGGCCGCTTGCCCGGCTGCGCCCGGCCACTGCGCCGGAAACCCTCGCGCGGCGGCTGGTGATGGCTTCCGAAACGCCCCTCAACGAACTCTACGAAGCCGCCGACCGCCTGCGGCTGGACGCCCCCCTGCTGCGCCTGGCGCGTGCGGTGCGGGCCTTCCTGCCCCGCCGCCAGCCCACTTACCGTCTCATCCCCGGGGTGCGGGCTATGCTGGCCGCTCTGGCTTCCCATTACCGCCTCGCGGTGGTCAGCGCCCGGCCGCGCCCCTCTTCCCTCGGCTTCCTGGAACATTTCGGCCTGCTGCCCTACTTCGGCGGCTGCATCGCCACCGCCGAAACCTGCGAGCGCACCAAACCCGACCCCGCCCCCCTGCGCTGGGCGGCTCGCTGCCTCGGCGTGCCGCCGGAAGCCTGCCTGATGGTCGGCGACACCACCGTAGACATCCGCACCGGCCGCGCCGCCGGCGCACAAACCGTAGGCGTGCTCTGCGGCTTCGGCGAAGAAGCCGAACTCCGCCGCGCCGGCGCCGACCTGTTGCTGCCTTCCACTGCCGACCTTGCCGCCCACCTTCTTCCCCCGGCCGTTTTGCCTGCCGGTGAGCACTGAGCCCCCCAATCGGCGCGGCTTCCTGCGGGAAACCGTGCCCCTCTGGTAACGGTTCAGCCCTGGCAAGGCGAAACCACAGATTTCACAGATGAGCACAGAAAACACAGAAAATCTCTTTGCGCTCTTTGCCCTTTCTGCGTCTTTGCGTTTCTCCTTCCTGGCAAGGCGAAACCACAGACTTCACAGATGAGCACAGAAAATCTTTTTGCGCTCTTTGCCCTCTCTGCGTCTTTGCGTTTCTCCTTCCTGGCAAGGCGAAACCACAGACTTCACAGATGAGCACAGAAAATCTCTTTGCGCTCTTTGCCCTCTCTGCGTCTTTGCGTTTCTCCTTCCCGGCAGATTTGGCGTTTTGGGTGTAGATTGGAGCGACTTATGCCGCGCGTGGCTTTGTTCCTGGATTTTGAAAACTTCTACCAAACCCTCAAGCGGCGCACCGTGGGCCCCCGCGGCCCCTTCGGCGCTTCGCCGCGCCTGAATTTTGAGCACCTGGTGGAATACATCGGCGAAAACTACGGCGACCTGGCGCGCGAAGATTTCATTGCCGTGGCGAATTTCACCCACTACAACCCGCAAATCGGCGCGCTGAACCGCGTCGCGACGGTGATTGACGCGCAGAGTTTCCTCAGCCGCGAAGCGCGCCAGCAGCAGTTCGGCCGCCACAAAGGCAAGAAATTCGTCATCCGCAACTACGCCGATATGCGCCTGGCCTTTGAAGTCGGGCGGCACGTTGCCACCCGCCCTGCCGATGTTTACATCCTCGGCAGCGGCGACGACGCCTTCACCGCCGTCGGCCGCACCCTGCGGAACATGGGCTACGAAGTCGTCTTCCTCGCCGCCGACCCCGATTCCCCCTCGCTGAGCCTGCAAATTCAAACCGAGTTTGACCTGCTTGATTTCGCCGTCACCCAGCGGGAACCCGAACCGGAACCCGAAGCGCCGCCCACCCCCCGGCAGGAAACCGACCGGGCCGAGGCGTTGGCCGCCCTCGTGGGCAACTTGCGGCGGGAATTCAGCACCGCCATTCCGGTGGCGCTGGTGGAAGCGCTGCTGGGGCCGGAGGAAGCCGCGGAAGCCATCCGGCGGGCGCAGGGAGCGGGCAAGGTGGATTTGTGGGAAAGCCCCTCCGGCGTGCCGTGCATTTCTTTGCAAACCGAGCGGCTGTACGGCAAAATCCAGCCAATGGAAAGCCGCCCCGCGTTGGTAGAAACCGCCCGTCTGCTGGCGGCGGTGCATCGTATTGCCCGCCAGGCGCCGCCCCGCGCCGACCGCCCGTACTGGCGGCGGGCGCTGCGCTCCCGGTTGGGGCTTTCCAACCGCCAGGCGAAAGGGCTGCTGCAGCGGCTGGTAGCCCTGGGCGTGCTCACCGACGGCCGCATGACCCGCCCGCGCGTAAGCCTGGAAGCCGTGCGCGCTTTGCTGACCGCCGCGGACGAGGAAGGCGATGCCGCGTAGAACTTTCGCTGCGCTGCTGCTGGGGGGGCTGGGGCTGCTGCTCGCTGCCTGCGGCCCGGCAACCCCCTGGCCGTCTCCCACCCCGACGGTCACACCCACCCCGAGGGCCACGCTTACGCCCACGGCGCACCCGCTTTCCCCCACCCCCACACCTTACGGCGCGCCGCCGCCTGACCTGGCCGCCGCACTGGACACGCTGGAAACGCAGGTGCGCGCCCTGCGCGGGCTGAAAACGGCCGCCCCCGTGAAGCGGGTGGTGCTGCCGCCCAAAGCCTATGCCGCCCGCCTGCGGGAAGCCGCTCCTCCCTCCGCCCCACCCGACCCCACGGCCTGGCAGGCGCTTGACCTGCTGCCCGCCGACACCGATTGGCCCGCCCAGGCGGCGTCTTCTCGCGCTGAAAACACCCTGGCTTTCTTTGACCCTGCCCGGCAAACCCTTTTCCTCACCGCTCCACACGGCCTCACGCCCGCCCTGCGGCTGGCGTATGTGCACGCCTACGCCCGCGCGCTGCGCTTCCGCGAGCACGCCCTGCCGCCCTGCGGCCACAACGCCGACCGCTGCGCGGCCCTGCAGGCCCTGACCGAAGGCGACGCAGCCTACACCGAAACGCTGTGGCTGTTTTCCTACGCCACCGACGCCGACCTGCAGGCGCTCGCCGAGGCCAACGCGCCCCTGGCTGCCACGCCCGCATCGCAGCCCCTCGCCGTGCTGGCACAGCAGCAGTTCCCCGCGCAATGGGGCTTCGCTTTCGTTTACGCCCTTTCCCAGCGGAACGGCTGGGCGAGCATTGATGCGGCCTTTGCCGCCCCGCCGCAGGCCACTGCCCAGATTTTGCACCCCGAAACCTACCCTGCCGCCCCGCCCGAAGCCGTGGCGCTGCCTTCCGCCTACGCCCTCACCGCCGCCCTCGGCGCCGGATGGCAGGAAACCGCCCGCGGCGTGTGCGGCGAGTGGCTGCTGTATCTCATGCTGACCGCCGGCGTTCGTCCTGAAGCCCGGCTGGACGGCAGCGACGCGCTGGCCAACACGGCCGGCTGGCGCGGCGGCGCGTGGGCGGCTTTCCGCAACGCCGAGGGACAGGCGGCTTTCCTGGCCGATGTGCGCTGGGAAGAGGGCACCGACGCGACGAACTTCGTGCGGGCTTTTGTGCGCCATGCCCGCGGGCGCTACGGCCCGCTGGCCGGGCGGGCTTATCGGGTGCTGTATTGGGAAAGCCCCGCCGGTGCGGCCGTCATGCGCTACAGCGCGGCGGAGAAGCGCACGGTGTGGGCTTTTGCCCCCACGCGCACGGCGGCAGAGGCCTTGCTGGCCGCGGCCGGCGCGCCCCGCGAATAGGTCGGCACGTCGGGGCTTTGGGCCGCATTGCCGGGCCTTTCAGCCTCGGGGAAGCAGGCCGCGGATGAACGCGGATAATGACGGGGACGTCATGGTTCGGCCCCGGCAAGGAGAAACCACAGAGAGATTTCGTAATTGTAACTGCCTACGCTGTGGTGCTCTCCATGTGTCTTGATGTGCTGCGCCTTTGTCATACCCCTCCCCTGGCTCCCCTCCCCGCATGCGGGGAGGGGACGGGGGTGGGGTTCATGCAACCCAGGGCAGTGTCCAAGGAAAACGCGGTGTGAAAACACGCCCGGCATTGCCATCGCTACGATTTGGGTAGGTAATTACCCGATTTCACAGATTGGCACAGATTGGGTGAAAAACGCGGAAAAGCGCCACACTTACTTCCGTTGCCTGGAGGCCTTGGCGCCCTCTTGGCGACCTTGGCGACCTAAAATCCGCGCCATCCGCGGCCTGTTTTTCCAGGGCTGAACAGTTACGCTGTTCAAGGGGATTGAATCACCCAGGAATATTGTGCCGGCTGGCGGGTTCCCCGGCTCGTGCCGCTGACCACCAACACCGCCGGCGCGCCGGTCAGGTGCAGCGGCACCGCGGCGGTGGTTTCCGCACCCGACAGGAGGGCATGCACCACCGGCTTCCCCTGCGACGTGTCAATCCACGTCACGCGGAAGGTCTGCGGCAGCCAGCGCCCCACGCGCACGAAGCCTTTGCCTTCCCAGCCGTCATTGCCGTTTTCAAAAGAGGCGCTGTAACCGGTTTCCGGCACGCGGATGTCATCCAGCAAAAAACCCGTGTGGTTGACTGCCGCGTCGGTGACATACTCAAAGCGCACCCAAACCTTCTTGCCCGCGTAGGGGGAAAGGTCCACCTGCTCTTCAATCCATTCCGCCTGCTTGCCGCCGCCGGAAACACCGGTGTAGCCCCAGCCGTAACTGTTGCCCGAGGGGTCGGTATCGGTGCCCGAAGGGGTCTTGAGGATGTCCCACGAGCGGCCGTCAACCGAGGCTTCCACGTAGACGTAATCGTAATCTTTCTCAAGATCATACCATGTCCAGTATCGCAGCGTGGCCTGAGAAACGCCCCTCAGGTCAAACCGGCGTGTCAGGGTGATATCCGATTCATCGCCATAGCCCGACCAGAAGACAAATTTGCCGCTGTGGGGCTTAGCAGGGAAAAGCGGCACGGTGGCAGCGCCCTGGAAACGGAGCGTATAATCGCCGCGGCAGGTGATTTTGATGTAATCCACGCCGTATTGCTGCACCGTATCGCTGCCCTGGTCGGGGCAGGTTTTGATTTCATACTGCGGCTGAAACCACGGCTGCTGGGTGTAGCCCGGGGTCTTGTAGCCGTACCGCCCATCCTCCAGCGAGGCATTTTGCAGCCAGTTGGCCGCCGCCCAGTCGGCGAAAAGGTCATCGGCCGTTTCATTGGCCCCGATTTCCTTGAGCGTCAAATCCACGCTTTCCAGGCCGTTTTCCGGGCGGGCAATGAGGGTGCGGGTGGCCTGTTCGCCGTAGCGTCCCAAGAAGTAGGCGAGGAACATGAACGCAGCCCCGTAATGCGGCGCGGGGTCTTCCTGCTGGGGGTCGCCCCAGGCGTTGAGCTGCACGTCGGCATTGCGCGCGTAGGCCCAATCCATGCCGCCGACGTCGTAATGATTGAGCAGGGAAGCCAGTTCCGAAGCGCCCTCGTTGAGCCAGGTGGTTTCGTTGCGGTCGTGATGCCAGTGAATCATGTGCTGGAACTCGTGCGCCAGCACGCCGTAGGTAAAATTATCGGAGAGGTTGACGTTGTCGGCATTGAGCACGAACATCTCGTGGGCATTGGAATATTCGTGGGCAAAGGGGGGAATTTCATCGGCAGAGGAAAAATACCCTGCCACCCACGAACCCACGCCGCGGGCATAGAGAATGTAGAGATGCGGGTCGCCGTCAATGCCGGGCGTCCATTCCGAGCCGAAAAAGGCGCGGTCGGTGGGGTAAATTTTATCTTCAAACGTGTCCACCAGACGCTTGAGCGCCCGTTGGTTATAGTCCACCCCCCGCTGCACCCAAAAATAGACGTGGGGGCGCAGATAAGCCAGCCGCGCCGTGACCTGAAAGGTCTTGTTGGTATCTTCGTTGCTGACCCAGAATTTAGCGGTATCGCCCACGCGATGAGGGGGCGGCGCGGCAGGGGTCGCCCAGGTTTCGGTAACATGCTGCAGCCGCCGGGCCAGGTCCACCGGGTCGTTTTCGGGGGCGCGGCGGGCCGCCAGCGCCGCGACGGTTTCCCGCAACGCATCACTTTGCCTGATGGCGGCCTGCGTCGCCGAAGGCAGCGGCGTGGGCACCGGCGTGCTTTCCTGAACCGTGGGCGTTTCCAACGGCAGCACCTCGCCCACGCCCGCCTGCGCCTGACGG
>JALUXH010000236.1 GCA_027019065.1 Anaerolineales bacterium
ATCCACACGCCCACCCCGGCCAGCGAGGCGCACACCACCAGCACCAACACGAGAGAACATCCACCCACCGCCAGCCAGATCTTTTTGTCGCTCATCGGTTATTCCTTTTCCAGAGGAGCAGCCGGGCGGGAAGCCCGCGCCACCAGCGCCGCGGCCGTGACCAGCCCCAGGAACACCCACATGCTGGCCACGGCAAACGAACCAAAAGAAAGACCATACAACAACAGGGCGGCAAAGCCCAGCACCGCGCCCAGCCCCCAAAAACCTTCCTCGCCGCCCGCAGTGAACAGCCGCACACCATCCCGAAACACGCCCTGCCAAAACGCCATAAAGGTCAAAAAGCCCGCCAGGCCGGTTTCCGAGAGCAGGCGCACATAGAGGTTTTTCGGCGTCACCAGGCCGTAGCCCGACCCGGGGAGCAGCACCTTGAGCAGTTCGGTATCCAGGCCGCCCAACGGCTTGGGATGCACGGCCTGGGCAAAGTAAAAGGCAAAATTTCCCAGCCCGACGCCCAGCCAGGGATGCTGCTGATAGACGGCATAAGCCGCCTGCCAGTACGAAAAACGCCCTTGCATCCCCAACATGAAGACATATTTTTCCAAAGGCTGTCCTGCCGCCGTCCACAAGCGGGCAAAATAGGGGTTGGTTTTTCCCAGCACGGCAAGCGCCGCCACTGCGGCCGCGCCTAAACCGGCCAGGCTGAGGAGGCGCGCCTTCATTGAAAAGCGTTCCGAGGGGCGCAGGAAGACCGCCAGGGCGAGCATCCCCCCCCCGGCCGCCAGCCCGGCGCGGGAATAGGTAAAGAGCAACACCACAAACGCCCACACGGTCAGGGCCAGTTCCACCGTCACCCAGCGCCAGCGCAAGCGAAACAGGCTGCGCCCGGTGAGCACCGAGGCCAGCAGCCACGGCAAAAACACCAGCAGCAGCTGCGAGGCAAACCAGTTCGGCTCATACGCCGGGCCGGAGATGCGGCGGGTGAGCAGATCGCGGCTGGAAATCAGCCGCTGCAGGTGATTGGCCTTGAGATACCAGTCATATGACTGGGTGAGGATGTAGCCAATCTGAAACGTGCCCCACGCCAGCGCCCACGCCAGGGCTGCGTAAAGCCATCGCAGGGTGCGGCGCAGGTCTTCCCACGAGCGGGGGAAAAGCGCCACGGTGAGGTAAAACGCCGCGCCGATGACCAGGGTAATGAAGCCGCGCACCACCCGCGCCGGCGGGCGCACGCCGTTGACCGGCGGCAGGTCGCGAAACACAAACAGCGCCGAGGCCAGCACCGCGACCATCACAAACAGCCCCAGCCACGCCGCGCTGAGGGGCAAGCGACGGCGAAAGAGGGCGGGCAGCGTCACGAAAACCGCCAGCACAATCAGCGGGTAGAGCGCAAAAGGCCGCACCTGCGCGCCGCCGCCAATCGCCCTGGGGAAATAGGCGAAACTGCTGATGGGCAGCCCCAAAAGCAGCAGCACCCACAGTCCCCAACGGATGCGCTCCCACACCTGTTTACGCATCGCCCTCCCCCTCGCCAAAGGCCCGCTCGCCCTGCCACAAAGCCGCCAGCAGCGCCCAGGCTATCCAGAGCAACAGGCCTGCCAGCGCACCCACCGCGGCGCCATCCTTCCAGGTGTAAACCGCGTGCGCCTGCGGCTTCAACCCCGTCGCCGAAGCGGCCAGGTCAGCCCAAAAGGCGGGCTCTTCGGCTTCCAGGGCCGCGTTGCCGGGCATGTCGGCGGCCAGGGCCACCTGCCACTCGGCCGAAATGCCCGCCGAAAGTTTGCGCGCGGCTTCGCGCGCCGCGGCGGCCTGCTGCTGCGCGGCGGCAATATCGTCCAGTTCGGCCTGCCAGGCCCGGTCGGCGGCTTCCATCTGGCGCAGCACGGCCTCGCCCCAGGCGCGATAATCTGCCACGGTCGCGCCTTCCGGCGGCAAGGGCTGCACCCGCCCGCCTTCGGGGAATTCGGCAAACGAAGCCCAGTAGGCCATCTCGGCGCGGTCGGCCGCGCCCACGGTGGAAACCTCACCGCTCGCCAGCCAGCCCTTCAACGCCTTGCGCGCCGCCTGCAAACGGGCGCGGGCCGCCTCTGCCGCTTCGCGGCGGGTTTCCAGCATCCGCCAGCGGCGGTCGGCGGCGAGAAACCGCTCGCCTTCCTGAATGGCCGCATGGATTTTATCCAACGCCGCCTTGCCCCACACCGCCGCCAGGAAGGTCGCGTGGCGGGGCGTGTCGGCGGTGGCGTGCAGGTGCCACTCACCGGCGGTAAACCAGCGCGGCTGCAAGTGCGCCGCCAGGTCGTCCGGCGTCCAACCCTTCCAGTAAGCATCGCCGCTCGCCGCGAGGGCTTCCAGCACCGGCTGCAGCACGGCCTGCGAGGTTACAAAACCGTCCAGTTGGGTGAGTTCCCAGTTCTTGTAATCTTCGGGGTAGCGCAGCACGGCATCGGCGTTGAAGCCCACATACAGGGTGCTGTCGGCCCAATAGGGCGTGGGGAAGCCCCAGCGCACCAGCGCCGCGCCCAGAAGCGCCCCAATCACCATCAGCGGAAGCCCCAACAGCCAGTGCCGCAACAGCCAGCGCCCCATAGTGCTCAATCGCCAGGTTTCCACACGCACCTCCTCATCGCCCGCGCAAGCGCCACTGCCAGCGCAGGCGCAGGGCGGGCGCCAAAGCCTTCCGCAGGTAATATTTTGCCACAATCGGCGACAGCCGGCCGCCGCCTTCCCGAAAGTGCACCCGCAGCATCTCCGGCCAGCAGCGGTCGTCGTCTTTGATGGTTTTGGCGTCGCCGTGGATGCGGAAATTAGCCCACAGGCGCGGCACGTAGCGCACTTCGCTCACCTTTGCCAGCCGCACCCACAGGTCGTAATCCATCGCAAAATAAAAAGTAGGGTCTAACGGCCCAACCTGCCGCCAGAGGTCGGCGCGGAAAAACGCCGCCTGCTGGGGAATGTGGACATAGCCGCGCCGCAGTTTACGGTAATCGGTCTGCGCCGCGGGAAAGCGCCCGATGACGCGCCCCTGCTCGTCAATGTAGCTGGCATCGCCATACACCAGCCCCACGTCGGGGTGCGCCTGCAGGAAAGCCACCGCCTCGCGGACGGCGTGCGGCTCGTAGGTGTCGTCGGAATTCAGCCAGGCCAGAATCTCGCCGCGGGCGCGGGCAAAGCCCTTGTTGATGGCGTCGGTCTGGCCGCGGTCCGGTTCCGAAACCCACCACGCCAGCCGGTCGGCGTAGCGGCGGATGATGTCCACGCTGCCATCGGTCGAGCCGCCATCCACGATGATGTATTCCACGCGCGGGTAATTTTGCGCAAGCACCGACCGGATGGTGGCTTCCAGAAAACGCGCCTGGTTATACGAAGGCGTCACAATGGTAACGAGGGGCAAATCGCTCATAGGGGGGAATGATAGCACACCTGAAGGGAAGCCGCTCAACCCTCGGCGGTCTGCAGCCGCAGCCAGAAGCATACGCCGCCTTCGGGACGCGCGCCGAAGCCCAGCGCCCCGCCCATGTGCTCCGCCAGTTGCCGCGCCACGTGCAGCGAAAGCCCCCAGCCGGGGTGCTCGCGCACTTCGGGAATTTCGGAGCGGAAGAAGGCTTCAAACACCCGCGGGGCGTCTTCGGCGGCAACGCCGGGGCCGTTATCGCACACGCTGACCTGCGCTCCGCTTTCCGTGGCCTCGGCTTTGAGCGCGATTTTGCCGCCCTCGGGGGTGTATTTGTAGGCATTATCCAGCATGGCGGTCAGAATTTGCACCACCCGCGCCATATCGCCCTGCACAATGGGCAGCCCGGCGGGCAAAACGACCTCCAGCGTCTGCTTCTTCTCCTCGCACAGCGGGCGGTAAGTCTTTGCCACGGCTTCCACCGCCTGCTTGAGCACCATCGGCTCGCGCTTCGGGCGCAGGCGTCCGGATTCCAGTTTGCCCATCTCGGAAACCCGCTCAATCAGCGTCGCCATGCGTTCCACGTTGTTGCGGATGACCTCCAGAAACTGCTTCTGCGAATCGCTCACCGGCCCCATCACGCCTTTGGCGAGCAAATCGGCATAGCCTTTGATGGAAGTCAGCGGCAGGCGCAGTTCGTGGGTGACGGTGGAAATAAAAGCAGGCATGCGGGCGCGCTCGGCTTCCAACGCCTGGGCAAGCACCGCAGGGGAAGCCCCCCACACGGCCAGCACGGCGCCGTCTTCCAGCGGGTAGAAGCGGCAATCGCCCAAGGGGGGCACCTCGGCGGTTGTGGCGGTTTCCGGCGGCCAGGGCAGCCCTTCGGGCAGCGGGAAGGCTTCGCCGGGGCGCACAGAGGCGCTTTCCGTGGCCACGGCGGCAACTTCGCCCTGGGGGTTGAGCAAAGCCCAGGAAAGCCCCTCGGCGGTCAGAATTTCCAGCCAGTCGGTCATGGGGAAACCTCCTGCGTTCGGGCAAAATCGCACAGGTCGCGCAGCGGGCACTCGGCGCAGCGCGGTTTGCGGGCGGTGCAGATTTCCCGCCCCAAACGAATCAGGTTAAGGTGGGCGTCGTAGTAGGTTTCGGGCGGGAAGACCTTTTCAAGGAATTCGTGCGCCTGCTCGCGGGTGAGCTGCGGCGGGCGCAGGCCCAGCCTGCCGGTGACGCGGTAAATGTGCGTATCCACAGGGAAAGCGGCCTTGCCCAACGAAAATTGCAGCACAATGGCGGCGGTTTTCGGGCCCACGCCCTTGAAACGGGTGAGGTGGCGCTTGGCTTCCTCGGGGGGCATCTCGGCGAGGTAATCCAAGGTGAGCCGCCCTTGCTCGGCGGTGATTTGCCGCAGCACGTTTTGGATGCGTGGCCCCTTCTGGTTGGCCAGCCCCGCCGGGCGGATGGTTTCAACCACCTCCTCGGTGGGCGCGTCGCGCACGGCTTCCCACGAGGGGTAGTGAGCTTTGAGGGCGAAGAAGGCGCGGTCGCGGTTGGCGTCGTTGGTGTTTTGGGAAAGGATAGTGGAGACCAGTTCGTCCAGCGGGGGCAGGGGCTGCCGCCAGACCGGCTTGCCGAAGTGGGCCAGCAGGCGGTGGTGGACTTCAAGGGCTTTGGAGCGGAGGGCTTCGGGCGTCATGCTCACAGGCATCGCAGCAACACCCTCCTGCCGGTTTTAATTTTGCTTTTGACCAATTGCTTGTACTGCGGGCTGTCCACCGGGTATGCTTTTCCCGTGGGAACCCACCAGTATTCTTCCGCTTGCGATGCCCACCGGTGAAGAGGCGCTCCTTGTGTGTCCAGCCAAGTTTTCAAGGCCCTGAGCTTGCCCAAAATTTCCTCAATTTTCGCGGGGTGCACTTCCACAAAGTAGATGCAGCGCTTTTCTGGTTCGGGCTGGTAACCGATGAGGTAATCCCATTTGGAAGCCCCTTCGGGGAGACATTGATCCAAAAACACGCTGCCAGCCAAATGACGGGGATTTTCAGGTCGGATCAAGGGGCGGTGTTGCCTCGGCAATGCTTGTAAACCGCTCTTGTAACACGCCTTGTCAGGGAAAACCGTTTGCACAGCGCCTTGGAAGTTCATAAACCGCACCTTTGAGACCTATGAGTACTTGGCAATGAGATCTCCAACTCGCCCGGCAAAGTCGGTAAGCCCACCCCAATGGGCAATGGCAACGTCTTCGGCAAAGGGGTCTAAAGAAGTAATATCTCGCACTTCCACCGCTGATGACCGATGAGGGTCAAAGTAATACACTTTATACGTGCTCTGGTGGGCGGCCTGAGCGAGTTCCCGCACGTGCGAACCGGCAGCGAGGTTAAAAAGCTCCCGAAAAGCCGGGTAACTTTGCTCTAAAGGCATTTCCTTTAGCACGTCTAATGCAAACAGCAAATCTAAAACCACTGTAGAGTGTGTGCTGACGATGACCTTATACCCTCGCCGCAGCAGTTCCAACAGCAAGAGCAACGTTGCCTCTAATGCTGCCGGGTGCAACCCCATTTCCGGCTCTTCCACGATGACCCATTGCACAGACTGGCGGGGAATCTTTCCCAGCGGGGTCAGCCAATACATTCCCAGCAACAACGGCACAAATTCCCGCTGCCCTGCAGACCAGCTGAGGTAAGGTAAGCGTTCACCTTCGTGCGTTTCCAGCATAAGGCGTTTGAGTCCTCTATCGGTGATGACTTTCAGGGCTGTGCCCCGAAAAACCTCTTTAGCCACCCGAGTACGAATCGTGGAATGCAAACGGCGCTTTATAGGGAACACCACGCCTTCTTCGCCTCCCAGCCCGCTTTCCAGCAAAAGGCGAAGGTGTTCGCTAAAAGTGCGTACCACATAAGGGTCGCCACGGCGGTAATCAGAAAATGGCCGCGGCCAACTAACCTGGTGAAAAACCAAAGCCCGCTGAGCAGGCAGGTAAAAAACCCTTTCCTTTCGGTCTCTGCCGCCCTCAAAGTCGACCGGCTTACCATTCCAAAAAACGCGCAGGTCTTGTAATAACGGCGTGTACCCTTCACCAAAGTATGCTTCAGCCAACAATTCAGGGCTTTCAGTAAGCACCGCGTATCGCTTAAGGGTAGATTTCACAGCACGGACGTCGTGGACGAGTTTGAACAGTTGGAGAAGCAAACTTTTCCCCGTGGCTTGGGGGCCTACAAGCACCGTTAAATCTCCAAACTCCAGGTTAAGTGGAGCCAGGCGTGCCAACCCCACAACTTTCATTTCCGCCATTTCTCATCTCCTTGGAAAACACTACACGGTGTCCAACACAAAACACGGCCTGCCCTCGCCCACGGGGATTTTGCGCCAGTTGGTCACGGTGGTTTTTGGCCCAAAGGAAGCCAACGCCGCGGCGACGTTTTCGGGCAGGGCGTTCAGTTGGCGCAGCACTTCCAGCACCACTGCGGGGCGGGCGCGGCCCTTGCCGTCGCCATCGGCGATCTTGATGGCAATGCCCACGCCGCCTTCCACCCCCGGCACCACGCCCGGCTTGAGCGCCAGCCCCTGGTAGGCTTCCGCTCCGGCTTTGGAAAGCATCGCGCCGCCCGCGGCTTCCATGAAAAGGGTATCAAAGCGTCCGGGACCGCCCACCATGAAGGGGTTGCCGGTCATCGCCGCAAAGATGGTTTCCAGCGCAGCGGCGCGGCGGGGCGGCAGGCCGCGCGGGTCGGCCAGGCGGGCGTAAGCGTAGGCCGCGTGGTAGAGCGAAACCGCAAAGTTGGGCGCCGAGCAGCCGTCGGTGCCCAGGTGCACCGCTTCGGCGTCCAAGCCGCACATTTCGGCGAAGGTGTGCAGAATGCGCTGCTGCACGGGGTGGTCAATCTCAAGGTAATTTTCGGTCGGCCAGCCGTGAAAAACCGCCTGCGCCAACATACCGGTGTGCTTGCCCGAACAGTTGTGGCGGAAGGGCGTGGGGGCCTCACCGCGGCATTCCAGCGCCACGGCGGTGGGCTGGTGATAGGGCGGATGCACGCCGCATTGCAGTTGGCTTTCCTGCAAGCCCACTTTGGCATGAATGCCGCGGATGACTTCCACATGGCGGTCGGTGCCGGAATGCGAGGCGCAAATGACGGCCACTTCTTCGGCGGTGAGGCCGAAATGTTCGGGGCCGCCGTCTTCCACGAAGGGCAGCGCCTGGAAGGGTTTGGCCGACGAGCGCAGGAAGGTGATGACGAAGGGGTTGCCGTGGGAAGCCAGCAGGCGGCCTTTGGAATCCACCACGGCGACGGCGGCGGCGTGGACGCTTTCCACCAGGTCGCCGCGCGTCAGTTCGTAAGCCGGCTGATAAGGCGGCCAGGGCTCGGGGTGGTCGCCCCAGACGAGAAGTTGTGCCATGTCAGTCCATCCTTTGCGTTTTATGGCGGCCGGAGCGGGCCGCATAGTGGGCGGCAAAGTAGCGCTGCAACCCCTGGCGAAGGCGGGCAAGGTAGAAACCGGCCAGGTCGGGCTCGCGGGTGCGGTCAAAGTCCCACATTTCCAGCAGGGCAGGCGCCAGGGCAGCGGCGTTTTCCGGCGCGGCCTTGCGGGCGGCAAGGGCTTCTATCTGCCGATGGGCGGTTTCCAGGAAAGCCCGCATGTGGTGCAGCGCCGAAGCAGGCACCAGCCCATCGCGCCCGCTGACGATGAGAAAGTCGCGGTAATCCGGCGCCAGCAGCAGGTCCACGGTTTCCAGCCACAGCGGCAAATCGGCGTGCGCCAGGAAAGGCGGCTGATGCACGGTTACCGCGTCGCCCACGAAAATCACCTGCTGGTCGGGCAAGACCACCCACAAAGCGCCCGGATGGGGGCCGGGGTGGTGTTCAATGATCACCGGCGCTTCATCCCAATACACCTCCAGGCGGTGGGTGATGCCCATTTGCGGCGGCGCCCAGCGCATGTTGGAAATTTGCGCGCAGCGCTCCCAGGCCTCGCCGCGCGGGCTGCCCTGCACCCGAAAAATGGCCGCCCGATTGCGGAAAACCTGCATCGTGTGCTCGTGCGCCACCACCGGCACTTCCAACATGCGTGCGCCCAGGGTGCGGTCGGCGTGCGCATCCAGATAGACCAGCATCATGTTCAGGCTGTCGCCCAGGTTGCGGCAGCGGGCGCGCCACAGGCGGCTGTCTTGCGGGCAGGGGGGGGAATCCACCAATACCGTGCCTTCCTTACGCACAATCATGCCCGGCACCACGCCGCGGTAGTCGTCGAGCAAAAACACGTTGGTTGCGATTTCTTGCATGGGGAAATATGCCTCCAAAAGGTAACGCCCCCGCGGGGCTGTTCAGTTTATCGGGGCTGAACGGCGATCAAGGGATCGTCTCCAAGGGGCGCGTTCGTCACGCGGGCGTTTCGTCTTGGGCCAGCGGCAGGGTAAAGCAAAACAGCGCCCCCTGGCCGGGTTCACTTTCCACGCCAATGGTGCCGCCGTGCGCCTGCACCGCCAGGCGGGCAAAGGCCAGCCCCAGCCCCAACCCTTTGCCGCGGCGGGTGCTGCCGCGGTCGTATTTTTGAAAAATGCGCTCTTGCTCTTCTTTGGGAATCCCAGGGCCGTTGTCGGCCACCCAAAAGCGCACCCGCCCGCCTTCCCGCCGCGCCCCGGCGCGAATGTGTGAGCCGGGCGGCGAGTATTTGACCGCGTTTTCCAGCAGATTGATGAGCACGCGGCGGATCATTTCGCGGTCGGCGCTGACCGGGGGCAAATCGGGCGAAAGTTCCAGACGCACCGTTTGATGCCGCTGGTCGGCGTGGGGAGCCACGACTTCCAGCGCCTCGGTGATCAGCGCCTGAGGCTGCACGGCTTCGCGTTTGAGGGGCATTTGCCCGGCTTCCAGGCGGCTGAGGTCCAGCATGTTGGCGCTGAGGCGTTCCAAGCGGGCGGCGGAGCGGCGGGCAATGGTGATCAACTCCTGAGCATCGCCCGCGCCCTCTCCAACGGCCGGCTCCAGCAATTCAAGGCTCATGCTGATGCTGGAAAGCGGCGCGCGCAGGTCGTGGTAAAGCATGGCGAGCAAATCATCGCGCAGGGTGTCAAGGCGCTTGCGTTCGGTGATGTCCCGCAAAATCCACTGCAAATGCGGGCGGCCGCGGAAACTCACCCGCCGGACATACACTTCAACCGGAATGTGTGCGTCGCCCGAAGTATGGACTTCCGACTCATAGGCCAACGGCGGGGAAGCGGGAATATCGCCGAGGGCATCGGGCAAAATGCCGGTCGGCAGGTCGTGTACGGCGGTAATGGGCAAAGTGCCCGCCCGCAGGGCTTCCCAACGATAGCCGAGGTCTTCTTTGGCGCGCTTGTTGGCTTCCACCACCCGCCCCTGCAGGTCGGTGATGAAAATCCAGTCAAGCGTATCGTTGAAAAGGGCGCGGTATTGTTCGTGGGCTTCCCGCAGGGCGGAGAACACGCGGGCATGGCGCAAGGCGGTTGCGGTGAGGGTGGCAATGCCTTCCAGCAAAGAGACCATGTCTTCGCGGAAACGGCCTTCCACCGGATTGACGGCGATCAGGGCGCCGGCGGGGCCTTCTTCCAGAGGCAGCAGGGCGCAAGAAATTTCCCGCGCGCCGAGGGCGTGCAGCGCTTCCAGGGCCGGGCATTGAGGCACATCTTCAGCGGCGGGCGCGGCCGGCAAACGACTGCCCATCAGCCGCTCGCCCAACACGCCGACGGCATCGGTGATGCTCCAGGCATCATCGTGGGGATCGCGGAAGGCCAGCGCCGCCGCTTCGGTACGCAGGGCGCGCCCCACCTGTTCCAGCATCCGGCGGATGATTTTGGAAGCCTCCAGGGTTTCGGCAATGACCATCGCACTCTCGGCCCAGGCCTGCATCAGGCGCGCCTGGCGGCGGCTTTGGGCGTAGAGCAAGGCGTTCATCACCACCGGGCTGATCAGATCGGCCATGAGTTGCATTCCGACCAGGTGGTCGCGGCTAAAGGCGCGCGGTTGGGAATGCACCACGGTGAAGACCCCGATTCGCCGGTCCTGAGCCATCAGCGGGACGCAAATGGCCGAGCGGCTGTCGGCGGCGTGGTTGCCGCGTAACATGGGCACCCAGCGCTTGTCATCGGCCGTATCGGGCACCAGGGCGGCTTTTCCGGTGCGGAACACCCACCCGGCCAGGCCGCGTTCCAGCATGGCTTTCAATTGCAAGGCCGTATTATCGTACAAATGACCGCCCTGTAAAATGGCCGCGGAAAGCACCTGGCCGTTTTCATCAACCACGATGAGGCTGCCCGCATCGCCGCCCACCGTGTCCAGCGTCAGCGCAATGGCACGTTTCAATACGGCGCGCAGTTCCAGGTCGGCATTGAGTTCCCGCACCAGCCGATAGAGTTCGTCAACGGAAAGTTCAAAATGAGGCTGCTTGGCAAACATATTCAACCCGCTTTCTGGGGGACGAGGCGCAAGAGCCACGAGGGGTAACTGTTCAGCCTGCCCGCGATGCGCACCCAGAAGCATAAAAAGAGGTTAACGCAAAGACGCAAAGAAGGCAAATGGCGCAAAGAGCAATTCTGTGTTTTCTGTGCCAATCTGTGAAATCTGTGGATTCCCTGCCAGGGCTGAGCAGTTACAACGAGGGGCCGCAAAAAAGCCCAAAAGGGAAGCGCGCCGGCGAATCCATCCCGCGCTTTCAGGCCGCAGAAGCCGGAGACGATTCATCCAGGGCGTAGGCAACCACCCAGCGCGTGGTCGCCATCAGGGCCTCGGTGTGGGTGCGTTCGTAGTTATGCGAAGCATCTACCCCCGGCCCGATGAGCGCCACGGCAGCGTCCAGCCCGGCGCGCCAGGCGGCTTCGCCGTCCGAGCCGTAATGGGGGTAAACGTCCACCTTATAGGGAATGCCATGTTCCTCGGCCAGGCGGCGCAGTTTCTGGCTCAGGCCGTAGTGGTAAGGGCCGCCGCTGTCTTTGACGCACAGGGTGGCGTGGAACTCGTCGCTGGTCTGGCCTTCGCCTACGGCGGCCATATCCACCGAAACCAGTTCGGCCACCCCGGCGGGCAGGCCGGCAGCCGCCCCGTGGCCGACTTCCTCGTAATTGCTGATGTGCAGGTAGGTGGTGCGGGCAGGCTGCAGCCCGGCATCGTGCAGCGCCTTCGCCGCAGCCACCATACAGGCCACCGCCGCTTTGTCATCCAGGTGACGGGCACGCACGAAGCCGTTGTGCCAGCGCACGCGCGGCTCAAACGAGACGAAATCGCCCACACCGATGCCCAGCGCAGCCACATCTTCGGCGGAATGTACCACGGCATCCAGCCGCACTTCCATGTGGTCGTCATCGCGTTTGGCTTCGTAAGCCTGCTGGCCGTACACATGCACCGAGGCAGCGGTGAGCAGCAGCGTGCCCGGCACGGCCTCCCCTCCGGCGGGGTGCACCCACACGCCCTCGCCCTCGACGAAATTCCACGGGAAGCCCCCCACCCGGGAAACCTTCAGCCGCCCGTTGGCTTTGATTTCCTTGACCACCGCGCCGAGGGTATCGGCGTGAGCCGTGAGCGCGCGGGGAGCAGCCGAAGTGCGGCCTTCCCAGCGGGCAACCAGTGCGCCTTTGGGGGTCACATGCAGGTCGGCTTCCGGCAGCACCGCCTGCAGGGTGCGGCGGGTGAGGGCAACGGCCTGATGAGCAAAGCCCGTCGGGCTGGGCGTGTTGAGCAGGTCGGTGAGGAAAGATTGCAGGAAGTCGGCATCAACGAAGGGAAGGCTCATGGGAGCGGCTCCTCAAAAGGGGGAATGCCCTCATACGAAGCCATGGCCTGCCGCCAGGCATCGGGGAGGGGAACAGAGCGCCGGTTTTCATAGTCAAAACTCACCTGCACCGTTTCGGCCGTGGCGAAAACCGAGCCGTCGGCGGCGTCTTCCAGGCGGTAAGCCATGGTGAAACTTTTGTTGCCCAGCCGCGTCACCCGCACGCCCACCCGCACCTGGGAATCCATCAAAATCGGGCGGAGGAAGTCAATGTGAGCATGGGCCAAAATGAACCCCACCCGCGGCTCATGGGGCTTGCGGAGGCGGAGCATCCGGAAATAGGCCACCCGCGCCTGCTCCATGTAGGTCAGGTAGCGGGCATTGTTGACGTGCCCTAACACGTCCAGGTCGCTAAAACGCACTTCAATGGGTTTGTAGAAACGGAACATGCTTTGATTATACACGTTTCCGCGAGGAAAGCGGGGGATCGTTGAATCGTCGGATAGTCAGGTGGTCGGATAGTCGGGGTGGTTTGGGGATGCTCCCCCTTTTATGGAAGGGCGAGGCGAACAAAGGTCAGGCGGTAAGGCTGAATCACGATTTGCCGGCGAAACAGGCGTCCGCAGCAGGTGATTTCCACCTCATAGCGCCCGGCGGGCAGGCTGCCGAGGGCCAGGTTTTCGTGCAGTCGGGGGTCGCCCGGCAGGGCGGCCGGGGCATAAGTTTGCGGGTAAAGCGTCGGCAGTCCGGCATCCAGGCCGCGCACCACAATGTCGGTCAGGTGGCGAGGCTGCCCGGCGGCATCGGTGAGCCGCATGGCTAAAGCGCCTTCCCCCGCCGCGGAGGGCTGCAGCCAAAGCACCGGGTTTTGGACGGCATCGTAAGCGTTGGTGCCCAGGCGCACTTCAAAATGCAAATGCGGGCCTATGGCCACGCCGCGGCTGCCCACCGTGCCGATGACCGCGCCTGCCGCCACCGTTTGCCCGGCCTGCACCGCAACCGTATCCAGATGGCCGTAGAGGGTCAACACCGGCTGCCCGGCGACGGCAAAATCGTGCCGCAACACCACGGCCTGCCCGTAAAAATTCGGCGTCGGCCCCAGCAAGGCATGTTGGTCGGCGCCGGCGAAGACCACCACCCCAGCAGCTGCTGCCAGCACCGGCGTGCCGCGGGGGTTTTCCATGTCCGCGCCGTGGTGCACAGGCCGCAGGCCGTGGTAATCGGAGCCGAAAGGGTAGGTCGGCGCAATGGCGCTGCTGCCGGGCGGGGCGATGGGGCGCCGCAGCGGAAAGCGCCAGGGCAACACGCAAACTTCCGCCGCGCAGGGTGTGGGGGTAGGTGCAGGGGTGAAAGTGGGCGCAGGGCGGCGGGTTGACGTGGGGGTGGGGGAAGGCGCAGGGGAAGGCGTGGCCGTGGGGGACGGTGCGGCAGCCACAGGCGAAAGCGTCGCCGTGGGGGAAGCCTCACCCTGCACAGCGCCCGACTGGACGCCAGTGGCGGCAGGTCTGCAACCTGCCGCCACGACCGCCCCAAGAACAAACCAGACCCACCAGCGCATCGGTTTGCGCATCACGGCCCCTTATTGCAAGCCCACGCGGCGCAACTTACGCAAGGCAGGCATTTCCGATTCATACACCCGCTTGACGCCGTCGCCCAAAGCGCGCTCGGTGACGCGGATGTATTTCACCAGTTTCTGCAGGCCGCCCGGCTCTACCGAAGCCGCCTGGTCGCTGCCCCACATGGCGCGGTCCAGGGTGATGTGGCGTTCCACCATGCACGCGCCCAACGCCACCGCCACGGCGGTCGTGACCAGCCCCACCTCATGCCCCGAATAGCCGATCGGCACCTCGGGGAATTCCCGCTGCAGGGTCTGAATCATCCGCAGGTTGAGTTCCTCGGGCTCGCAGGGGTAGGTGCTGGTGGCGTGCATAATCGCCAGGTTTTCCGTGCCAATGGCGCTCACCGCGGCGCGGATCTGCTCCATGGTGGACATGCCGGTGGAAATAATCATCGGCCTGCCGGTGGCGCGCACGTGGCGCAGCAGGTCGTGGTCGGTCAGCGCCGCCGAGGGAATTTTGTAGGCCACAGGGTTGAACTGCTCCAAAAAATCCACCGAGGGCTCGTCCCACACCGAGGCAAACCAGGTGATGCCCTTTTCCCGGCAGTAGCGGTCAATTTCCCGGTATTCGTCCTGCCCGAATTCCACCTTGTGGCGGTAATCAATGTAGCGGATGTAGCCCCAGGGGGTTTCGCGCATTTTGTCCCACTGGTCGCGGGGCGTGCAGATTTCGGGGGTGCGCTTCTGGAATTTGACGGCATCCACGCCGGCCTTGACCGCGGCGTCAATGAGCAGTTTGGCAATATCTACACTGCCGTTGTGGTTGATGCCGATTTCGGCGACAATGTAGGTGGGATGCCCTTTACCCACCATGCGGTCGCCCATGCGAATTTCTTTCATAGTAGCCTCCGAGAGGATAGGAGTTTCCCCTTTCCCAGAGGGCTCACTTTTACCCACAAGTCGGCAAGAAAGCCGATTTTCCGCTTTCTCTCGCCCTCACCTTCCCCCCTGCGCCTCGCAAGGCTCGGCGCTTCCCCCCTTTCCTCTCCCAATGGGAAAGGAAAGGGGAGGAGTGAGGGGGGAGTTGGGAGGGCGATAGGCAGACTTGAAGGATAAACGCAGCCCAGAAGGAAAGCGGCGTTGCTCCTTGTAAAATTCAAACGAATCGCCGAACCCCTCAATTGTGCGAGAGGTTACTTTGGGCGAATATCAAGTCACACAGCTCGCGCACCGCGCCGTGGCCGCCGGGGTGGGAAAGCACCCAGTCGGCGGCGCGCTGCACCTCAGGGTGGGCATTGCCCACGGCCACCGCCCAGCCAACCTCATTAAAGGCGGGCAGGTCGTTGACATCGTTACCCACAAACACGGCTTCCGCCGCGGGGATGCCGTATTTTGCCAACAGCGAGCGCATGGCCGCGGCCTTGTCGGCCACGCTCTGGAAAACGGGCACGCCCAGTTTGCGGGCGCGGGCAGCAACCACCGGGTTGGTTTCCCGCGAGAGGATGACCACCGCCACCCCGGCTTCCCGCAGGCGGGCGATGCCGAAGCCATCGCCGCGGTGCGCGGCCACCATTTCGCGGCCGGTTTCGTCCACCCACACGCGGTCGTCGGTGAGGGTGCCGTCAAAATCCAGCACTACCAGGCGGATTTTTTGCGGCATGGGGCGCGGCTTGCGCCCCGGCCACACCATGGGCATTCCCACATGGCGCACCAGCCACTCCGCCCACATCCAGTCCAGGGGGGTGTCCAAATCCACGGTGTATTCGCGTTCCAGCACCACCGGCAAAATGATTCTGCCGCTCATGCTGCCGGTGGCAAACACCCGCGGGCGAATGACGTCAATGTGGCCGGTCTGCCAGTAAGTCGGCGGCAGGCTCTGGCGGGGGGCGTTGTAGGGTTCGGCGATGCCGGGCACTTCCAGCAGGGGGGTCATGCGGCCATCTTCGGCGATGCGCCACATTTTGTGGGGGTTTTGGCCGGAAGGCACCACGCCTCGCACCGAGTCGGCTTCCGGATGCTGCTGCAGCAGGCGCACGGCGCGGTCAATCAGGTCGGGCGGGCGCACCGGCGTGGTAGGGCGCAGTTGCACCACCAGGTCGGGGCGGTAGCCTTCGTGCGCTTCCAGCCACGCCAGGGCGTGGGTGAAGACCGGCAGGTCGGGGGTGGCATCCTGGGCGAGTTCGGCAGGGCGGCAGAAGGGCACCTCCGCGCCGTATTCCCGCGCCACGGCGGCGATTTCGTCGTCGTCGGTGGAAACGATGACCCGCGTCACGCTTTCCGCCTGCAAGCCGGCGGCAATGCTGTAGGCAATCAGCGGGTGCCCGGCGAAGGGCTTGATGTTCTTGCGCGGGATGGATTTGGAGCCGCCCCGCGCGGGGATGAGGGCTAAGATTTCGGGCATGGGTCAGCACTTGTCGTAGTGATAGAGGAAGGCCTCACGGGCAATGCCCGCCTGGCGCAAAATGGTACGGAGGGTAGAAGATTTAAGGCGGCGATGGTTGGGCATGGTGAGCGGTGTTCTGGTACCATCAGGATTTTCTCGGAGGAGCGCAATATGGTTGCCGCGGCGCACAATGCGGAACCCTAACGCCTGGAGCGCACACAATACTCTATCCCTGCGGGCATCTCGGGGAAAGCGGGGCATCCTCTAAACAAAAAGGGCTTCGTCGGTGAGGAAAACCTCTTCGGGCTGTTCATCCAGCACTTCGTGGCCAAAAGTTTCAATGTGAAAAGCAATGGCCGAGCGAACATCGGCCAGGGCCTCTTCCACGGTGTCACCCTCGCCAACAACAATGCCTTTCAGACCCACGGGGTAAGCCACATAGCCATCGTCATGCTTTTCAATCACGATTTTGATACGCCGTAACGAGGACATCTTACACACTCCGGTTTAGTAATTGCCTACCCAAATCGCAGCGCTGGCAGTGCAGGGCGTGTTTTCACACCGCGTTTTCCTTTGGCGCTGCCGCCGCTGCGTTGACTCCACCCCCGTCCCCTCCCCGCATGCGGGGAGGGGAGCCAGGGGAGGGGTACGGCAAAGGCACAGCGCATCAAGATGCATGGAGAGCACCCCAGCGTAGGCCGTTACCCGGTTTACTTTACCATGCCGTCCAGCCGCCGTCCACCACCAGGTTGGCGCCGGTCATATAAGAGGAAGCATCGGAAGCCAGGAACAGCAAAGCGCCGTTCATCTCGTCCTTGCGCGCCATGCGTCCCAACACGGTGCGGGCGCTGTAAGCCTGCACAAAGGCCTCATCCTGGCGATTATACACCCCGCCGGGGGTGAGGGCGTTGACACGGATTTCGGTGCCCGCGTAGTAGGTGGCGAGGTAGCGGGTAAAGCCCAGCACGGCGGCCTTGGAGACGGTGTAATACACCGGCTTGAACTGCGGCGGCCGGCCGGGTTTCTGGTAAATGCGCTGGTCGGGGCCCACCAGCCCGTAGGTGGAGCAGATGTTGATGATGCTGCCCTTCCCCTGCTGGCTCATTACCCGCGCCACGGCCTGGGTGACGATGAACATGCCCGTCAGGTTGACGTCCAGCGCCTGCCGCCAGGTTTCCAGGGGGAAATCTTCAAAGGCGGAAGACGAGCGCACCGCGCCCTCGGCGCTGACTTTGGGGTCGAGGGCGGCGCTGTTGACCAGGACGTCGAGCCTGCCCCAGCGGGTGCGGATGTCGTCCACGGCGGCGCGCACGGCGGCCGGGTCGGTGATGTCCACCGTGTAGGGGTGGGCCTGGCCGCCTGCGGCCTGAATGCTCTCTGCAACCCGGCGCGCGCCTTCGGGGGAAAGATCTACCACAGCCACGGCTGCGCCCGCCGAGGCCAACGTGCGGCAAAACTGCTCGCCGAGCAGCCCCGCCCCGCCCGTCACCAGCGCCACGCGGCCTTCCAGAGAAAATTTTTCGCAGAAATCCGGCTGCACCATCGCTCACCTCGCTTGTGTTTCGGGAATAAACCACAGATGACGCAGATTCCGCAGAAAATCATCCACAGATTCCACAGATTCGCACCGATTGCAACCCCAGAAAGCACAGAAGTTTACTTTGCGCCTTTGTTCCCTTTGCGCTTGGCGTTACGCCGTTGTAACCTTTGGGTCTCCTGTGTGCCTTGGCGTTTTCATTTTACAGGTGGGCTGAACAGTTACAAAAAAACATCCACCGATTTCACAGATGAGCACGAAAAACCATTTGCTCTTTGCGCCTTTGCCTTTCTCTGCGCTTTTGCGTTACCGCTGACTGACATTTATCATACCACGGCGGCAGAAACAAAACGCCCCTCGCGGGGCGAGGGGCAGAGAGGCGACGGCGGGATTCGAACCCGCGAATCAGGGCTTTGCAGGCCCCTGCCTTCCCACTTGGCTACGTCGCCAAGAAAACTCGGGGCTGAAGGCAAACGGCTGTGTGCCAGCCACCTGCCCTCAGCCCTTTGCCTGACATCGTGCGTGGAGCGGGCGATGGGACTCGAACCCACGACCTTCTCCTTGGCAAGGAGGCGTTCTACCAACTGAACTACGCCCGCTTATTCAGTGCCGAAGGCCGGAATCGAACCGGCGACACGCGGATTTTCAGTCCGCTGCTCTACCAACTGAGCTACCTCGGCGCCTTTCGCCTTAGCGCCCCCGAATTTTACCTACGCGCCGAAGCATTGTCAAGGCTATCACGAAAGATGCTTGCCGAACTTTTTAACGATGGCTTTCCTGGACTTGTAACCGGTCAGGCGCGCGACAATCTTACCACCTTTGAACAATGCCAGCGTCGGCACGCCCATGATGCGCCATTGCACCAGCAGGTCGGTGTTTTTGTCGGCGTCCATCTGGAACACTTTCGCGCGCCCCTGCCATTCTTCGGCCAGTTCGGCCACCAGCGGGTCAAGCATTTTGCACGGCGCGCACCACTCTGCAGTGAAATCAATCAACACGGGCAAATCGCTTTGCAAAACCTCTGCTTCAAAGCGGTCGGTGGTCATTTCAGGCAATTCAGCAGCCATAGGATCGCCTCCAAAGGGGGTAGCGCACCGATTGTAACGGAGAACAAAGCAAAAGACAAGCCCCAAACCTGGGGCGCGAAAACGGGATTTCTGTGTTAGAATGCAGGTGTATCCCAAGCACGCTGGCTTTGACTGCAACCCAACTGGTCGCCGACCCGCTGGGGGCAATGCAAGGCAAAGCGTCACATTTCCGGAAGGAGAAAGTTATGAGCGAACAAGAAAAGCGCGTCGTCGGCGACAACGATGTGGTCAGCCTGGAATACACCCTCACCGTGGACGGTGAAGTGGTGGATTCCTCAGAAGGGCACGGCCCGATTGAATTCATCCAGGGGAGAGGGAACATCATCCCCGGCCTGGAGAAAGAGGTTTACGGCATGAGCGTTGGCGAAAGCAAAGCGGTGTCGGTCGCGCCTGCCGAGGGCTATGGCGAGGAAGACCCCAACGCTTTCGTAGAAATTCCGAAGAGCGAATTCCCGCCCGAAATTCCGGTGGAAGTTGGCACGCCGCTGCAGTTGCGCGACCACCAGGGGCAGGTCTTCGATGCCGTGATTGCCGAAGTGCGGGACGATACTGCGCTGTTGAACTTCAATCACCCGCTGGCCGGCAAAACGCTGAACTTCCAGATTAAAGTGGTCGGCATTCGGGAAGCCACACCGGAAGAACTTGACCACGGGCACGTCCACCACTAAAGCCCCGGTTTCTCCCAGGGAACACAAAAAACGCCCCGGTTTCAGCCGGGGCGTTTTCCTTGCTTTGAAGTCGGCAGCCTTACGCCAGTTCCACCACGGCGCCGGCGGCTTCCAGTTCTTTCTTGGCCTCTTCCGCAGCCTCTTTGCTGACGGCTTCCAGAATTTTGGAGCCGGGGGTTTCGGCCACGGTCTTGGCTTCTTTCAGGCCCAGCGAGGTCAGCTTGCGGATGGCCTTGATGACCTCAATTTTCTTGGGGCCGGTTTCCTTGAGCACCACGTCAAATTCGGTCTTTTCCTCTTTTTCTTCCTCGGCAGCAGCGCCGCCGCCGGCCACCGCGGCCACGGCCACGGGCGCAGCAGCGGAAACGCCCCACTTGTCCTCAAGCATCTTGACCAGGTCAGCGGCTTCCATCACACTCAAGCCGCTCAGTTCTTCAACCAGTTTTTCCAAATCAGCCATGATTTGTTGCCTCCTTCTGCAAAATTTTCGGGGATGGGTGAAATCGGGGTGCGCTCAGGCAGCCGTGGGGGCTTCCTGTTCGCTGTAGGCTTTGAGCACGGCGGCCACGCGGCGGCCGGGTTCGGCCAGCAAGCGGGCCAGTTGGCTGGCGGGCGCCATGATGGTGCCCAGCAGTTGCGCCCGCATCACGGGCAGCGGCGGCAGCGATGCCAGCGCCTGCACCTGCGAAGCGGAAATCATTTCCCGTTCCAGGAAGCCGGCCTTGACTTCCACGAAATCGCTCTTTTTGGCGAATTCGGTGATGGCTTTTGCCACCGCAGGCGGGTCTTCAAGGGCAAAGGCTATGGCCGTGCTGCCGGTCAATGCTTCTTCGGGCACGGGGTAGCCCGCAGCCTCAAAGGCACGCTTCAGCAGGGTGTTTTTGGCCACCATGAAACGGCCGCCGGCTTCGCGCACGGCGTTGCGCAGTTCTTCAATTTGGGCGACCGTGAGGCCCAGGTAGGTCGTGACCACCACAGCCTGGCTGTCGCCGAGCAACGCCTCATATTGCGCCACCAGTTCTTGTTTGCGTTCTCTGGTTAGTGCCAAACGCAGTACCTCCTTTCGCTCAGAATGCCCCTTGCGGGGATAACAAACGGCCTTTGCCCGCCGAAACGAGGCAAAGACCGCGCAAGCCCTCAAAAGGGTTTGTCTGTCTTCACCTCGGCAGGGTATTGAGCCTCGCGGCACCTGCTTTCTTCGGCGAAGTCACCGTTGTTCACTTTTGGGAAGCCGGGAAGGCTACTCCGGCGCCTCCATCGCCTGGGCAAGGGTCGGGTCGACTCGCACGCCGGGGCCCATGGTGGGGGCCAGCGCCACCCGCCGCATATAAGTGCCTTTGGCCGCGGCCGGGCGGGCTTTTTTGACCGCATCAACGATAGAGGCCATATTATCATACAACTGCTGCTCGGTAAAGGAAACCTTGCCAATCGGCACGTGCAGGTTGGCGCCTTTGTCGACCCGAAACTCCACACGCCCGGCTTTGGCTTCCTTGACGGCCCGCGGAATATCTTGCGCCGGGACCAGAGTGCCCGCTTTCGGGTTCGGCATCAGGCCACGCGGGCCGAGCACGCGCCCCAGGCGGCCGATCTTGCCCATCATGTCGGGGGTGGCAATGGCCACGTCAAAATCCGTCCAGCCCTGTTGAATTTTCTGGATGAGTTCGTCGTCTTCGGCTACATAATCGGCCCCGGCTTCTTTGGCCAGCCGGGCGCCTTCGCCCTGGGCAAAAACCAGCACCCGCACCTGCTTGCCCAGGCCATGCGGCAGCACCACGGTGCCGCGCACCTGCTGGTCGGCGTGGCGCGGGTCAACGCCGAGGCGCATGTGCAATTCCACCGTGGCGTCGAAGCCGGCATAAGAGGTTTCTTTCACCAGTTTAATGGCTTCTTCGGGCGGATACAGACGCTGACGGTCAATCTTTTTGGCGGCTTCCAGGTATTTCTTTCCACGCTTTGCCATGAGTTCCTCCTGGTGGTGCAAACGGGCTTGCGCCCTCCCACGGGGTTAGTCCACCACCTCAATACCCATGTTGCGCGCCGTGCCCTCTATCATGCGCATGGCGGCTTCAATATCATGGGCGTTGAGGTCTTTCATTTTAAGTTCTGCGATCTCGCGCACCTGGGTGCGCGTGACCTTGCCCACTTTTTCACGGTTGGGCACCGAAGAGCCTTTTTCAATGCCGGCCGCCTTTTTGAGCAGCACGGAAGCGGGGGGGCTTTTCAGTTTGAAGGTAAACGAACCGTCGGTGTAGATGAAAATTTCCGCCGGGATCACCTCGCCCATTTTATCGCGCGTGCGGGCGTTGTATTCCTTGCAGAAAGCCATCAGGTTGACGCCGTGCGGGGCCAATGCCGGGCCGATGGGCGGCGCGGGGTTGGCCTTACCGGCCTCAATTTGCAGCTTCACAACAACCTTGAGTTTCTTTGCCATCATTCACTCCTTATCGTGGTCTTAGCGGGCCTGTTTTGGGAAGCCCTCCCACACCCGACCGCTCGGTCAGGCTTTTTCCACCTGCAGGAAGTCCAGTTCCACGGGCGTTTCACGCCCAAAGAAACTGATGAGCACCCGAACTTTGCCGCGTTCCATGTCTATTTCCTCCACCGTGCCGCGGAAATCATGGAAGGGGCCTTCCACAATACGCACCCGCTCTCCGGGGCGGAAAGTGACCTTGACACGCGGGGTTTCGGATTCCATGCGTTTGAGAATTTGCGCCACCTCTTCGGGGCGTAAGGGGGTCGGTTCGTCGCCCATGCCTACGAAGCCGGTCACGCCCGGGGTGTTCCGAACCACGTACCACGAATCCTCACTCAGAATCATATTGACGAGGATGTAACCGGGGAAGATGCGGCGCTCCACGGTGCGGCGCTTGCCGTCTTTGACTTCCACCTCTTCTTCCGTGGGGACGATCACGTCAAAGATTTTGTCTTTCATCCCCATGGATTCAATGCGCTGTTCCAGGTTGTGGCGCACCTTGTTTTCATAGCCGGAATAGCAATGCACAACGTACCAGGCGCGGCCGTCATCGGCCTCTGCCTCGGGGTTTTCGCTTTCGGTGCCTGCCGCGGCTACAGGCTGGGGGGAAGCCGTTTCAGCGGCTTCTTCCTCCGGCTGGGGCGCGACGCGTTCTTCTTCCATTCCCATCACAACCTCTCACAACCTTGTCATACCCATCGCAGACGGGTCAGCCCAAAATCAGCGCAAACAATTTGGTAAACACCCAGTCGAAGAGGCCTAAAAAGGCCGCCATGAAAATCGTTACCGCGGTGACGACTACCGTCAGCCGCCAGGCTTCTTCGCGGGTCGGCCAACTGACCTTTTGCAGTTCGCCGCGCGTTTCACGGATGAAGCGCTCAATGGCATTAGGCTGCTTGCGGGCGGGCTTGCGGGCAGCGGTTTTGCGCACCGGCGTTTTTGGGGCCGGCGCAGCCGCGGCCTTCCCGCCGCCCTGGGCAACCTGCCGGCGGGCAGCGGCTTCTTTACGCTGTTTGCGGGTTTGTGTTTTTTTCTTCGCCACAGGCGACTCCTTCGGGCCAACGTTGCACACCGTGCTTACGGATAAAACGCCGCCTTTACAGCGGCGTCATCCGAAGGCAGGCCAGGAGGGACTCGAACCCCCAACCGCCGGTTTTGGAGACCGGTGCTCTTCCAAATTGAGCTACTGGCCTACGAACAGTGGGAGGGACAGGGGGCTATCCCTCCCACCGATTATACCACGCCTCAGCGCGTTTCGCGGTGCAGGGTATGCCGACGGCAGCGGGGGCAATATTTACGCAGTTCCAGCCGCGCCGGGTCGTTGCGCCGGTTCTTTTCTGTGGTGTAGTTACGCTCCTTGCATTCCGTGCAAGCCAACGTCACCACAATGCGCACACCTTTTTTCTTAGCCATACAACACCTTTAGTCCAGAATCTCGGTCACGACGCCGGCGCCCACCGTCAGGCCGCCTTCGCGAATGGCGAACTTGCTCCCCTGCTCCAGCGCTACCGGCTTCAGCAGTTCCACCACCATGTTCACATT
>JALUXH010000237.1 GCA_027019065.1 Anaerolineales bacterium
TGTTTGGCGATGACGAGGACGGGCATGTCGGGTTTCAGGTCGGCGAGGCTCTTGACGGCGCCGTCGCGGTTGCGGAAACGGGTCTGGTCGGTGACGGCGAAGGTGAGGGACTGGCCGTCGCGGGACTGGATGGTGAAGTTATCGCTGCCCACGGCGGTCACTTTGCCGATGTGGCGCTGGCCGCGTTTCAAGTGGGCCGGGTCAAAGTCAGCGGGCAAAATCACCACCACTCGGGCGTGCAGCACGCCTTCTTCGCCTTCCTGCGGCGGTTTCACCGCACCGGCAACCCAGCGCCCCACGGTGATGTCGGCGAACGAGGCTTCCCCGCCGCCCGCCTTGCGGAAGCGGGTGTCCTCGTCCACGGCGATTTGTACGGTTTTGCCGTCCAGCAGTTTGAGAGTGAAAGTATTCTCGCCCACGGCCGTGACCTGGCCGATGTGGCGCGCCGGACGGGCGGCAGGGCCGCCCGGCGGGGTACCTTCGCTGCGGGTGGCGGCGAAAACGCCTGCCGTCGCTGCCAGGGCGAAGGCGAGGGCTAACAACCAGCCGAACAGACTTTTCTTGAACATGAGTGACCTCCTGTGAAGGTTTTTCGGAACGCTTTTATCATAGCGCGGGGGTGTAAGGGGGGCATTATGGCGATGTAAACGGTTTGTAAAAAGTTTGTGGTGGCGCAGGGGCTTGACCGACAGCCGCGGGATGGTAGAATAGGGGCGCTTCATGCGGGCGTCGCCAAGTGGTAAGGCAACGGCCTTCCAAGCCGTCACTCGCGGGTTCGAGTCCCGTCGCCCGCTCTGGGGCTGCCCGGGCTGCCCGGCAGCCGGTGGCGGCTCTTGTTTCGCCGGGCCCATAGCTCAGCGGTGAGAGCAGGCGGCTCATAACCGCTTGGTCGCAGGTTCGAATCCTGCTGGGCCCACAACGCCCAGCCCCGTCTTGTGGCGGGGCTTTTGTGTTGGTGGAGCACTGCCGACGCGATGCTTGCGCCGCGGGCGGCCTTCGGGTATGCTTAAAGCACTTCGGTTCTGGAGGGATGATGTTCGGAGATGCGCCTTTTTCCCAGCAGGAAATTCTGACCTCGCTGGTGGCTCGGGTGATGCGGGTGGAAAGCGTCACCTGGGACGACCCGCAGCGCCAGGGCTGGCTGGCGCGCTTCCGCGGCGAAGTGTTGGGCGACACGGAAGCCGCCTATAGCCGCCTGGAAGCCGCCTTGCGGCCGCACGACATCACGCCGCTCTTTCGTTTTGGGCGGAAAAGCAGGCATGAAGTGCTGCTGGTGCCCGGCGTGCTGCGCCCGCAGCCTTCGCGAACGGTGTGGAACGCGGTGCTGTTTGTGCTGACGGTGCTCAGTGTGTTTGCCGCCGGGGTGTCCTATGCTTACCAGGGCCCCGCCGATTTCGGCCCCGGTGCCCTTCCTGCCCTGAGAAAGGCCCTGGGCGGCGGCCTGGCGTTTACCGTCAGCCTGATGGCGATTTTGCTCTTCCACGAGTTTGGGCATTACCTGGCGGCGCGCCGCCACGGCACGGCGGTCACATTGCCCTATTTTCTCCCTTTCCCTTTCAGCCTGTTTGGCACCCTGGGCGCTTTCATCAGCCTGAAAGCGCCGCCGCGCAACCGCCGGGTGTTGCTGGATATCGGCATTGCCGGCCCGCTGGCGGGCATGGTGGTGGCCGTCCCGGTGATGCTGTTGGGATTGAGCCTTTCCCATGTTGAAGCGCTGCCCACCTGGATGCCGCGCGGCAGCAGCCTGATGCTGGAAGGCAACTCCGTGCTGTATCTGCTGGCAAAACTGGCCGTGTTTGGAAAACTGCTCCCCGCGCCGGCGCATTACGGCGGTCTTTCGCCGCTGGCTTACTGGCTCAAGTTCTTCTTCACCGGCCGCCCCCTGCCGCTGGGCGGGCAGGATGTCATGCTGCATCCGGTGGCCTGGGCAGGCTGGGCCGGGTTCCTGGTGACCGCGCTCAACCTGATTCCCCTCGGCACGCTGGATGGCGGCCATGTGCTCTATGCCTGGCTGGGCGACAAAGCGCGCCGCATCTTTTGGCCGTTCATGGGGGCGCTTTTGCTGTTTGGCCTGGTGTGGGAAGGCTGGTGGCTGTGGGCGTTCTTGCTGCTGTTTCTGGGGCGGCGCTATGCCGAGCCGTTAGACCAGATTACCCCTTTGGACGGCCGCCGCAAGGCCATCGCCGTTTTAGGCATGGTGCTGCTGGTGCTGGTGTTCACGCCGGTGCCGTTGCAGATGGTAGGGTTTTAGCCGATGAGCAGCGGCTGGGGGCGGCGCGGAGCGGGGCTGGGGCTGGCGCTGGGCGTTGCGGCGCTGCTGGTGTGGGGCAATGTGCGCTTTGCCCGGCGGCACCCCGGCGGCAACGATTTCATGGTCTATTGGGTGGCCGCACGCGCCTGGCTGCTGGAAGGCCGCGACCCCTACAGCGACGCGGTAGCCCTGGATGCCCAGCGCCTGGCCTACGGGCATCCTGCCGGGCCTGGGGAAGGCCAGATGCGCCTGGTGTATCCTTTATATGCTTGCGGGCTGGTGGCCCCGTTTGCCTTCGTGGCCGATTATCCCCTGGCACGCGGCCTCTGGAACACGACCCTTGAACTGCTGCTGGCCGCCATGCTGGGGCTGGCGCTGGCTGCTGTGCGCTGGAAGCCGCCGCCGGGGCTGATGGCGCTGCTGGCCGTTTTTGCGTTGACATGGTACGAAGCCGTGCGGGCGGTGGTGAACGGCAACGCGGTGGTGTGGGTGGCGGTGTTTCTCACCGGCGCGGCCTGGGCATGGCGGCACGAGCAGGAAGCCGCGGCGGGGGTGTTGTTGGCGCTGGCGACCATCAAGCCGCAACTGGCCGCCCTGCCGGTGGCCTTTGCCCTCTTTTGGGGCGCTTCCCGGCGGCGGTGGCGGCTGCTGGGGGGGCTGTTGGGCAGCCTGCTGGTACTCCTGGTGGTCAGTACGGCGCTTTTGCCCCGCTGGCCGCTGGAAGAATTGCGGGAAATCTTTCGCTATCCCACTTACACGCCGCCCAACACGTTGCAGGCGGCTTTGCGGGGGGGGCTTCCCGCGGCCGGGCAGGGGCTGGGATGGGCGGTGACGGCTGCCCTGAGCGCGGCGTTGGCGGCGGCGTGGTGGCAGAGCCGCACCACGGCTTTCCCGCTGTGGGCCTACAACCTGACGCTGGTTGCCAGCCAGTGGATTGGCATCAACACCGACCCCGGCAATTTCCTGATCCTTTTCCTGCCGCTGGTGGCTGTGCTGGCGGCGCTATCCCGCCACAAATCTCGTGCATTTCGCATAGCCACTATTGCGGGCGTGCTTGCGGTGGCCTGGATTGGATTGTGGTGGCTGTTCCTGGCAACGCTGACATGGCACCACGGCCAGCCCGTGCAAAGTGCCTGGATGTACCTGCCGTTACCGGCGGTGCTTTTGGCCGGGCTGGGGTGGGCGCGTTGGCAGGGCAAAAGGCTTCCTCTGGCCCCTGAGGCTGAACGGATGCCTTGAATGACGGAGATGGCGTCAACGCAGCGCCGCGCGGCGCCCCAGGGAAATGCCGGGCAGGCCCAGGCCCGGGGGTGCCGTTGCTGCAATTCGGAGAGGCAAGGACGAAAGAAATGCCTGCAAAGTTGCCCCGTCTGTGCTAATATATTGACAGCGTGTAACTGTTCAGCCCACCTGCGATGAAAACGCCAAGGCACACAGGAAACCCAAAGGCTACAACGGCATCACGCCAAGCGCAAAGGGAACAAAGACGCAAAGTCAACTTCTGTGTTTTCTGCGACGCTTTTGTGCTTTCTGGGGTTGCAATCGGTGCGAATCTGTAGAATCTGTGGTCGATTTTCTGCGAAATCTGCCTCATCTGTGGTTTCTCCTTACCAAGGCTGAGCAGTTACGGAATGTGTGGAATTTGTGGTTTCTCCTGACCAGGGCTGAACAGCGACTTTACGGCAGCGCTTGCCTTGACCGGACAAACAGGGAGATCTTATGGCAGAAAGAGATGTGTATCATGCAAGCATGAACGCCGGCCATTCCGCCGCGTGGGATTTGGAATGGGAGCGGGCCGCGAAGCATTACCGCAAAGCCCTTGAGGCCCGGCCGGATGACTATCAGGCGTTGACCAGCTTGGGCCTGGCGCTGTTTGAATTGCACGATTACGAAGGCGCGTTGCGCGCTTACCAACGGGCAGCGCAGGTGATGCCGCAGGACCCGGTGCCGTGGGAAAAAATGGCGCAAATTTACGAGCGGGAGGGGCATTTGCGCCGGGCGGTCAAGGCGGCTTTGCAGGCCGCTGACCGTTTCATGCGGCGCGGCGAAGCCAAGCGCGGCGTGGATAATTACCTGCGGGTGCTACGCCTGGAGCCGGAAAACCTGACCGCACATACCCATCTGGCGTTGATTTACGACCGCATGAAGCAACTGGACCGCGCCGTAGAAGAGTATTTGGCCGTCGCGGCGCTGTTGCAGCGGCAGGGCAAAGTGCAGGAAGCCACCCACGCGGCCCAGCGCGCCGCGGCGCTGGTTCCCGATGAGCCCAAAGTAAAACAGGCGCTGGCCGCACTCAAAACCGGCACTTTGCTGGCTTTGCCCGAACGCCCGCGTGGCGGCACCAACCCCTTGCGCATGGCCAAAATTCGGGAAGCCACCGCTCGGACAGCGGCGGAAGAGGAAAAAGACGCGGGAGAGGAGGAATCTCAGGCCGACCCGGTCACTCAGGCCCAGCGGCGCGCCCTTACCCGCCTGGCCGAGGTGCTGTTTGAACAGGCAGAAGGGCAAGATACTTCCCCTGCCGACCACACCGGCATCGACGCCCTCATGCAAGGATTGACCAGCCCCACCGCGCGCCGGCAGCAGCGCAGCCGCATTCTGTTGTTGCTCGGGCAGGTCGTTGATGAACAGACCCGCGGCGATTACGCCCAGGCCGCCGAGGAACTGCGCCGTGCAGTTTCCGCGGGCCTGGACCATGCCGCGGCTTACTTTGACCTCGGCTTCCTGCTTCTGGAAACCGGCCAGCCTGAAGAAGCCTTGCGCTATTTGCAAAAATCTATGGCGCACCCCGACTTTGCCCTTGCCAGCCACCTGCTGGCAGCACGCGCCCACCGCAAACTCGGCAAACAGGCCGAAGCCGCCCAGCATTACCTTGAAGCCCTGCGCCTGGCCGATATGAGCGCCGTGCTGCCCGAACAGGCCGACGCCCTCGGCCAGCTGTATGAGCCGCTCATTGCCCAGGTGAGCAGCGAGGTGGATGAGGCAGCCGTAGAGCGCATTGCGCGCAATGTAGAGCAACTGCTTTCCCGCCCCGACTGGCGGCAGCAGGTGGCGGAGGCGCGCCGGCAACTGGTGCAGGAAAAGCAAGCCGCGGGGCTGCTTCCGCTGGCCGATATGCTGATGGAAGCCCAGAGCGGCCGTATTGTGGAAGCCCTGACGGCCATCCACAACCTGCTCGCGCGCGGCGCATGGGGTGCTGCGCTGGAAGAAGCCCAACTTGCCCTGGCTTATGCGCCTGCTTACCTGCCGCTGCACATCCTCATGGCCGACATTCTGGCCGAGCGCGGCATGACCGACGTGGCCGAAGAAAAATACCTGATGGTGGCGCGCACCTACCTTGTTCGGGGCAATGCCGACCAGGCCGTCAACCTCTACCGCAAAGTGCTGGAACTCAACCCCACCCACGTGGAAGCCCATGCCCGCCTCATTGAGGCGCTGGTGCGTCAGAACAAACTGGACGAAGCCATTGCCCATTACATGCAAATGGCCGATGCCCATTACCAGCTGGCGGAACTTCAGAAAGCGCGCCAGGCGTACGAACGCGCCCTGAAACTGGCCCAGCGTCTTCCCAAAGGGCAGGTATGGCAGCGCCAGATCTTGCGCCAGTTGGCCGACCTGGCCGAGCAGCAACTGGACTGGCGGCAGGCGGCGCTGATGTATGAGCAAATCCGCACGCTGGAGCCGGAAGACCGGGAAGTGCGCGCCAAACTCATTGATCTGCAGCTCAAACTGGGGCGCATTCGCCAGGCGATGGCCGAACTGGATGATTACATCCGCTACCTGCGCCGCAACGATGACCTTACCCAGGCGCTCACCCTGTTGAACGCCCTGACAGAAGCCCACCCCAATGTCGGCGAAATCTATTTGCGTCTGGGGCAGGTATACGCGGCGTTGGGGCACAAGCAGGAAGCCACCCGCGCTTACGACACCGCCGGGGAGAAATTCCTTGACGCCGGGCAGGTGGAAGACGCCATGCGTGCCATCGAAACCATTCTGGCGCTGGAGCCCCCCGATGCGGAAGCCTATCGCGAGGCGTTGGCGCAATTGCGAGAGCAGGCGGGGGGGTGATGGTATAATTGAGCCGCTCGCCCCCGTAGCTCAATGGACAGAGCGCCGGACTTCGAATCCGTAGGTTGCGCGTTCGAGTCGCGCCGGGGGCGCAGAAAAACCGCCGAGCCTTTTGGCCCCGGCGGTTTTGTTTTTGCATGTCTGGTAAGCAATGGGTAATTACCTACCCAGATCGCGGCAATGGCAACCCTGGGTATGGGTTCCCACCGCGTTTTTCTTTGGCGCCGCCGCTGCATTGACCCCACCCCCATCCCCTCCCCGCATGCGGGGAGGGGAGCAAGGGGAGGGGTATGGCAAAAGCACAGCGCATCAAGACGCATGGAGGGCACCCCAGCGTAGGC